>NZ_MLCR01000022.1:0-59644 GCF_001875735.1 Corynebacterium sp. NML120713
TCCGAACCCGGTTAGCTAAGCCCGCCCGCGCTGATGGTACTGCACCTGGGAGGGTGTGGGAGAGTAGGTTACCGCCGGCCTATAACTTCATTTTCTTGTGTGTGGTGGGTGTCACTGTTCCCGTTGTGGGGGTGGTGGTACCCACCACATTTTTTGTGCACCCACAACAAACAAACGGGGATGTATCTAGAGAGACTCGCGTCGAGAACCCCGCCGCGTTGAGCCCAGAATTCAGGAGAGGCGGTAGACTTCGTAATCGTTCGGTACACCCGCACCATGGACGTGGTGGAGTCCGAGCCTCAATGCTAAACCGATCGATGCCTCATTAGTGGGGTCGATGATAGCGATGACTGGAAGCTGCGGGAAACGTTCCTGTGCATTGGCAATCGCCGCAGATGCAGCCTCCTTTGCGTATCCCTGGCCCTGAGATTCAGGGGCGAATCGGTAATAGAGGTTGAGTACCTGTTCACCGGCTTCCTCACTGTGGCGTACTCCAGTAAACCCGATGGTTGTTCCGTCAATCGTGGACACTACGTAGTAGCCAAGACCCTGTTCATCCCAGTTTTCTTGCCATGTGCGCGCCAACTCCTCTGCCTCTTTGCGGTTTTTCATCGCGAGGTCGGGACGGTGTTGATAGGTGCGGGCGTCGGCGTGGATCCTAAAAATGGCGTCTATATCTTGGTCCGTGGGAGGAGTGAGGATAAGGCGAGGGGTGCGAAGGGGAAAAGCATCGTTCATCTTGGAATCTCCGTTCAAAGTGTTAGGCCTCTCAGGCTACCTGGCCTCAATGGCTGAGGCATGGCGCAAGCAATACGCCCCAGGGCTTGAGCATTCCCTGGGGCGTACGCAGAGGCGAGGATGTCGGCCTAAAGAGCTATGAGCTCATTTCTAGACTTCTTGACTAGATCCTCGTCGCGGATAGCTTGCTTGAGGGCGCGCCACTGATCGTCGGGGATGTAGTCCGTGGCTTGTTTGATAACTTCCTCTGAAGGGGTGCCCCACGCGATTGGCATCGGAGTAATCGTTGCCCAGTGTGCCTTGTCGCGGGATGTGCGCTGGCCTCCCACAGCGACGCACGGAACTGCAGCGCCAACCTTAGGAGTGACGCCGGGGATCCGTTGCACCACAGTTGAGGTGAGCGCCCACTCGGCAGGGGACTGCTGGTCAACGGCTGTGTTTACTAACGCGGTGAGGGTAACTGTGGTGCCCTTGTCATCGGTGATGACGGCGGGAGAGAGGGGGTTGGCGTCGTAAATTGCTTGGGTACGTGGAACCGCGCGAGGAATAGCAAGACCGACGATCAGCATGATGGTGCCGAAAAAGATAAGGGAGAGGGATCCGAGTAGGCGCCAGGGGGAGGTCGGGTCGACGAGGAACCAGACTATGACGCCCGCGATGAGGCAGACGACGAACAGAGCGATGCTTGAGGTAACGAGGTTCTTGGTATTTCGAATGAGTTCGTTGTGTTCTTTGGCGTATTCTTCGTCGACGTTGAAGCGGAATGGTTGTTCAGTCATAGGCCACAGTCTATAGGCCGCGTTTGAGGTCTGAGGCATCCATGATGCGATAAGCGTAGCCCTGTTCGGCGAGGAAGCGTTGGCGGTGCATGGCGTACTCGGCGTCCAGGGTGTCTCGTGTGACCACGGTGTAGAACAAGACCTCGCTGCTGTCTGGCTTGGGTCGAAGGAGTCGGCCGAGGCGCTGGGCCTCTTCCTGGCGGGAACCGAAGGTGCCCGACACCTGGATGCCCACCGCTGCTTGGGGTAGGTCAATGGAGAAGTTCGCCACCTTCGATACGACGAGGATGCGGAGCTCGCCCTGGCGGAAGCGCTCGAAGGCTTCTTCGCGGGCTTTGGTGCTGGTGCGGCCGTCGATGAGTGGAGCGTCGATCTGCTGCGCGATGTGGCGCAGGTGGTCGACGTAAGCTCCGATGATGAGCGTCGGTTCGACCTCGTGGCGGGCGAGAATGTCCTTGACCGTCGGGAGTTTGGCTGATGCGGTGGCGGCCAGGCGGTAGCGCTCGCGTGCGGAGGCCGTCGCGTAGCTGCGGCGCTCTTCTTCCGTGAGCGTGGTGCGGACCTCGATGCATTCGGCGGTGGCGATGAAGCCTGCCATTTCGAGTTCTTTCCAGGGGGCGTCGTAACGCTTGGGGCCGATGAGGGAGAAGACGTCGTCCTCGCGGCCGTCCTCGCGGATGAGCGTTGCGGTCAGGCCGAGACGGCGGCGCGACTGGAGGTCGGCCGCCATGCGGAAAACGGGGGCGGGGAGGAGGTGGACTTCGTCGTAGATGATGAGGCCCCAGTCGGTGGTGTCGAAAAGCTCGAGGGCGCGGTATTCGCCCTTTGTCTTCCGGGTGACTACTTGATAGGTCGCGATGGTGACCGGGCGGATCTCCTTCTTTTCGCCGGAGTACTCACCGATTTCTTCCGGGGTGAGCGTGGTGCGGCGCAGCAGCTCATCGCGCCACTGCCGCCCGGCGATAGTGTTGGTTACAAGGATCAGCGTGGTCGTCTCTGCCTGCGCCATCGCGGCGGCGCCAACGATGGTTTTGCCCGCACCGCACGGCAGGACCACCACGCCTGAGCCGCCCTCCCAGAATGCTTGAGCGGCGTACTGCTGGTAGTCGCGAAGCTCCCAACCGTCAAAGTCGAGCGCGATTGGGTGGAATTCGCCGTCGACGTATCCGGCGTGGTCCGCCACCGGCCAGCCAGTCTTGATCAGTTCCTGTTTAATGCGACCGCGTGCGGACGGGTGTACGCCGACCGTGTGCTCATCGAAGCGCTGCCCAAGCAGCGGAATGATGTTCTTGTTGCGCGTGATCTCGTCCAGGATGGCGGGTTCTTCCGCGGTGAGGATGAGCCCGCGCTGGGGTTCGTTGAGCATGGTGACGCGGCCGTAGCGCGCCATGGTTTCGGCGATGTCGATGAGGAGCGACTGGGGGACGGGAAAGCGGGAGTAACGCTCGAGGACGTCGACCGCGGTCTCGGCGTCGAAGCCGGTGGCGCGGGCATTCCAGAGCGCCAGCGGGGTGATTCGGTAGGTGTGGACGTGTTCGGGGGCGCGCTCGAGTTCAGCGAATGGGGAAAGCGCTGCGCGAGCTTTCGCCGCGTCCGGGTGCGCGATTTCAAGCAGTACGGTTTTATCGGACTGCACGATCAGTGGGCCGTCCCCAAACGTCATTGTTGGACCTTTCTTTCTACACCAGCGTCACAGTGGTGACGCGCCGCAGTGGTATGCGGATCACGCGCTGCGTGGCCGTGTCCTGCGCATCAATGACGCCGACACTCACCGTCAACGGGATGACCGTTAGGGTGTGCTGCGCGCCCTGCGAGTCCGCGTACTCAACCTTGACGCGGCGACGGGCGCGGGCTGCTGCACGAAGCATATCAGTCGTTGACGTTTCGCTGACCCCGGAAGGTTGGCTTGTATCCGAGTTGAGGGCCGCAACAATCTTATCGACGTCCTCTTCGCTCAGAGAGGCGGTTCTGGGAAGCGAGGACGGTGTTGCTCGCACCAGTGTTGGTTCCTCCGCAAGCGTGATGGAGGCGCCGTGGTCGTCTTCGGCGGTGGGCTGCAGGCCCGCGGCTTGCAACTCGTGGAGCAAGCGTGGCAGCGGAAGCGGGCTGACGGCGACGGTTGGCGCCAAGATCCGCAGATCGGCGTGCTCAGCCGCCACGGCGAGGAGGGCAGGGTCGGCGCAGCGGATGTAGCTCAGCGCGCTGCCGGCGCGGATTGCGCCGTGGGTGCGGGAGAGATCATCGATAAGGAAGGTGATGGCCTGCGGAACCTCGCCCATGATGTGCTGTTTCAACCATGTGTGCAGTGAGTCGGCGTCGTGCCCACGGTCGAGGGCGCGCTTCAGGGAGGCGTCGCTGATGCGCCACATGCTGGCAAGGCCCGGCGATTCAAGGTCGGCGATATCTTCGACGACGGCGGCGGTCGCCGCATCGAGCGGCCCCGGGGCGAGCAGTGTCATGTCGCCCTGCGCGATGAGTTGCGAGACCTCCGCGGGGACGAGCTGCTTCGTAGCCTCGACGACGTCGCCGTCGTTGAGAAGTGCAAGCAGCGGTGTCGACGGCGAGCTCCCCACGCCGCCAATCGCGCCGACGAATGCGGCTTCGGCGATGGTGGCGTCGATAAGTTGGGGCGAGAAATTCGCTGCCATGAGCGGTACGTGGAACAGTAATCGGGCCTCTTGGTCGGGGCCTGCGTACTCGACGATGCGCCTCCGGGCATGCCTGACGTCGGGGTTGTGGGTGGGCTCGGAAAGGAGGCGGTGCTCCGGCGTCTTGTCGGTGCGCCAGGGCGAGGCGAGCCAGCCGGCGAGGAGGATAGCCCACTGGTCGGCGAGCGTGGCGTCCAACCAGGAAAGAGCGTCGTGGGTGGCCGCGAGTACGTCGGCCTCGTCGGTGCTTCCGCGGCCGAGAAGGCCGGCGGATTCGCCCGTGGTAATGAGGAGCGCAGGATCGAAACCGAGGGCCTGCGTTAACCCCGCATGTGCGCGGACTCCCAGGGAGCCGTCCTTGTTCAGTGCGACCGGGGACTCAAGTAACAGGAGCAGTAGCTGGCGGAGCTTGCGCACCGCGTCGAGGCCCGCGCCAGTCGCGTTGCGGTCGATCGTCGGCTGATCTGGATCGTTGACGGCAGGGGCGTGCTCGGGGAACTCGCGCGGTGGCAGGCCACGGAGGACGTCGCGGACGGGGCGAGGTAGGCGGACCGTTGTGGCGTCGACGCGGATGAGCAGCCCTTTCGCAATGAGTGTTGCAACTGGCGTCGTGGGATCCGCGTCCGCCGCGGCGGCCCTCGTCGTGCCGATGGAACCTGACGCCGCTAGCGTATCCAGCACTGAGCGCTCGCGGGCGCTGAGTCCTTCCAGCAGCCCGTCGAGGTTCGGTGGGGCCTGGTCCCCGAGGCGCCACCCCGACGGCAGCGCGGAAAGTGCCCCTGGTGCGACCTGTACAGCAGTATCCGGGCCATAGATGAGCGCCATCGCACGGAGACGCTCGACGGCCCCGGGAACACGCGCTGCGGGGACATTGTTGGTGTCGACGGGAGAGAGTTCGGCGCCGACGTCCCCGAGCGCTTCCAGAAGCCGCAACTCGGCAGCGTTGAGACGGCGTAACGCTCGTGCTGCAGACCCAGCCAGCGACAGCCGCGTCCCCAGCGAACCCCAGGATGGCGGGGTGGGGTAAAAGGCGTCTGGCCTGAGATAAATGAGCTCCCGGAGTTGTTCGGGGCGCATCGTGCGGAGCGCTTCCTGGAACGTAGTCATAGCGTTGGCTAGTGTACGTGCGATTTTTGCCAAGGCGTGAAAGAATAGTACGCATGGCTAAAGACGTAGAGAAGATCGGTCGCGCGAACCCGGCGTGGCCCACCAACACCCCTGGTAATGGTTCGCCTGTCACCGAGCTGTCCTCGCAGCTTACCGGTGCATCTAGCCCGTTTGGGGACGAGCTCGTGCTCCCACTCCCAGCGGAAGAAATCGGGTACGTCCACCCAACGACGCGAATCAACCGCTAAGCGTTCAACCTTTCGGCCAGCCCTGAAAGAGTGGGCTGGCCAGTCCCTATGCCCCTTTCATAAAGCAAAACAAACGTGCCCGCCACAAGCTTTCTGTGGCGGGCACGTTCTATTGAGTGCTTAGCGGTTCAGCAGTGCTGCGCCGATAGCGGCGAGATCGCCCGAGCGAACAGCGTTGATCAGTGCAGCGTTCTGGCTGTAGAACGCATCGTAGTTCGCGCGGTTCGCAGCGTAGGACTGCTGGATGTGCGCCGGAATCGCGAAACCATAGTTGCTCAGGGAGCTGCCGAGCTGACGGTACAGGGCGTCAACTGGGTTCTCTGCCTGGCGCTGGGCTGCGTCCGGGGATGCAACGGCAGCGCGTGCAGGAGCAGGTGCCGGTGCGGCAGCCTGTGCGTCGCGATTTGTCGCAGCGGAGTTCAGTCCAAGGCGAGCGGAGCATGCTGGCCATGCGCCCCAACCCTGCTGTGCCAGGGTGCGCTCTGCAACGATGATCTGCTGCTCACGGGTTGCCAGGTTCGCGGTTGGAGCGAACTGGCCGCCACCGAATGCCTGCCAGGTGGACGCGGAGAACTGCAGGCCGCCGTGGTAGCCGTTGCCGGTGTTGATTGCCCAGTTGCCGCCGGACTCGCACTGTGCGAGACGGTCCCAGTCGGAGTCAGGCGCTGCCGTGGCTTCTGGGGCCATCAGTCCAGCGAACGCCGCGGTTGCAGCTGCGCCGGCGAGTGCCTTCTTGGTCAGGGAAGTGGTCTGCTTGGAATGGCGTCCCATGAAAATACGATGTCCTCTCTTGTTGTCGCTTGCGAAGTAAGCTGTCGGGTTCGGGCTGAGGTGCCCGGTTGCAGTAGCAACTTCACCCCAAGGAATCTCCGGGAGGGAGTTTCCGAAGGTTGGGTCCTCCGCTTCTGTTGTTTGTGTAATTGTGCGAGGCGAACAGAACTCAGCGTGCCTCGTTTTCTTGCTGCGGGACAGCCTAACGCTTTATAACGATTTAGTCACGCTCCGGGCACTTTTTGGGGTCGGTGTCGCGGACGCGGGGAGACTGGTAGGGCCGTTTGGCCTGTTCATGAGCAAAATTGGCGCGAGTGTGATTTGTGGCACTTTCTTTCGTGTTGGGGCTCGAACGGGCGATACGACTATGATGGATAGCCACTGCTGAGTCTGCATAGAGAACAGAGAAGGAACGAAGACTAATGCCAATTGGAAAGGTGAAGTGGTTCGACGCCGACAAGGGCTTCGGCTTCGCATCCAACCCTGGAGACGACGACGTATTTATTTCTAAGTCGGTGCTCCCGGATGGTGTGGATGAGCTTGTGCCTGGACAGCGCATCGAGTTCGACTTTGCCGCAGGCCGAAAGGGCCCGCAGGCGCTGCGCGTCGCCATCTTGGAGACGCCGAAGCGTCGCCCCGTGCACCGTAGGAAGCCAGAAGAACTCGGAAGCATGCTTGCCGATGTGATGACGCTCATCGAGTCCGACGTGCAACCGGCGTTGACGGCTGGGCGCTACCCTGAACGCAAAGAGGCTCGACAGGTTGCGGGCATCCTGCGCGCAGTGGCGAAGGAGCTTGACGCCTAAGCGTTATTCAAACGCGACCGACCATGTGGCGACCACCGGGATTTCTTCCCCGTGGTCGTCATTTTTTACGGCCAGCGTCGAGACTTCAGCAACGAGGAGTTTTGCCCCGCCTTCTTTGACGGCAGGAGCGGTCTCTTCGGTGGTCTCGCCAGCCTGGTGGAGGCGCTCTTCGTTGGCGGAGGGGTCGTCGTAAATGAGGAGGAGGCGCCAGCTGCCCGCAGCGATATCTGGGTCGATGCGGAATGTGAGTTCGTCGGAGCCATCACGTGTGAGTGCCGGTGGCTCACCGCCGTCACATTGCTCATCGAGGGGGCAGAGCGTGTAAGGGGCGATCTCGTGCTCGCCGTCGGATGCAGTGACGTGAATCCGAAGGTCTTCTACGGGAAGACCTGGCTGCGAGCGCTGCCAGTTCATGAACGCGTACACCCCAGCGAGCAGGATAGCGACGGCGAGAACTGTCGCACCGAGTTGGAGTGCAAGGCGAGAGGAAGCACGGCGGGAAGCAGTCATGAGCGAAATTCTACTGGGACGGGACCAGCCGGACGCGGTAGAGGTCAGGCCAACGCTTGCCGGTGAGGTAAAACTCGTCGGTGCCAGGGATATGCGCGATCCCGTTGAGCACATTGTTTATGTCTTCGTCGGCGTTGTTGGGAAGAGACGACGCATCGATCCTGGCCGTGACGTGGCCGGAGGTGGCGTCGATACGCACGATGTCGGTGGTTGTGAAGATGTTTGCGTAGACGTCGTCGCCGACGCACTCCAACTCGTTGAGACCCTCGACGGGTTTGCCTTGGTCGGTGACTTCGAACCGCGCAAGCTCGGCGAGCGTGTCCGGGTCCATGCGGCGCAGCTCGGCGGAACCGTCGGAGAAAATAAGTGCATCATCGGTGGCGCACAGCCCCCACCCTTCGCCGTCGTAGTGGGCGGTATCGACAGTTGCTAGGGACGCTGCATCGCGGCGAAACGCGGTGCCCTCCTGCCACGTCAGCTGCCAAACCGAATCTCCGACGCGGGTCATGCCTTCGCCGAAGAACACGTCCGGCAAGGCAACCTCGCCCAACACGTCGCCTTCTGTCGTGAGCCGATACATGCCGGACGCTCCATATTGGCCGGTACTGACGAGGAGCGTGCCGTCCTCATCGACTTCGAGGCCCTGGGTGAACAGGGCAGGGTCGTAGTCGTAGCGTTGTACGATTTCGGGTTTCAGCTGCTCCACCTCGGTGGCAGCTTCATCGCAACCACTCACGGTGAGCAGCACCAAAGGACACATCAGGATGGACCAAAACCGTCGGGAGTGAACACGCATACGTCCATCATGCAGCATTTCCCCAGAAATGGGCCATAATGGAGAGCGTGTCTCAGAACAAGAACTCTTCACCACTGCTGAGCGACAAAGCAATTGAGGTCGCGCGAGAGGCCATCCTCGAGATCGCGGAAGGCGAGGTCGGCGCGCACATCGGTGTCGCTGGGCTCTCGAGCAACGTGGCCACGCACCGCTTCGAAGCGAGCGTGCCTGGCTACAACGGGTGGGAATGGAACGCGGTCGTCGCGTGTGCCACGGGCTCAACATGGGTGACCGTCAACGAGGTCGCGCTCATGCCGGCTCGCGACGCGCTGCAGGCGCCGGACTGGGTGCCGTACTCCGAGCGTCTTCGCCCCGGCGACCTCGGCCCCGGCGACATCATGGAGCCAGCGCCTGACGACGAGCGCCTGACCACAGACTCCTTTGCAAAGGATGCAGTGACGTTCCCAGGCAGGGAAACTGACCACTACCTCACGCAAGAAGGCCTCAATGCGGCGAAGACGCGGTGGCGGAAGGGCAAGTTTGGCCCTAATTCTGCGTTCGCCGAGCAGGCAACGCTGCACTGCCGGACCTGCGCGTTCTACATTCCAATGGAGCACCCAGTGGGGGAGAACTTCGGAGTGTGCACCAACGAATACTCAGCTGATGGCCGCATCGTCGCTGCATCCTACGGCTGCGGTGCCCACGCAGATACCAAGGCGCCGCGCCACGACGGGAAGTAACCCGCTAGAGCAGTGATGCCCGCAGCCGCCGGGTTTCATTGATCTCGCGGTGCGTCGGCAGTAAACCGCGCGAAATCATTCGGGGGCCAGGCTTGGGTGTGCCATACTCCTGCCATTGCTCGACAAGCCGGGCACCCTGCACAGCATCGACGGCCCACGTCTCCTGGTGCATCAGATCGAAGCGTGAGAAGCCGTCGTGCGCCTCATGCGTTTCGACGCCCGCCTCCTCCAACACACGCACAACCCCCTCCAGCGCGTATGACCCCGCGGTAGCAGGGTGCCCGGAGAAGACCGCCTGCGTGGCGCTTGGAAATGTGATCAGTGGTTGGAGGAGTGCGGAGATGATGCGGCCGCTGGCGTCGGCAAGCAATCCGTCGTTGGTGCCCAGCGTTGCCGATGCGTGCAACTGCCACCCGAGGTCCGGCCCGTGCCTGTTCGGCTGCGCGCGCTGATCCCGGATTGGCTCCGCGAACATGGTGATCTCCGTGGAGGGCGCAGGCGCCGGGCGAAGCGTCAAGGACACATGGTCTCCCCTGACGTGGACGACTGCTTTGCGAGGGCCCATAACCTGGCTGACCGTAACGCGGAGGCGTTCAAACTCCGAGTGCGAGATGCCGCAGCCGCGAAGCTTCGAAGTGAGCAGATCCGCATCTGCAACCATGCCTTGCGAAATGACAAAGCTGAATACATCCACTTTGGGCTCCAAGTCGAAATTATTAGGAAGTGTGTGCACTAAGGTAAAAGTCTATTGCAGGCTTTTGGCAGATAGATTTCAGCCGATGCATGCAACAACTTTGCTCTCTTTCATAACTTCCTCAACGAACTAAAGGGGATCTTCGCAGTGAGTATTCCAAGCGAATCTTCAACGAAGCAGCCCGCTAGCGGGCTTGATAAATTCTTCCATATCAGTGAGCGAGGCTCGAGCGTCGGCCGCGAAATCCGCGCCGGTATCGTGACCTTCTTTGCGATGGCGTACATCGTGCTCCTGAATCCTCTGATCCTGGGCACGAGCCCCGACCGCGAAGGTGTCGTGCTTGGTATCCCGCAGGTAGCTGCGGTGACGGCCCTTGCCGCCGGTGTGATGTGTATCTTGTTCGGCGTTATTGCTAAATACCCGTTTGGTATCGCTGCGGGCCTTGGCCTGAACACACTCGTTGCAGTGACACTCGTTGGGCAACAGGGCCTGACCTGGCCAGAGGCCATGGGCCTCATCGTGATTGACGGTATTATCATCTGCATTCTTGCGATTTCCGGGTTCCGTACCGCCGTCTTTGAGGCCATCCCGAACTCGATGAAGGTGGCAATGAGTGTCGGCATCGGCATGTTCATCGCGATGATCGGCCTGGTGGACGCCGGGTTCGTGCGCCGCATTCCTGACGAGGCACACACCACTGTCCCGGTGCAGCTGGGCTTCGGTGGTTCGATCGCCTCGTGGCCGACGGCTGTGTTTGTCATCGGCCTGCTCATCTGTGGCTTCATGGTGATCCGGAACATTCCGGGTGGGCTGTTCATCGGCATCGTCGCGACGACGATCATCTCGATGATTGTGGAGTCCTTCGTCGGTGCAGGCTCGTCCGCTGAGAATGACCACGGCTGGTCGCTCGCGGTCCCTGCGCTTCCGGATTCCTTGGGTGGCATCCCGGATCTGTCCCTCGTGGGCAAAATCGACATGGTTGGTGCCTTCGTTGAGGTCGGTGTCGTCGCCGCCAGCCTCCTGGTCTTCACCCTCGTGTTGGCGAACTTCTTCGACGCAATGGGCACCATGACGGCGCTCGGCCGCCAGGCCGGCCTGACCGACGAGAACGACAACCTGCCAGGCATGAAGAAAGCCCTCGTTGTTGAAGGCTTCGGCGCAGTAGTCGGTGGCGCGTTCTCTGGTTCCTCGAACACGGTGTTCGTGGACTCGTCCGCCGGCATTGCTGACGGCGCCCGCACCGGCCTCGCAAACGTGGTCACCGGCATCCTGTTCCTGCTGGCGATGTTCCTCACCCCGCTGTACGAAATCGTCCCAATCGAGGCCGCCGCACCGGTCCTCGTCGTGGTTGGCGCGCTGATGATGATGCAGGTCAGCAACATCGACTGGACCCGTTTCGACGTTGCCTTCCCGGCCTTCTTAACCATCATCATGATGCCGCTGACCTACTCGATTGCCAACGGCATCGGCGTCGGCTTCATCGCGTTTACCGTGATGGCGCTCTTCGCTGGCAAGCGCAAGGACATTCACTGGATCATGTGGCTGATTTCTGCGCTGTTCCTGATCTATTTCGCACAAGGACCGTTGATGTCGCTAATCTCGTAAAGCGTGAGCATAGTTATCGACGACCCCTCCGACCCCCGGCTTGACGATATCCGCGACCTGAAGCACTCAGACCGCGAGAAAGGCCTGGTGTTTGCGGAGGGGCCTCTTGTTGCGGGACGCCTTGTGGAGTCCCGCTTTCCTGTCCGCGCGGTGTTCGGCTTCGGTGGCCGCCTCCAATCTTTTTTGGAGCAGTACGGCGAGCGCCTCGAAGCGGAAGGAATACCGGTCTACGAGATCAGCCGCGCAGTGATGGGGGAGGTCGCCGGCTACGACATGCACCGTGGGCTGTTAGTCTCCGCGGATAAACCCGAACCGCTGAGCGTCGAAGACGTCGTGGCAGATGCCCGCACCCTGGTAATTCTTGAGGGAGTAGGGGACCACGAGAACATCGGCTCCATCTTCCGCAACGCCGCCGGCATGGGCGTTGATGGCGTGCTGTTCGGTGCCGCCACCGCCGACCCGCTCTACCGGCGCAGCGTCCGCGTATCGATGGGCCATGTGCTTCGCACCCCGTTTGCGCACTTTGGCGGCACCCCAACCACGTGGCAGCGCGAGCTCGCACAGCTGCAGGAACAGGGCTGGTGGCTGGTGTCACTGACCCCTGCGGACGATGCCGTGTACCTCTCAGAGGCATTTAACGATCACGAGAAGGTGGCATTTCTCGTCGGTGGGGAAGGCCCTGGGCTCACGCAGCACGCAATGCGCGCGACCGATGTGCGCGCGAAAATCCCCATGGCGCCCGGAACGGATTCACTCAACGTGGCCACGGCTGCGGCGATTGCGTTCTACGAGCGCCAGCGTGACCTCATCAGCCGCGGTCTGCGTGGCGGATTTTCTCCGCAATCGTAGCCTTTAGGTCGCGGGCGCGGCGACGTAGCCCGCGGCCAACGCGCTTTGCTGCTGCGACGGAGGCGTCGGCAAGCTCGGAAAACTCGTCACGCTCTGCCTCTTCGTCGTGCTGCTCGTAGTCGTCGTACGTGTTGGTCTGCTCGGCGAACTTCGCCGCCACCTCGTTGACAGTCTTGGTGCGTGGGGCAGGAGCCTCGACTTTCGGCTCCGGGCGGCCATCCACCGCGTAGCCGATGATGTGCACATCCGGACCGTCCTCGCCGACCTCGATACCCAACCACGCGCGCTCAGCCTCGCGCATCAGCGCTGGCGGCTCGAACGGTAGCGAAATGCCGCCGAGCTGGGGTGCGGTTTCCCCGGCCCAGTACGGGGCCTCGAACGGGTCCGGCAAGCCGACGTCCTCGAAGACGTGGTCGCGGGTGGCAGAGAACGCGCGGCGCAGCGTCTCACCCTGGTAGTGGGCGATCGCCGCGTAGTCCGAATCGGTGCCTTCTGCGTAGACGTAGGTGTCAGCGCTAGGCAGTGCGGTGCGCAGCGCCTTGGCGGTTTCGCTGATGCGCTCCGCGTCCCTGACAAAGAAACGGACAACCGCAACTCCCGGGTACCCCGCGATGTAATACTCGTCCACACCAGGAACCGAGGAACGATTCAGCGGGAACTGGCCAATCGGGGTAATAGGCCACGCCGGGTTAACCTGTGCGAGCAGCTTTCGGCCGAACCCACGGTCCGCCTTCGGCTCGCCCGCGAGCACCTCCTCCGGGTGTGCGACGTTGACAAACCAGCAGGTAACCACGGCGTTATGAGACATAGCGGGGCCCTACTTTCGCGGCCGCTTCGTGTTTGTTCGGACCCCCAACAGGACATCTTCCCAGTGCGGAGTTACAGCTTTTCGACGCCTCTTCTGCGGCTGCGGTGCCTCATCCGGGTGCTGCAAGAAGTCACCGGTCGCGATTGCATCCTCGTCCGAAGCAGCGGGGGCATCGGTGGCGTCTTCGCCCTCATCGACGTCTTGATCGATAGCCGTGAGTGAACGAACTGGCTGCACAAAATCCGGGTCTGTGAGGTCTGCAGCGATGGAGTTTCGCGCCTCCGTCGTCGGTGCGGAACCCATCTGGCGGTGGAAGGACCACAAGGCCTCGTTTTCGCTTAAGCCTGCCTGCCACCGGACATGCACCACCCAGTCATCGCCGGGCTCACGGGTTGCGTCCCAGGTGGCGTCGCTAAGCGAATGCCCGCGGGCAGCGAATGCGGTGGCGAGGATTTCGAACAGCGTCAGCTTCGCTGGGCCGTCCTCGCGCATCGGGTGCGACTGCTTTGCGGCCTCGGCAACCTGCGAGCGCTCCAGGAGCACCGGGTGGGCGTACGGGTCGATCCGGCTTTCAGCCACCCCCATCTCCTCAGCCAACTCGGACGGCTGGGTGCCGGAGCGGATGCGCGCCTGGATCTGGTTCGGGCGCATCGAAAGCGGGGTGGAGTACAGCGGGTCCGGTTCCGGCAGGCTGCGGGGCTTCTCCTCGGAGGCTGTCTCCGCTGCGTCCTCGGAGTGCTCGTCACCGAGTGCATTGTCAGCGTCAGCGGATGGTTCCTGCGCGTCCGGTGCAACCTCAAGCTCAGGCTTGATGGATTCCTCCTCAGCCACGGCCTGCATCTCGGAACGCGCGAGCTGGTAACGGATGCCCTCGTCATCTCGGAGGACGAAGAACGTCTCCGTGGACTCCTCATCCATGAGGTACAACTCGCGCATGTGGCTCCTTTCCGCTGACAAATACCTCCACCAGCTTAGCCCATTTGTTCTGGACTACTTCTGGCCCACGCCCTGTTCGATCAGATAGTCAATAGACTTGGTCAGATGCTTGACGTCCTCGGACTTGATTGCAGGGAACAGACCGATGCGCAACTGGTTGCGGCCAAGCTTGCGGTACGGCTCCGTATCCAGGTAACCATTCTGGCGAAGCGCCTTAGCCAGCTCAGCTGCGTCGATGCGCTCGTCGAAATCGATCGTACCGACGACCTTGGAACGGGCAGCAGGGTCCTCGACGAACGGCGTTGCAAACTCGTGGTTGTCAGCCCACTTGTACAGCAGGGAGGACGAAGCCGTCGTGCGAGCAACCATCGCATCCAACCCGCCGAGCTCGTTCATCCAACGAACCTGCTCCGCCAGCATCAACAGAGGGCTGATTGCCGGAGTGTTGTACGTCTGGTTCTTCCGTGAGTTATCGACGGCCGTCTGCAAGTTCAGGAACGCGGGGATGAAGCGGCCAGACGCCTGGATCTTTTCAATGCGCTCCAGGGCGGCTGGGCTCATCACGGCGAACCACATGCCGCCGTCAGAAGCGAAGCACTTCTGTGGCGAGAAGTAGTAGACGTCCGCCTCGTGCACATTGACGGGGAGGCCGCCGGCGCCGGAGGTGGCGTCGATAACTACGAGTGCATCGGTGTCCGGGCGGCGAACAGGGACCATCGCGCCGGTGGAAGTCTCGTTGTGTGCCCACGCAACGACGTCGGCGTCGGCGCCGTCGAGCTCGTGCGGCGAAGGTGCGGTGCCGGGTGAGGAGTCCACGATCTGCGGATCAGCCAGCCATGGAGCGGCGGCCGAGGCCTTCGCAAACTTTCCAGAAAACTCACCGAACGTCAGGTGTGCAGACTTCGTCTCGATGAGGCCGAAGGTAGCGGCGTCCCAAAAGGCGGTCGCGCCTCCGAGCGAAAACACGATTTCGTAGCCTTCCGGAAGGCTGAAGAAGTCGTGCAAACCTTGGCGGACCTCACCCACAAGATTCTTCACAGCTGGCTGGCGGTGAGAGGTACCAATGATGTCCGCGCCCTTCGCGATAGCCTCGAGCTGCTCCGGGCGAACCTTTGAAGGGCCGCAGCCAAAACGCCCATCGCTAGGAAGCAGAGCTGGGGGAAGAACCGGAAATGTTTGCATGGCAGCCTTTCCTGTAACAGGGGGTAGAGAAACTTGACGACGCCACTCGCGTCTCACTGCATCTTATTACCCAACGACGCGCCCGGGGCGCCTTTCGCCAGCTCTTTTCCGGATACTTGAAAATCGAACAAATGGGGGTGTGGTGGTCAATAGATTTATTGAGTTGTGTCGGGCGAGTCACATTTTTTGCTAGCATTGCGGGAGTAAATTGCAACCTCCTTGCATCCCGCAAGGAATAGGGTTTCCGAAACTTCTGAGAAAGGTTTGCTATGGCTTCTGAAGGTCAAGACAAAGCTGTACTTCACTACCCAGGTGGCGAATTCGAAATGGACATCAAGTCCGCCACCGAGGGCAACGACGGAGTGGTGCTAGGCAACCTCCTCGGGGAGACTGGGCTTGTCACCTTCGATCCGGGCTACGTGTCCACTGGCTCGACCGAGTCGAAGATCACCTACATCGATGGCGCCAATGGCATTCTGCGTTACCGCGGCTACGACATCGCTGAACTGGCGCAGAATGCAACGTTCAACGAGGTGTCGTATCTCCTCATCAATGGCGAGCTTCCAACGACGGATGAGTACAAGAAGTTCAACTCCGAGATTCGTCACCACACGCTTCTCGACGAAGACTTCAAGGCCGCGTTCAACGTCTTCCCGCGCAACGCACACCCAATGGCGGTGCTGGCGTCGTCCGTGAACATTCTTTCTGCTTACTACCAGGACCAGCTGGATCCGCTCGACGAGGAGCAGCTGGACAAGGCAACCGTTCGCCTGATGGCGAAGGTGCCGATGCTGGCGGCGTACGCATACCGTGCATCCCGCGGTAAGCCGTACATGTACCCAGACAACTCGCTGAACGCACGCGAGAACTTCCTCCGCATGATGTTCGGCTACCCAACCGAGCCGTACGAGGTTGACCCGATCCTGGTGAAGGCTCTGGACAAGCTGCTGATTCTGCACGCAGACCACGAGCAGAACTGCTCCACCTCCACGGTCCGCATGATTGCTTCCGCGCAGGCGAACATGTTCGTCTCCATTGCAGGCGGCATCAACGCGCTGGCAGGCCCGCTGCACGGTGGTGCAAACCAGGCTGTGCTCGAGATGCTCGAGGACATTAAGGACAACCACGGCGGCGACGCCACCGACTTCATGAACCGCGTGAAGAACAAGGAAAAGGGCGTCCGCCTAATGGGCTTCGGCCACCGCGTGTACAAGAACTACGACCCACGCGCAGCGATCGTCAAGGAGACCGCACACGAGGTGCTGGAGCACCTCGGTGGCGACGAGCTCCTGGACCTGGCGATGAAGCTCGAGGAGATCGCGCTGAAGGACGACTACTTCATCTCGCGCAAGCTCTACCCGAACGTAGACTTCTACACCGGTCTGATCTACCGCGCGATGGGCTTCCCGACGGACTTCTTCACCGTGCTCTTCGCCATCGGCCGTCTCCCGGGCTGGATCGCACAGTACCGCGAGCAGCTGGCGATGAACTCCAAGATCAACCGTCCACGCCAGATCTACACCGGCTACACGAAGCGCGACTTTGTGCCGCGTGACCAGCGATAATCTCTAGCGTTCACCGCCGGGTACGTATCTTCCTTTATACTTTGGGGATATGTACCCGGCGGTTTCGCCATGAATGAACGACGCAAGGAGTATTCACGTATGGAAAAGCCCACGATTGAGGTACCTGAAGCACCTGCCCCAACGGACCTTGTCATCGAGGATCTCGTAGTCGGCGACGGAGCCGAAGCTGTAGCAGGCGGTTATGTGCAGGTGCACTACCTGGGTGTTGACTATGCAACCGGTGAAGAGTTCGACTCTTCGTGGGACCGCGGCGAGGCCGCGGAGTTCCCGTTGGCTGGCCTCATCGCGGGTTGGCAAGAGGGCATCCCGGGGATGAAGGTTGGCGGTCGCCGCAAGCTGACGATTCCGCCGGAGAAGGCGTACGGCCCTGCTGGTGGCGGCCACCCGCTCTCCGGCCTGACGCTGGTGTTCATTATCGACCTGCTTGACGCGCGCTAAGGATTCGATATGCGCATTCCAGTGACAACACTCAACGACGGTTATGATTTTCCGCTGCTAGGTCTGGGCACTTACAAGCTGCAAGGTGAAGACTGCGTCAACATCGTGCGGCGAGCTATTGAGTTGGGCTACCGCCACATCGACACTGCCTCCTTTTACGGCAATGAGGAGCAGGTTGGTCGCGCGGTCGCCGACGCGATTGCGGCCGGTGATGTGACTCGCGAAGAGCTATTCATCACCTCGAAGCTATGGAACGATGACCAGACTCGTGCAGCGGAAGCCTACGAGGAGTCGCTGCAGCGGATGGGGCTCGAGTTTATCGATCTCTTCCTCGTGCACTGGCCGTGGCCGCAGCACGGGACCTTCGTGCAAGCGTACGAATCTTTGGTGCAGCTGCAGGGCATGGGCCGGTTGCAGTCGGTAGGCGTGGCGAACTTCTATGAAGAGGTGCTCGATGAGATCATCGCGCACACCGGCGTCGCGCCAGTGCTCAACCAGGTGGAGCTGCACGCAGGGTTTACTCAGCAGGAGCTGCGCACCTATCACCAGGAAAAGGGGATTGTCACCGAGGCGTGGGCGCCGCTCGCGCGAGGCGCGAACCTTGACGATCCGGTGTTTACTCGCCTCGCCGAGAAGCACGGCCGGACCCCGGCGCAGATTGCGCTCGCGTACGTGATGAGCCTGGGATGCTCGGTTGTGCCGAAGACGGCGAATCCAGTTCGCCTCGAGGAGAATCTCGGGGCGGTCGAGGTCGAGCTTTCGCAGGAAGATATCGCAGCGCTCGACGCGTTGAGCGGCGAGCGGATGTCGAATGACCCGCGCGAGTTCCCGGGAGACCCTAGCTAGCACAAACGCAAAGACCCCGGTGCGGCGAGCCTTTACGCTCTGTGTACCGGGGTTTTGCCATGTCCTGGTGACGCTACTTTGCGTGACGCTACTTCGGCAGCAGCGCGCGCCAATCAAAGCGTGATGAAAGCTGGGAGCTGCCCAGGTCGCCAAGGGTGAAGCCGGGGCCGCGTCGCCCAGGGGTCCACTGGCCCCAATCGGCGCTGTAGACGTTGTTGATGTCCACCGTGACGCCGTCGATCACTCCGGTCCACTTTGCTTTCTGGTGGATGTTTGCGCGCGGGTGCAGTTTGCCGCCGGAGCCCCAGTCGTGCTGCCAGAAGAACGAGCCGATGCCGTCTTCGATGCACCACTGGATCACGTTGATGTTTCCGTACACACCGGTCTGGTAGCCACCAAGCGCCAGTGCCGCGGAGAACGCCCGGAGGTAGGGGCGGATCTGGTTCAGGTACTGGGAACGCGAGGGGTTGTCGTCGATCGCGATGTAGATCGGGCGGCCGGTTGGGCCGCCGGCGGAGGCGTGGAGGCGCATCGCCTCCGGTGCGTGGCGGGCGGCAGCAGCGGCGCCGCCGAGCCAGTCGGCGGTCTCGGCACGGCCGAACTGGTAGACGGACGCCGTGGCGAGGTCGTTCGCGGCGAAGTCCTGTGTTTCGCCCAGCGTGACGGGCTTGCCCAGCATCCAGTTCGCGCCGGGGCGGCGCTCCGACACGTAGCGGACAGCGCCGAGGTGCCCGGCGGCCTTTACTGCGCGGCCGGACGGAACCCCGCCCGCGTAGTCGATCACAGTGCCGAGGACGCGGCCCTGGGCGTGGGCTTGCGCGGTGAAGCCAAGGGTTGCGCTCGCAAGTGCGAGTGCGGTGGTTTGAAGGAAGCGGCGTCGATTAAAAGTAGTCACACCCGTAACTCTAGCAACATTACTGTTGGGGTTGGGGAGCTCGGATTGTCCACGCGGCAATCGCCGTGGTGATCGGCACTGCCAGGACCAACGCGATCGCGCCGATACTCGAGCGCATGATCTCGGTGGCCACCACGTCGGAGGTGAGCACCTGGGTCAGCGGCCGGTCGGCGACCTGGAGCAGCATCGACAGGGGGAGGGCAGCGCCCATGTACGCCAGGACCAGGGTGTAGACCATCGACGCAATGTGGTCGTGGCCGACCTTCATAGCGGAGGCGAACACGGCGCGGGGCCGCGCGTCGGGCGAAGTCTCGTAGAGCTCCTGCACCGTTGAAGCCTGCGCAATGGTGACGTCGGTGAGCACGCCGAGGGCACCGATGATGAATCCGGCGAGCATGATGCCTGGCACTTGCACCTGGGGGAGGTACATGTGGATGAGGAGGTTGTTTTCGTCGGCAAGGCCGCGCAGCTGCGTCGTATCGATGGCGAGGCGCGCGGCGAGCGCCGCGAGCCCCAGCGCGGTCAGGGTGCCAGCCAGGGCTGACGCGGATTTCCAATTCCTGCCGTGCACAACAAAGATGACAGGGAAGAGCACCGCGGCCCCCGTGACCAGCGAAAGTCCGACCGGACTGTAGCCGAGCAGCAGTCCGGGAACCAGGAAGCCGAAGATGACAAGCAACGTATACAGTAGGCCGAAAATCGCGCGCACCCCACGCCATGCCCCAACCACAACGACGACCAGCAGCGTGAGCGCGAGCCACAGCCCAAGCGGTATCGAGCGATCCATGTCAAGGAAGGAGTACGAAGTCTCGGGGTTGCGGTGCACCGAGAGCACCACACGGTCACCGACCGAAAGCTCCGGGGTACCCGGCTGCTGCGCTGTCTCGATCGTGGTGGTGCCTCCGGACTTGAGCTCGACGCGCAGGAAGTCGCACTCAGGGTGGTTCGGCGTTGCGACGCCACCACAGGGAGCGACCGAGTGCTCAATGACGGTGGCCTTGACGGTTTCCGCCGTCGACGTCTGGGTCTGCTCAAACCCGGGCAGGACCTCTGGCTGCTTGCCGCCCGGCCACAGTAGGGCGAAGCCCACTACCGTGGCGATGCCCGCAATCGCGAGGAACGCTACTAGCGCGCCGCGTGCCGTGCGCAGCGGGGATGGCGATGACTGGGTTGCGTGGCGTGCCAACGAAGCTCCCTTGTGAGAACAGTACTGAGACAATCAGACTGATTGTAGAGCTACTGTACAACTAACGTGCGGTACGCAGCCTCGAAGCGGTCGCGGAGCTCCCTGAAGTACTCGGCGTGTGCATCCACGTTGCGGTGCCCTTGGCCGAATGGGGGCGTTGCCCGCTGTGCCTCAGGGGCGATGGCGTCGAGAGCGATGAGCACGGTACCGCGCAGGGTGGCGCGCTTCATCTCCAGGGGGACGACGTCGCAACCAAGCGCATCGGCGAGCACCGACAGCCACGCCGGGTGGTCGGCCGTGACGCGCCCGGAGGCGACCACGCGCTCGGGGAGTGCGCCTGCCTCCTTGAGCTGCTCGTAGACGCGAAGATACGACATCGCGATGCCTTCAAACACGCCCCGCCACAAATTGGCCGGTGTAGTTGCCGCGGTGATGCCCAAGAGCTGCGCTTGCGCGCTCGCGGCCCAGCCGGTGGAGCGCTCGCCGGTAAAGAACGGCAGCACTAGCGGGGCGCGCCCTGGCCCGGAGGAAAGCACCGCGGCGATCTCATCCGGGGCCACCGGCTGGATGGTTTCCTCGAGCCAGGTGACGGCACGCCCGACGTCGTTGAGCGCGCCGCCCAAGATGGCCTTGTCTCGTGCGATGCGGTAGCACCACAGTCCCTCTGGGATGCGAGCTGGCACCTCCGGGAGGATGACGCGCATCGCGCCGGAGGTCGCCGCGGCTACCGCGATAGTGTCGGGGCCGGTCGCGCCGGGGCCGACATTGGACGGCCAGCCGTCGGGGATGCAGTGGAACCACGCAACCCCATTGAGCGCGGGCCACGCGGTGTCATCCGGGTAGTCGGGTTCGTCGGGGAAGCGCAGCGGCTGGATCATGTCGTGCGGGATGTCGATGGCGTCGAGAATCTCGGTGTCGAGCTTCCCCGTGTGCGCATTGGTGACGCCCGACCACGCCGCGGTAGAGACGGCCAGGCCATGGATGCCCGCGAGCTTGTGGTACACGTACTCGCCGATCGCCATGACCGTGGCTGCGCGCGCAAACTCGGGCAGCTGCTCCTTTGCCCAGGCGAGGCGCGCCGGGTGGTAACTCGTGTGGAGGCGCACGCCGGTGCGCTGGTGGTACTCGGCCTCGTCGATTGTGTTGCGGAGCCGTTCGACGTAGTCGCGGGATTGTGAGTCCGCGTAGGTGTACAGCGGGGTCAGGGCGTCGCCGTGGGCGTCGACAAGGAGGAGGCTCGAGGCGAACGAGTCCATGCAGACGGCCTCAATGCGCAGGTCATGCGCTGCGGCGAACGCGACGGTGTCGTCGATAACCTTGCGGACCTCGGCGACGACCTGGTCGGCGTCGATGGTGCTCGCGCCGTCAGCGGTGGTAGTAAACGCGTGCGCAACGCGCTGCTTCGCGCCCTTGACGGGGCGGCCGGTGGCGTCGTAAAGGCCGCCGCGGCTCGCGGTAGAGCCGACGTCGATGCCGAGGACGTACGGCCCGCGGGAGTCCTGTACGGGGACCGACATGGTTGGGATCTTCGAAGCACTCATGCCTCGATGGTACGGCAGAGACTAGGCGCTCTGCTTGATCGCGGAGCCCTCAATTTCAATGGCGACCTTCTCACTCACGAGCATGCCGCCCGAGTTGAGCGGGGCCTGGAAATCGATGCCGAAGGTCTCAACCTCGAACGTGACTGGTTTCGTGGTGCCCTTGATGGTGAGGTCGCCCGTGGCGGTGCCGTTGCCGGCATTATCTACGTTGAATGCCGTGGAGGTAAACGTCATTTCCGGGTGCTTCTCCACATCGAAGAAGTCCTCGCCGCGCACGTGTGCGTCGCGGTCCTCGTTTCGGGTATCGACGCTCGCGGTTCGGACGGTGCCCTGTGCCGTGCTTGCTGCCAGATCGTCGGTGAGCGTGATGGTGGCGTCGTGGTCGGTAAACTCGCCGCGGACCTTCGTCACCATCGCGTGGCGGACGGTGAAGCCGATGGAGGAGTGTGCCGGGTCGAGCTTGTATGTACCGGTGAGCTGAGACATGATTCCTACTTTCGTTGACGTGTCATCAATAATGATTGCAGGTGCGAGTGTAGGTGATTATTGGTGACGTATCAACAATGTAGGGTTGTTGCTGCTCAGCTGTGGTCGGAAGGGACTACCCTGAGCGCCGCCAGGATCTCATTCGTCCGCAAAGGGAGCGCCGCATGCGATACACCAGGTACCTCGATTACGTCTCCCCACCGTGACGACCACGCTGGAACAATGCGGTCAGCATCCGAAACGATAGAGACGATTTCGGTACCGGAAGGGGCCACTGGCTCCTCCCGGAAATGCTCTAATTCGACGAACGCGTCGCCAGCCACTACCCGAACGAGCCGGGGCGGAAACAGACGCGCAATGCCGTGCGTGCCACGCCACGAGGCTCCGAGGCCCACGATCGTGCCGCAGCGCGCGGCGATTTCGCTCAACTGAACCGCCCTCAGCCCGATCAGCGCGCCATACGAGTGCCCCACAACATCGACCTGCTGCGCAGCCAGGCTGTCGAGGAACGCCGCAATCTCTTGGGACGAGGCGTCGATACCTGCCGTTGCCCGATGGCCGTAGCCAGGCGCAATCAACCCAATCCCATGTTTTCCAGTTCGTGTGCAAGGCGGCGGAAGACAAAAGGGGAGGAGCCAGTGCCATGGAGAGCGACCACAACCCGGCCTGTTGTCTGGGAGTTCGCTGTTGAAGGGGAAGGAAGTATCCGTGGCACGTAGGAAAGCAACGCCATAGCGACTTAAACTACTCGCCGTGGATGCAATCCGTTCGATATCCGTGGTCAGCACAGGCGCGACCTGGGCAATTTACCTCTCCTTAGCTGCTTCCGTGGTTGTCGCGTTGTGGTACGGCCGTCAGCACCGGCGCATTGCACTCGCAATCGCGGCAGCGCTGCTCGCAGCGGCGTACCTGTTGCTCACGGTGTGGCCGAAGCCGTTCCCGGATGCAATTCCATGGCACATCTACGCCAGCTGTGCAGCTGCCGTGTTCGTGGTGGCGACCATCTTCTTGGCGCCGCGGTGGCGGTGGCGCCTCGCCCCGCTCGCAGTGATTCCTTTGATGCTGGCGTACCTTGCGGTCAACCTTGTTTATGAGCAGTACCCGACCCTCGGGTCCTTCTGCCCGGTCCCGGTCACCGTGTCCATGAATTTGGATCAGTTCCGCGAAACGACGACCGCCCCGACCCTCGACGGCAGGGAAGTGGGCGCCCTAGTGACCCTGCCTGCCCCACCGCTGCGCGATGCAATTGTGTACGTTCCGCCCGCCTACTGGCATGGCGAGCACCTACCGGTCCTCGTGCTGCTCGCGGGAAGCCCCGGCAGCCCAATCCGGTGGTTTGACGAAGGCGGGGCGCAACAGACGCTCGACGACTACCAAGTTGCACACGACGGCGTAGCCCCCATTGTCGTCAGCGCGGACGGCACAGGAACAACCACGGGGAATCCCGGGTGCGTGGACGGCCCGGATCTGCAAATCCAAACCTACCTGGCCCAGCAAATTCCACAGCTGGTCAAGGACAATTTCCGTGTGAAGGAAGACCAACGCACGTGGGCAATCGGTGGGTTAAGCTACGGCGGCACGTGCGCACTCCAAGTGATTACCAACGATCCCACGGCCTACGGGACGTTCCTCGACTATTCGGGTGAGGCGGAACCGAACCTAGGCGGGCACCAACGGACCGTCGACGTGCTGTTCGGCGGCGACGAGGCCGCGTTCCAATCCGTGAACCCGGAAACGCTCCTTCAGGAGGCAATCGGGACTGTGACCTACAAGGGAATCGCTGGCAGGTTTGCCGCCGGCAAGCGTGACCAAGAGGCTATGGCAGCGCTTCCGCACCAAAACGAGCTCGCGAAGAAAGCCGGAATGAGCACCACATTTCGCTCGCTGCCAGGTGGGCACAGCTTCGAAGTGTGGCGAGTGGCGTTGCGCCAAGACATTGACTTCGTTGCTCAACGCGGAGGAATTCAATGAAACACTTGATCAGCACCTGTTTGAGGAAAGTTCCAGTCACGCTCGGCCTCTTGAGTATTGCGTGGGCCACGTATTTAGCCTGCGTATTGTCGGGTGCGGCCCCGCGGGAGGCTTTCGGATTGCGCCTTCCCGTTGATCCCGACCTTTGGCACTGGGCCACCGCAGGGCTGACCGCAGGTAACCTCGTCGGGCTCATCCTGGCCACTGTCGCAGCGCTGCTATTCGCAGTTCCAGCCGAGGTGCGACTTGGCTCTGCTCGCTTCGCGGTTGTGGCGACGGCTTCCGAATTTGTAGCGCTGCCCATAGGTTTCATCGTTGGCAGCGCCGTTGAACGGGCAGGCTTTAACCTGTGGGGCCCAGACCTTGCCAACGAGACCTTTGTGTCTCCGGTCGCGTGGATCTTCGGGCCCGCCGCATTCGCCACTGCCTTCATGGGCGTGCTGTGGCGACGCCGCCTCCGCCTCGTGATGCTTGCGATGATGACGACCCTTGTACTCTACGACGGCTCGCTCTCAGCCGTCGTCGCACTGGTAGCCGTTGTCGCAGGTACCGTCGCTGGTGTTCTTTCCGTGGGCACAGGAACATTGCGGAGGATGTCGCTGCGTGAATCGCGGGTCCTCGTGGCTGCTCTGTTCCTCAGCGTCGCAGTCGGCCCACTCATCACCGCTATCAACCCCGCGGCGCAGGGGCCGTTCGCAGGAGTGAGCAAGCTGATGTGGGAGCCGACAGTCGCAGGGCATCTAGTAGCCCAGCGGTGCGCTGACGCTACATCCGTTGCCTGCGCGGAAGCGATGGCGGTAAACAGTCAGCATGGTCTCGGACCCTTGCTGATGAACGCCTTGCCTATCGTTTTGTCAGCCATCCTTGCGCTGGGGCTCGTGCATGGCAGGAAACTGGCATGGTGGGCAGCCGTCCTCGTCAGCGTTGGATCCATTGCGGTTATCTGCTGGCAAACAATCGGTGGGGGAGCAGACGGCTCTACCGCTGTGAATACAATACTGGTCGTTCTCCCGTGGCTGGTCACCATTGCAGTCCTCATTGCCACTGGCCGCCGGTTCACGGTTCCGTCCAACTGGTATCGTGGCGCTGCGATCATAGGAGGAGCGTGGTTAGCAACCGCAGCACTGTGGACCTGCGGAGCCTGGGTTGTGCGAGACGGCTTCCTCGGAGGGGCGTCGATAAGCGCGCTGCTTGCTGAGCTGCCGAACAGGTACCTCCCACCCGTGGTAGCTGTGCTGGCTCCAACGCATGCGTTCCCCATCAGCTCCGTGGCGTGGATCTTCTACGAATGGGTGGGAATCATATTCTGGATTACCGCGCTGATTGCACTGTTTAAGGTGCTGTCCGCGCCGCCGTCCGAAGCGCACGCGCAGGACCGCGAGCGGGCGCGGGAGATCTTGGTTCATGGGTCCGGTGACCACCTCGCGTGGATGGGGCTGTGGGACGGAAACCGCTACTTTTTCTGCGGGACGGACTTCGGCGACGGAGAAGGCGTCGTCGCGTACCGCGTCTCCTACAACGTCGCTGTCACGGTCGGAAGTCCCGTGCACTGCGGCACGATGACGGAAGAAGCCGTTGCCACTGCGTTTGAAGAGTTTGCCGCACGTCAAGGCTGGAGAGTCGCGTGGTACTCAGTGCCTGGCACCTTTGCTCGCCCCGACTTCCGACGCATCCACGTCGCCGAAGAATCCATGTTGTTGACGGACAACATCGAGTTCAAAGGCAAGAAGTTCCAGAACATCCGAACCGCGCGCAACCGTGCGGCGAAAGAAGGCGTGCGCGCCGTGTGGACGAGCTGGGCCGAAAGCCCAGTGGAAATGCGTGAGCGCATCGTCGCGCTCTCAGAACAATGGGTCGCAGATAAAGCACTTCCAGAAATGGGCTTCACCTTGGGAGGGCTCGACGAGCTCCGCGACCCGGACACCAAACTCCTCCTCGCAGTGGGCGACGACGGCAGCCTGCACGCAGTGACGAGCTGGCTGCCCGTCTACGAAGGCGGCGCCCTCGTCGGCTACACCCTTGACTTCATGCGCCGCGACGCGAACGGGTTCCGGCCAGCCATCGAATTCCTTCTCGCGGAAAGCGCCCGCATCGCTGCCGAGCAAGGACTTGGATGGGTCTCCCTCTCCGGAGCGCCGCTGGCTCGAACGGATGCGCCGGAATCACTCGTAGAAATCATCCTGGATAAGGCCGGTGCGACGATCGAGCCACTCTACGGCTTCCGCTCACTCGCTGCCTCGAAGCACAAATTCCACCCGACGCACCAAGGCTGGTACCTGCTGTACGAAGACGAAATGTCACTCGCTAATATCTCGCTAGCAGTCATTCACTGTTACCTGCCGGACATGAAGAAGTCGGACATGATGACCGTGGTCAAGGAGTTCCTGGGCCGGCCAAATCTTGCGCAAAGAGGGTAGATAAGTTAGTGCATTCGCGTTCTTTGCAGAAATGCGAAACCCCCGCAGCCTATTTGCGCAGGCCGCGGGGGTGTTTTGCGCCCCAGAGAGGATTCGAACCTCCGACACCGGCTTTAGGAGAGCCGTGCTCTATCCCCTGAGCTACTGGGGCAACTCGACTAACAGTACCGCAGGACAGAAGTGATGCCAAAGTCGCGGGCGCCCGCGACGGCATCGCTATTTGCCCGGGTGCTAGGCCTCTTCGCCGGTCAGTTCGCGCAGCTTCGCGCGAACAGCGGACGCGGCAGGGTTGGTCGCGTGCGTGCCGTCAGAATAGAGGACGGTGGGGACGACGCGGTTGCCGTCGTTGACGGACTCGACCCACGCGGCGGCGTCCTCGGCGCCTTCGGCTTCGACGTCAACGACGTCGTAAGGGGTTTCGGTACGGTCGAGGCGCTCGCGAAGCTTCTTGCAGAACGGGCACCAATCGGTTGCGAAGATGGTGACGTGGGAAGAGGTTTCGGGAGTGGTCATGATTTTGGGCCTAACCTTTCGAGGCGTTGGTGCTTGAAACGGGTGCCATTGGCGGAGGTATGCCACGGTCCATCAGAAACGATAGCGAAGTCATCGGTGACGCGGGGCGCGCGGACGGCGGACGCTCCGAGCTTGTCTGCGACGTGGACATCGACGATCGTGCGTTCAATGACGTCTACTTCGTCGATGGTTGCTTCGTAAATCTGGCCACCGCCGATGATCCAGGCGGACGTCTTCAAATCTGGGATGTCGCGGGACACGAAGGCGCCGTCGGACCACTCGCCGGGCTCGCGCGAGGACAACACATGGTTTGTCCTGCCCGGCAGCGGCTTGATGGGGAGGTGGTCCCAAGTCTTGCGCCCCATGATGATCGGGTGGCCCAGCGTGATCTCCTTGAAGTGGCGCAGGTCCTCAGGCAGGTGCCAGGGCATGCCCACGCCGTCGCCGATGATGCCGTCGATGCTTTCGGCCCAGATCGCGCCCAGCATTAGACGGACACCTGCGCTTTGATCGTCGGGTGCGGGTCGTAGCCGACGACTTCGATGTCGGAGAAGTCGTAGTCAAACAGCGACTCTGCCTTCCGCAGCTTGAGCTGCGGGTAGGGGCGAGGCTCGCGGGAGAGCTGCTCGCGCACCTGGTCGAAGTGATTGTTGTAAATGTGGCAGTCGCCGCCGGTCCAGATGAGTTCGCCGACCTCGAGACCTGCCTGCTGTGCAAACATGTGCGCGAGCAGCGCGTAGGAGGCGATGTTAAACGGCACGCCCAGGAACATGTCGGCGGAGCGCTGGTACACCTGCAGGCTCAGCTTGCCGTCAGCTACATACAGCTGGAACAGCAGGTGACACGGCAGCAGCGCCATGTGCTCGAGCTCGGAGACGTTCCACGCGGACACCAGGTTGCGGCGCGAATTGGGGTCGTCCCTCAACAGCTCGAGCGCGCGCGAAATCTGGTCCACGTGCTGCCCATCGGGGGTGGGCCAGGAACGCCACTGCACGCCGTAGACCGGGCCGAGCTCGCCATTTTCGTCGGCCCACTCGTTCCAGATGCGCACGCCGTGTTCCTGCAGCCAGGTCACGTTGGAGTCGCCGCGGAGGAACCACAGCAGCTCGCCCACGACGCCCTTGAAGTACACCTTCTTGGTGGTCAGCAGGGGGAAAGACTCGGAAAGGTCGTAGCGCAGCTGGCGGCCGAAGACGCTTCGCGTGCCGGTGCCGGTGCGGTCGCCCTTATCGGTGCCGTTTTCCAGGACGTCGCGCAGGAGGTCTTCGTACGGAGTCACCAGGCTCACTTCGCGACGACCCCTTCGAAGGAGCCGTGCTCGTCGTAGTACTTCGCGCAGGCTTCCAGGATGTCGTCGGCAAGCTCCGGACGGCAGATGAGCAGGTCCGGGATGTAGGTGTCCTTGTTGTTGTACTTCAGCGGCGAGCCGTCGAGGCGCGAGCAGTGCAGGCCCGCAGCCATGGACACACCAACTGGTGCTGCCTGGTCCCACTCGTACTGGCCGCCGGCGTGTACGTAGGCGTCGAAGTCGCCGAGCAGGACGTGCATTGCCTTCGCGCCTGCGGAGCCGACCGGGCTGGTCTCGAAGCCGAGGGCGTCAGCGACGAACGGAGCGATCGCCGGCGGGCGGTTGCGCGACATAGCGATCTTCTTTGCGAACGGCCCCGAGACGTGGCGCACGTCGGAAGACTTGAAGACGACGCCAAGGTCCGGCAGACCTACCGCCGCGTGGGTCGGGACGCCGTCTTCGACGAGCGCGATGTGCACGGCCCAGTCCTGGCGGCCGGTTGCGAACTCCTTGGTGCCGTCGAGTGGGTCAACGATCCAGACGCGGTTGTTGCTGAGACGGGAGTGGTCGTCGGCTGCCTCTTCGGACAGAAATGCATCGCCCGGGCGGTGCTGCTCAAGCACGCGCGCGATCCAGTTCTGTGCCAGGTCGTCGCCGGCTTCTCCAAGTTCACGTCCGCGGAGAAGGCCAACACCGCGAATACCCTTGAGGATTTCGCCGGTGCCTTGCGCAATCAAGTTTGTCAGCCGAGAGTCTGAATACTGAGCAGTCATGGCTTCGACTTTAGCGCGAAACCAGCCAAAGGAACCATTTCTTTTCGCCTGCCTGCAGTATCTGTATTCTGGCGGGCATGGCCAAAGGAATCCTCGAACGCTTCAAACCGCAGGTGGCGACCTGGTTTGAAGAAGTATTCGAGGCGCCAACGCCGGTGCAGGAGCAGGCGTGGGCCGCGATTTCCGACGGCGGCAACGCCCTGGTGGTAGCGCCTACCGGTTCTGGTAAGACGTTAGCGGCCTTTTTGTGGTCGTTGAATTCGCTCGTGGAGCGCGACGGGCAACAGGCCCTGCCAATCGATGGGGCGAACGCCAGCAGCCACGGCGGCGTGCGCACCTTATATATCTCGCCGCTGAAGGCCCTTGGTGTGGACGTCGAAAATAACCTGCGGGCCCCGCTCGGCGGGATTGGGCGCGTGGCGCAGCGCATGGGGATAGACATGCCGGACGTGTCGGTGGCGGTGCGCTCGGGCGACACCCCGCAAGCGGAGCGGTCCCGCCAGGTGCGCAAGCCGCCGGACATCCTGATCACCACGCCTGAGTCGCTGTATTTGATGCTGACGTCGAAGGCCGCGGGCATCCTGCGGACCGTGGACACCGTAATCGTGGACGAGATTCACGCGCTCGCGGGCACGAAGCGCGGCGTGCACCTGGCACTGTCGCTGGAGCGGCTCGGCCGCCTCGCGGGGGACTTTCAGCGCATCGGGTTGTCTGCGACGGTGCGCCCGCTGGAGGCCGTGGCGGACTTCCTCGGGCCTCGTACGACGATCATCCAGCCGCCGGGGGAGAAGCGCTGGGACCTCGCGGTGCGGGTGCCAGTTGCTGATATGAGTGACCTGCCGGTGCCGGAGGAGGCGTCGACAATTGGGGATGCCATCGTCGACGACGCCCTGGACTTCGGCGGGGAGACCGCGGCGCTGATGCCACCGGCGCCGAAGTCGATTTGGCCGCACATCGCGGAATCGGTGTACCGGGAGGTCATGGCGCACCGCTCGACGATCGTGTTCGTGAACTCGCGACGCACAGCGGAGCGGCTCACCAGCCAGCTCAACGAGCTGTGGGCCAAGGAGCACGACCCCGAAGCGCTCAGCCCCGCTACTCGACGCCCCCCTGCACAGCTGGGCAAAGGGGTCGACCTCGCGGGGGAGGCGGCGCCCGTGATCGCGCGGGCGCACCACGGCAGCGTGTCCAAAGATGAGCGGGCCACGACGGAAACGATGCTGAAAGAGGGCACGCTCAAAGCGGTCGTGTCGACGTCCTCGCTGGAACTCGGCATCGATATGGGGGCGGTGGAGCTGGTGATCCAGGTGGAGTCGCCGCCGTCGGTCGCCTCCGGGCTGCAGCGCGTCGGGCGCGCCGGGCACACGGTGGGCGCGATCTCGCACGGCTCGTTCTATCCGAAGCACCGCTCCGACCTGGTGCAAACGGCCGTGACCGTGCCGCGGATGCGCGACGGGCTCATCGAGGAGCTGCGCACGCCACGCTCCCCGCTGGACGTGCTCGCCCAACAGACGGTGGCCGCGGTAGCAGTTGAGGACCTCGAGCTTGATGACTGGTACGAGACCGTCACCCGCGCCTGGCCCTACCGCAACCTCGACCGGGATGTATTCAACGCCGTCATCGACCTGGTCACCGGCGTGTACCCCTCGACTGACTTCGCGGAGCTCAAGCCGCGCGCCTGGCTCGACGGCACCGTGCTCAAGGCGTTGCAGGGCGCGCAGCGCGTCGCGGTCACCAACGCCGGCACCATCCCGGACCGTGGCATGTTCGGCGTGTTCCTCGTCGGCTCCGAGGCCGAAGGCGGGGCGCCGCGCCGCGTCGGTGAGCTCGACGAGGAAATGGTCTACGAGTCCCGCGTCGGCGACGTGTTCACGCTCGGGGCGACGAGCTGGCGCATCGAAAACATCACGCGCGACCAAGTACAGGTCTCTCCCGCGCCGGGGCATACCGGCAGGCTGCCGTTTTGGTCGGGGGAGGGCGTCGGGCGCCCGTACGAACTCGGCAAGGCGCTCGGCGCGTTCAGGAGGGAGGTGCGCGGCGGAGCGGGCGTCGATAATTCGCTTGATGCGTACGCGCGCGACAATCTGCGGGCCTACCTCGAGGAGCAAGAGGAGGCCACCGGCGTGCTGCCGGACGAGACGACGCTTGTGCTCGAGCGCTTCACCGACGAGCTCGGGGACTGGCGCGTCGTGCTGCACACGCCGTTCGGCAAGGGTGTGAACGCCGCGTGGGCGCTGGCCGCCGGGTGGCGGATCGCGCAGGAGACCGGGATGGATGCCCAGGCCGTGGCCGGCGACGACGGCATTGTGCTGCGCCTGCCGCAAGGCGACCACGAACCCTCCGGGGCCCTGTTCCAATTCGACGCCGACGAGATCACCGACATCGTCACCGAGCAGGTGGGAAACTCCGCTCTGTTCGCCTCCCGGTTCCGCGAGTGCGCCGCCCGCGCCCTGCTGCTGCCGCGCCGCAACCCCGGCAAGCGCGCGCCCCTGTGGCAGCAGCGCCAGCGCGCCGAGCAGTTGTTGGATGTGGCCCGGAATTACCCGTCGTTTCCGATCATCCTGGAAACGGTGCGCGAGTGCCTCCAGGACGTCTACGACCTGCCTGCCCTGCAAGAAGTCATCCGTGACCTGCAGACGCGCCGGGTCCGCATCGCGGAGGTGACCACGCAGCAGCCGAGCCCGTTCGCCTCCTCGCTGCTGTTCAACTACACGGGCGCGTTCATGTACGAGGGTGACACTCCGCTCGCGGAGAAGCGGGCGGCGGCACTCGCGCTGGACCCGTCGCTGCTAGCCAAACTGTTGGGCACCGTGGAGCTGCGCGAGCTGTTGGACGCGGAGGTGATCGCTGAGGTGGACGCGTCGCTGCGCCGGGTCGGCCGCGCCGAAACGCCGGAACAGTTCGCCGACACCCTGCGCCTGACCGGCCCGGTGCCTGTGGACGAGCTCGCGGTGTACACCTCGGTGCCGCTCGCGGGGGTGGAGGCGTCGCTCGGGCCGCGCGTGATGCGGGTGCGCATCGGCGGCAGGGAACACGTTGCGCAGGCGCTCGACGCGCCACTGCTGCGCGATGGCCTCGGCGTGCCGGTGCCACCTGGGGTGGCAGCGCAGGTGGCCACCATTCCCGATGCGCTCGCCCAGCTCGTGCGTCGCTGGGTGCGCACCCGCGGCCCTTTCACGCTGCGCGCGCTTGCCGACGCCTTCGGGCTCGCGCTCGGCGCTGCCTACGCGGTGCTCCAACCGCTTGTCGACGCCAACTCCGTCATCGAGGGGCGCTTCCGCCAAGGCGTTGACGACCAGGAATACGTCGCGCACGAGGTCCTGCGCGTGATCCGCTCCCGCTCCTTGGCGGTCGCGCGGGCGCAGGCCCGGCCGGTGTCTTCGTCGGCGTACGGGCGTTTCCTGCCAGCGTGGAGTAACGTCGCCGCGGCGGGAACGGTGCCTCCCTTACGCGGCGCCGACGGGGTGTACTCCGTCATCGAGCAGCTCGCGGGCGTGCGGCTGCCGGCCTCTGCGTGGGAGTCCCACATCTTGCCGTCGCGGGTGGGGGACTACTCGCCGATCATGTTGGATGAGCTGACTGCCTCCGGCGAGGTCATCATTGTGGGCGCCGGGTCGGCGGGGGCGAACGATCCGTGGATCATGCTGCTGCCGAGCGACTACGCCGCGCAGCTCATGCCGCAGGTCGACCCGCCGTTGCTGTCGCTCACGCAGCAGCACATCATGGACACGCTCGCAGCAGGTGGCGGCTACCTGTTCAGCGACCTGCTCACGCCAGCGACGACTTCTGAGGAGCTACGAGAATCCATGTGGGACCTCGTCGAGGCCGGCCACGTTTCACCGGATTCCTTCGCGCCGCTGCGCGCACGCCTTGCGGGTGGTAAGGCCGCGTACCGCGCGAAGCGGCGGCCGTCCCGTTCCCGCATCCGTTCCGGGAGGACCTCGTTTACGCAAACCGCCCCGCCAGACATGGTGGGACGCTGGGCCGCCACCCCGCAGCCCGACACCGACCCGACCCGGCGCTCGCTCGCGCTTGGGGAGGCGTGGCTAGACCGGTACGGGGTGGTGACGAAGGGCGCCGTCGTCGCCGAAAACGTCATCGGAGGCTTCGCGCTGGCGTACAAGGTGCTCTCCGGGTTCGAGGACTCCGGCAAGGCGCTGCGCGGCTACCTCATCGAGGGGCTTGGCGCGGCGCAGTTCTCCACTCCTGCGACGATTGATCGGCTGCGTGGCCAGCAGGACAGCGACGACGTCGCCGGTTGGCCCTCTGGAGCGCGTGAACCAAAGGTGTACGTGCTCGCCGCGACCGACCCGGCCAACCCCTACGGGGCCGCGCTGCCGTGGCCCGCGACCGGGCCGACCAGATCGGCAGGCGCGATGGTGGTGCTGGTGGACGGGCTGTTGGCGGCCCACGTCACCCGTGGTGGCAAGAAGCTCACTACCTTCTTCGAGACCTTCCCGGAAGGCATCGAAGATCCGCTACCACTTGTTATCGACGCACTATCGGATGCCGTCGCCGCCGGGAGGATGCGCCCGCTCAACGTCGAAACCGTCAACGGCGAGCCCGCGTTCCGGCTCCGCGATCTTGGCGTGGCGGTGACGCACAAGGGCGTAAGAATCGGAGGCAAGCAGGCCGCGCCCCCGAAGCGGCGCGGGCGCAGCATGACGGAGGCCCTAGGGGATCTGGACGGGCTCTCCTTCGACGATTAGTGTTTCGGCTGGGTTTAGGGTCGCAGTATCACGCGAGGCACCGGCCGGTGAGTAGTCCCCGGTGGCCCTGCCCGCATCGCCCGTTTGTTCCGGATCCGATTCACCGCCGAGTGCATGGCGGGGTCCGAGGTGTTGGTGTGGCGGGTGCCGTCGGCCTTGACCAACAACGCGGTGCCGGTGGTGGAGTCGTAGTCCATGTAGCCCTTGTTGAAGGAGCCGTCCCGGTGGTCGTTGTTGCACCGGTGGTGGGTGGGGCACAGGCCGGTGAGGTTGGTGATGTCGGTTCCGCCGTGGCGCAGCCAGGAAATGATGTGGTGGGCTTCGCACTCGCTCATTGCGGTGGTGCAGCCGGCCCAGGAGCACACGCCCTGGATAGCAAACATGGCGATGCGTTGCCCAACAGAGGCGAGCCGCTTGGACCTGCCCAGATGCAGCGGCACGCCGGTGAGTCCGTCGACGGTGAGCAGGAAGTCAGACGTGCCATCCAAACCGAGGCGCACGAGTTCGAAGGCGTCCAGCTCCACGCCGACGTTGGTTTGGAACAGTGTGGTGGCGTCGGCGTCGGCGAGGTCGTCGAGAGTCACTGAGACCACCACGGAGGCTGCGCCACCGTGAGTGGCCTGCTCGCCGTGCTCGTATTGGCGCATGATGGCCATGAACTGGTCGTAGCGGCGCTGGCCACGGGTGCGGGGGTCGCGGTCCTGCTGGTGTTCGGGCGGGATGTTGGAGTGTGGCGCAAGCCCCTTGTCAGTCAGCGCCTTGTAGAGCGCGTAATCGCCTGCTGTCATGTTCAGGCGCACGTAATAGGTGCCATCGGAGTTTTCCTTGCCGAGCGTGGCCTCGCGCTTCTCAAAGCCCGCGTTGGGGTTCTTCTTCGCGTGTGGCCGGTTCGCCTTATCCACGAGGCGCTTGACCGTGAGGCGAAGGTCCTGCTCGTCTCGGGTCTTCGCTTCCTCCATGGCGTGGGCGTAGATGCTCATGTGCTCGCCCTCGGCGGCCTTGAGCAGCCTGTCGGTTTCACGTCGGATGATGTCCTGTTTGGCCGCGGGAACCGCGTCGGCGTGGCGGCGAGCATGCTCTTGGTCTTTGCGACGGCGCTCCGCCTCCTCCACATCGAGCAGGCCGCCACGGTCCGGCTCCGTCACCGGAGCGAACATCGCTTTGGCGCGCGCGAGCCGGTTATATGCCTCACCCTTGGAGATGCCCAACTTCTCCATGAGGTAGGTATCCGGGTAGTTGGCGCCGACGAGTTTGCCGGCGTCGGCGATAGCGCAGACCTGCGCGAAGGCGGCATCGATGTAGGCCTTCTTGTCCATCGCGTGTTCGAGGCGTGCGATGTCTTCGGCGATGGCGGAAAGGCGGAGGGAGGAGGGGTCGTCGAAAAGCGTGCGCAGCTGATCCAGGCCGTTAATGACCTGGTCAACGAGCTTGGTCACGTCGTTCATGTCCCCTCCTTCAAGTAGCTAAGGGCGACTATACAGACGTGTCAGACATGAAAAAATGAGATTCGAACAAAGATTCTAAAGCAGTTGCTTGACCAGGTGTGCTGCCGCGGCCAGGCCGATGCGCGGGTTCGCCACGCGCACGTCTTTCACGGCGCGAACAAACTCGGCTTCGGGGTCGGTGCCGGTCTCTGCCAGCACACCCCGCGCCCACTCGGTGGCGGCATCCATGTCGGGGAAGAACCCGACGAGCGACTCCTCTGGCGTGGGGCCGTAGTTGAAAAGGTTTTGTAAGAAGCGGAACATGGATACCACTATGCCTGAAGGGGATTCCGTCTATCAGCTGTCAAATCGCCTGCAGTGGATGCAACACCGTGAGGTCACTGCCACGAGCATCCGCGTGCCGCGCTTCGCCACCGTCGATTTCACCGGCATGACCTGCGAGCGCGTCTGGCCCTACGGCAAGCACCTCTTCATGGAGTTTTCCCGCGAAGGCCACGAATCACAAGTGCTACACACGCACCTAAAAATGGAAGGCACATGGGCGATCCATCGTGCGGGCACCCGCTGGCGCAAGCCCGGCCACACCGCCCGGGTGGTGCTGCGCCTCGCGGACGCGCCGAAGCCTGATATCGAGCTCGTCGGGCATTCGTTAGGCCTCGTTGAGGTGTTCCCCGCGCGCGACTACCCGCAGCGGATGGGCTACCTGGGCCCGGACATGCTGGTACGCGACTTCGACCAGGAAGAGGTCGTGCGTAGGATCAGCGAGCACCCGCACCTCGAGATGGGGCGCGCGCTGCTCAACCAGCGTTTCGTCGCGGGCATCGGCAATGAGTACCGCGCAGAAATTCACTTCATCGCTGGTACGCATCCGGCACGCAAGGTGGGGGAGGTGGACGTCGAAAAGCATGTGGCGATCGCGCGGCGCCTCATGTGGGCAAACAAAGACTCCCCGGTGCGAGTGACCACGGGGATCAAACGCGCCGGGGAGACCAGCTACGTATTTGGAAGGAACAACAAGCCGTGTCGGCGGTGCGGCACGCTCATCGAGAAAGGATTCCTCGGGGGAGCGGGCGACTTAGAACGAGTTATTTGGTGGTGCCCTCAGTGCCAGCCGCCTTCTCCTTCATGGAGCGGCGAATGAAGTACGCCAGGAAGCCGAGCATGATCAGGATCAGCAGGACGTAGACCACGGTCGAGTACGTATCCACGTAATGGGAGACCGTCTCCCAGCTTTCGCCGAGGTACATGCCGAGCGTGATCAGGATTGCGTTCCAGATTGCGGAGCCGAGCCCGGTCCACAGGGCGAACATCGCGAGGTTCATGCGGTCCAGGCCTGCAGGAATCGAGATGAGGGAGCGCACCCCCGGAATCAGGCGGCCGAAGAAGACCGAGGATCGGCCGTGCTTATCAAACCACTCGAGGGACTTATCGACGTCCGACGCCTTCACCAACCACATCCAGTCAGCGATCGCGCGCAGGCGCTCGGCGCCCAGCCAGGCACCGAGGCCGTAAAGGAAAAACGCGCCCGCGACGGACCCCATCACCGACCAGATGAACACCGCCAGGTAGCTCAGCGAGCCCTGCGCGACCGTGAAGCCGGCCAGCGGCAGCACTACCTCGGAGGGGATCGGTGGGAAGACGTTCTCCAAGAAAATCGCTATCCCGACGCCGGGGGCGCCGAGAAGCTCCATCAGGTTGACGATCCAGTCGATGATGGCTTGCACGTTCACTCCTTAGTTGTAGGTAAAACAACTGCCTATCTTGCCCTACTAAGGAGTGATGCACCAAGCGCTAGCGACGGTTTTCGCGGTACCAGCCAATCAGTGCGTCGGTGGAGGCATCGCCGGTTGCTGGGGTTTCCTCGCCCGCGACGGCCTTGGCCAGGTCGTTTGCCTGCTGCTTGCCGAGCTCGACGCCCCACTGGTCAAACGAGTTGATGTCCCAAATCACACCCTCGGTGAACACGATGTGCTCGTAGAGAGCGATGAGCGCGCCGAGCGTGAACGGGGTCAGCTCCTCGGCCAGGATGGTCGTCGTTGGACGGTTGCCTGGCATGACCTTGTGCGGGGCCAGCGTGGCGTCGACACCCTCGGCCTCGATGGCGGCCTGGTCCTTGCCGAACGCGAGCACCTTCGTCTGTGCGAAGAAGTTGCCCATCAGCAGGTCGTGCATGGAGCCTTCGCCGGTCATGGTCGGGAAGTCTTCCTTCGGGGTGGCGAAGCCGATGAAGTCCGCCGGCACGAGCGAGGTGCCTTGGTGCAGCAGCTGGAAGAACGCGTGCTGGCCGTTCGTGCCTGGCTCGCCCCAGAAAATCTCGCCGGTGTTGTAGGTCACCGCGGTGCCGTCGTGGCGCACGGACTTGCCGTTGGACTCCATGGTCAGCTGCTGCAGGTAGGCAGGGAAGCGAGAAAGGTCCTCGGAGTACGGCAGGACGGCGTGCGTCTCGGCGTTGTAGAAGTTGCGGTACCAGACGTTGAGCAGGCCCATCAGCACCGGCACGTTCTGGGAGAACTCGGTGGTGCGGAAGTGCTCATCCATGGCGTGGAAGCCCTCGAGCATGCGCATGAAGTCCATCGGTCCGATGACGGCCATCAGGCTCAGGCCAATCGCGGAGTCCATGGAGTAGCGGCCGCCGACCCAGTTCCAGAACGGGAACATGTTCGCGGTATCGATGCCGAACTCGGCGACCTTTTCCGCGTTCGTAGACACTGCGACGAAGTGCTTCGCCACAGCGGAGGCGTCGCCGTCGAACTGCTCGATGAGCCAGCGCTTCGCCACGTGTGCGTTGGTTAGGGTCTCCTGGGTGGTGAACGTCTTCGATGCGATGACGAACAGCGTCTCTTCAGGGTTGCAACGGTCGAGGACTGCGGCGATGTCCGCCGGGTCGACGTTGGAGACGAACTCTGCGGTAATGCCCGCGGTTGCGTAGGCGCGCAGTGCCTTGGTTGCCATCGCAGGTCCCAGGTCCGAACCACCAATACCAATGTTGACGATCTTCTTAATGGTGTGTCCGGTGTGGCCCAGCCATTCGCCGGAGCGAAGCGCCGATGCGAAGTCACGCATCCGGCCCAGCACCTCATGCACGTCCGCCGCTACGTCTTGGCCGTCGACCTCAAGGTTGGCCTCTACCGGAAGGCGCAGCGCCGTGTGCAGCACCGCGCGGTCCTCGGTGTCGTTGATGTGCTCGCCCGCGAACATCGCGTCGATCTTGGTGCGAAGCTGTGCGGTTTCTGCGAGGGAGACGAGCGCATCGACGACGTCGGCGTCGATAAGCTGCTTGGAAAGGTCAACGTGCAGCCCTGCTGCGTCGAAGGTGAGCTTCTTCGCGCGGTCTGCGTCGCGGTCGAAGAGCTCGCGCAGGGTCGTATCAGCCTTGGAGGCGTGGAGCTTCTCCAAGTTAGACCAGGCTGGCGTGGCGGTGATATCGGACATAGTTCCTCCTTGAAACGGATGGTTGTCTGCCTTGATATGGTACTACGAAAGTTGGGGAGTGCGTTGTTGGGGCTAGCCCAGCTTTCCGCGTCCCAGGCGCAGCAAGATATTTGCCAGCGCCGGGCCTTCCTCCCCAAGCTCATCGCGGAATTGGTTAATGATCGCGACCTCGCGGGTGTGCACAAGCTTTGTGCCGCCTGACCCCATCCGCGTCTTGCCGATCGCCTTCGACACCTTGGTGCGACGCTTAATCGCGTCCAAAATCACACGGTCGAGGCGGTCAATCTCTTTGCGGTACTGCTGGATCTCCGCATCGGAGAGCGGATCGTCCGTCCCGGACGGCATGCGGATTTCGAAGTCACTCATGGTTGCTCATTATGCCACTGCTCCAGCGGTTGTGTCCGGGGTGTGAGTTAGGGTGTGTGACATGAATGATCTGACGCTAGGACTCAACCCCCAACAGGAAGCCGCCGTGCGCCACAGCGGCTCGCCTCTTCTGATTGTCGCGGGCGCTGGGTCCGGCAAAACCGCAGTGCTGACCAGGCGCATCGCATTCCTACTGCAGGAGCGAGGCGTCGCGCCCTGGCAGGTCCTGGCGATTACATTTACAAACAAGGCTGCCGCGGAGATGAAAGAGCGCGTCGCTGCGCTGATCGGGCCGCAGACCGAGCGGATGTGGGTGGCAACCTTTCACTCGATCTGCGTGCGGATCCTTCGCCAGCAGGCCCAACTCGTCCCCGGGCTGAACACGAACTTCAGTATCTATGATGCCGACGATTCCCGCCGGCTGCTCTCGATGATTGCTAAAGAGAACAATCTCGACCTGAAGAAGTTTTCACCCCGGGTGCTCGCGAACGCGATCTCGAACCTCAAGAACGAGCTCATCGACGAGCAGCAGGCGGCCGATGACGCGCAGCGCACCCACAACCCATTCGACTCCACTGTTGCCAAGGTGTTTGCTGAGTACCAGCGCCGCCTGCGCTCGGCAAACGCTGTCGACTTCGACGACCTCATCGGGGAGGTCGTGCGGATTTTTAAGGAGCACCCGCAGGTTGCGGATTATTATCGACGCCGCTTCCGCCACGTACTCGTGGACGAGTACCAGGACACGAACCATGCGCAGTACGAACTCATCCACACCCTGGTGGGCAAGGGGCCTGAGGCTTCTGAGCTTGCCGTAGTTGGCGACTCCGACCAGTCGATTTACGCGTTCCGTGGCGCGACGATCCGCAACATCGAGGAGTTTGAGCGCGACTACCCCGACGCAACCACCATCGTGCTGGAGCAGAACTACCGCTCGACGCAAACCATCTTGGACGCTGCCAACGCGGTGATTTCCCAGAACACCGGGCGGCGCCCGAAGAAGCTGTGGACGGACCACGGCACCGGCGACCAGATCGTCGGCTACGTCGCGGACAACGAGCACGACGAGGCTCGGTTTATCGCTGGCGAGATCGACCGGCTCACAGACAGTGGAGTGCCCTACTCCGACATCGCGATCATGTACCGCACCAACAACGCTTCGCGTGCGTTGGAAGACATCTTCATTCGCACCGGGATCCCGTACAAGGTGGTAGGCGGCACGCGCTTCTATGAGCGCAAAGAGGTTCGCGATATCGTGGCCTACCTCAAGGCGCTAGAAAACCCGGACGATACGGTCAGCCTGCGCAGGATTATTAACGAGCCAAAGCGTGCCATCGGGGACAAGGCGCAGTCCACGGTGGCGCTGTACGCGCAGACCTACTCGGTGAGCTTCGGCCAAGCGTTGCGGGTGGCGGCCGACGGCGGCATTGACGCACTGGGTACGCGCGCGAAGAATGCCATCAATGGTTTTGTCACCATGATGGATGAATTGCGCGAGGAAATGGCAGCGGACCAGCGAGAAGAGGCTGGCAACACTGACCTCGGGGAGCTGGTCTCCACGATTCTGGACGTCACCGGGTACAAAGCGCAGTTGGAGCAGTCGAACGACCCGCAGGATGCCACGCGCTTGGACAACCTGAATGAGTTGGTGTCGGTCGCGCGCGAGTATTCCTCGGAGTCTGCACTGCAGCTGGCGTACCTCAGCGACGAGGAAATTTCGGAGATCTTCGACGAGGGCGAACCGCTGCCAGGAACCCTGCAAGCCTTCCTGGAGAAGGTGGCGCTCGTCGCTGACGCGGATCAGCTTCCTGAGAACGATCAGGGCGTAGTCACGTTGATGACGCTGCACACCGCAAAGGGTCTTGAGTTCCCCGTCGTGTTTGTGACCGGGTGGGAAGACGGGCAGTTCCCGCACCTGCGCGCCTTGGGGGATCCGGCGGAGCTCGCCGAAGAGCGTCGCCTGGCGTATGTCGGCATCACCCGTGCGCGCAAGCGCCTTTACCTGACGCGCGCGATGGTGCGGTCCTCATGGGGGAGCCCGGTGACAAACCCGGCGAGCCGATTCCTTGGGGAGATTCCGCAGGAACTCATCGATTGGAAGCGTGAGGAGCCCACGTATTCTTCGGGCTCTTCGCACTCACCGTGGTCCACTGGTGGCCGGAGCCGTAGCAACGGATTTGGGCGGTCGCAGTCGCGCGGCGGTAGCAGCAGGACCAAGGTGAACAAGGACCTGCAGCTAGCGGTCGGGGACCGGGTCAACCATGCAAAGTACGGCCTGGGTACCGTACTGGCCGTTGATGGCGCGGGAGTGCGAGAAACCGTGACGATTGACTTTGGTTCCTCCGGGACAGTCCGCCTGATGCTGATCGGCGGAGTCCCGATGGAAAAGCTCTAGCTACTGGATGCGGATACCGGCCTGCGCGAACCACGGCACGGGGTCTACTGGTGTCACGCCATCTGGGTGGATCTCGAAGTGGAGGTGCGGCCCGGTGGAGAAGCCTTCGTTGCCGATCTGCGCGATCTGCTGGCCGGCCGTCACGCGTTGGCCGACGCTGACGTTGTAGACCGCCATGTGGCCGTAAACGGAGACCTCGCCGCCGTCGTGCTTGATTACGACCCAGTTGCCGAAGCCCTGGGCCGGACCGGCGTTGATGACGGTGCCATCCATCACGGCGTAGATCGGGGAGCCGAGGTTGTTCGCGATGTCGATTCCCTGGTGGACTGTGCCCCAGCGTGGGCCGAACCCGGACGTAAACGTCCCCGTTGCCGGGGTGACGACCGTGCGGCCATCGGCGGTGCGGCCACGCTGGTAGCGGACGCCACCGTTCGCACCTTCCTGCTGGAAGGAGAGACCGAGGTTTTCCTGAATGACGCGCGGGTCGTACACGAGTGAGTAGTCTCCGACGCGCAGGGTTGCACCGCTATCCAGAATCGTGTCTGCTGCTTGCGCAACGGCCTTCACGGCCTGATTGTGGTCAATCGGAGCGCCGTTCAGCGTGAGACCTACAGCGTTCGCAGGGGAAGCGGTGAGAGTGAGCATGGACGCAGTCGCGACGGCAAGTGCCGAAAGTACTGTGCGATTCATACGGAGAAGCAACCTTTTCTAAAAAATCCGGGTGGCCACGCTGCAGCCACATACAGCGAAAAAACTTAGTCACCTCCCGTGGGCTTAGCAATGCGTAACTGCAGGTAGGGAGGGAAAAGTATGTTCGAATGCTTCTAGAATAACCGCAAACTCGCTGGCTGGGCGCCCGTGACGAATGTGACAGATGGGAACAATGGTGCCAATGTGGTTTATGGCGGGGGTAGGTGACGGTACCCCCCGGCTGGTGTGTCGAAAAAGAAAAACCGTCGCAACTCATGTACGAGTCACGACGGTTTGAAGCCTTGGGGTTAGAGCTGAATACCTCGCTCTGCGAGCCACGTCGCCGGGTCAACAGGGGTGTTGCCGTCGGGATGAATCTCGAAGTGTAGGTGGGAACCTGTCGAGAAGCCCTGGCTACCCATACCTGCGATGAGTTCTCCGGCGTGCACAACCTGGCCAACGGTTGCGTAGAGGGAATCCATGTGGCCGTATACGGAGACAGAGCCATCCTCGTGTCGGATGCGGATCCAATTACCGTAGCCCTGTGCCGGGCCGGAGTCGATGACGGTGCCGTCCATGACGGCCAGGATTGGGGTGCCATTCACGTTGGCGATGTCGACGCCAGAGTGGAAAGAGCCCCAGCGTGGGCCGAAACCGGAGGTGAACACACCCTCAGCTGGCTTCACAACCAGCGGTGCGCGAGCGGCTTCATCGGCGCGTGCGACCTCCTCGGAATGTGCGACTGCCTTCACGAGCTGATCCGCAAGGTTTTCAACCGGCTTGTATTCCGCGATAGCGAGGATCTGTGGCGCAGCCTCATCGGTCAGTGCCGTGAGCTGGTCGGTGTCTGCGGCGAGGGTGTAGCTGTCAGCTTGCTGGGTGCCATCGCCCTGAAGCGCAGCTGCGGCAGCGCCAGAGAGTCCGGCGGTGGAGACGGCGCCAGTGGCAACGGCAACCATTGCGACGCGACCCTTGTTAGGGGACTGCTTGCGGTGCTTGCCAGCTGATTTCGTTGAGTGGAGCATGGACCCTCTTTAGACTTCCCGTTGGTTACAGAACTGTAACGTTTGTAACCTTCCTGTTATCTACGAGAGGTAACTGTAATGAATCGAATGCGCTAAGGCAAGCTATAACCTGAGTATTTCTTAATCGTTTTCTTTGCGTATTACGTTACATCGCCTAAAACGCCAGGCAGTGAGTGGAATGCGGTAGTGTCGAACGGCAGAAAACGGTCAACCAATGGCAATATAAGGCGCAATGTCGAAGAAAACAAGACCTCAATCATCACCGGTGGACCGCTCCTCGCGGGGCAGCGGTCGCGGTTTCCTGAGTAATGCACGGCGCGGTGCGAAGTGGGCGTCGAAAAGAAAGCCTGATGCCGACACCGTTCCGCCGGAGGAGCGCACCTGGAAGACGCGTATTCGGACGTACCTCCCTTATATAGGTATCCCGACGCTCGATGTCATCCTTGGCATCGTTGCAGTCTGCGCCGCGACGCTCCTGATTGGTGGATGGAAGACTGCGTACCTGCCCGCCGCAATCGGGCAAACATGGTTTGCCCTTCACGGCGTATCCTTCACGATCGACGGGGTGTACTTGTCTCAGGTGCCGCTGCTTCCAGCCATTGGGATCGTGGCCCTCATGGCGTGGCGAGTACGTGCCGCAACTGCGAAGCAGGTCAGCATCTTGGATCTCGCGGTGATCGCTGGGCTGGTGATTGTGCTGCCGCTACTCGCAAGCGCGATGGCGCTGTTCATGGTGTCTGACGCCTCCGCAGTCTTCGCGATAGAGCCACCACCCGCATGGCAAGCGCTAGTGCTACCGCCTTGTATCCATCTCATCGGCTTCCTCTTTGGCATTCGGCATGTGCTCTGGCAGGCCCTCGCCACCACGGTCCGTGTGCCGGTGGTGGCCGTCGATACGGCCCGCGCTGCGAGCCTGCTTCTCCTCTTTCTATGCGCGGGGTGCGGACTTGTGCTGCTCCTCGTGCTCGCCGCGCGCTACCAGAGCATTGGCGAAGCCTACGCGGCATACCCCAACTCCGGGTGGGGGAGCGCCATCATGCTGATGCTCCTGAGCATCTTGTACCTTCCGAATGCTGTCCTGGGCACGCTCGCAGTGCTTCTCGGCGGATCCTTCCACGTCGGCAGTGGGGAAGTGTCGCTTTTCGACGTCCTCTCCGTCCCCCTGCCCCCGTTCCCTCTCTTTGCGGCAATCCCTGCGACAGTCGCGCCGTGGGCAGCCGTCCTCCTCGCCGTGCCCGTGACCATCCTGTGCGCGTTCTTCGTGCGGCGGACGTCAACGATGGTAGAAGTCGCCGCCATTGGCTCGTGGAGTGCAGCGATGTTCGCCGTCTGTCTCCTACTCGCGCGTGGGCACGCGGGGGCGTACGGCGTCGTTGGCGCTGACCTAGCTTCCGCAGTGCTTTTCCTCTTTATATGGACCGTCGGCGTGGGCGGATTGGTGTGGCTTGTGCGCTTTGTGCGAACTTTCTTGAACCGCTCACACGCGGAAGAAGAATGACTACACTGATGAACCGTGAGTGCTGATAAAGCTTTATCTGTGGCCGTCCTTGTTTCTGGTACTGGAACGCTCTTGCGGGCGATTATGGACTACCAGGACGCCCACCCTTGTGCATACCGTGTTGACCTAGTTGTTGCGGACCAAGTGTGTCCGGCAATCGAGAGGGCGAAGAACGCAGGCATCCCGACTGCAATCGTAGAAATGGAAAAGGACCGCGACGCGTGGAATGCCCACCTTGCGGAAACCGTCTCTAGTTGCAGCCCGGACCTTGTTGTTTCCGCAGGGTTTATGCGCATTTTGGGGCGCCCATTCTTGGATGTCTACGAAGGTAAAACAATTAACACTCACCCTTCGCTCTTGCCTGCTTTCCCAGGAGCGCACGCGGTGCGCGACGCCCTCGCTTACGGCGTCAAGGTCACCGGCTGCACCGTCCACTTTGTCGACGACGGGATGGACACAGGCCGCATCATTGCGCAGCGCCCCGTGCTGGTGCAGCCAGGGGATACGGAGTCCTCGCTGCACGAACGGATTAAGCAAGAAGAGCGCCGTCAGGTTACTGAGCTACTAGCTACTGCTTCGATACATGAAGGAAAGGTCACTTTCGAATGAACAACGCACGCACACCTATTCGTCGAGCGCTCGTGAGCGTGTACGACAAGACCGATCTTGAGCCGCTTGCAAAGGCGCTCCACTCGGCCGGTGTGGAAATTGTCTCTACTGGTTCGACTGCTAAAAAGATCGCCGCAAGCGGTGTGCCCGTCACCGAAGTATCGGAAGTCACCGGATTTCCAGAGGTACTTGAAGGCCGCGTGAAGACGCTGCATCCACACGTGCACGCAGGCATCCTGGCAGACCTCCGCAAGGACAGCCACAAGCAACAGCTCGAGGAACTCGGAGTTGCACCGTTCGAGCTCGTTGTGGTCAACCTGTACCCATTCGAGGAAACGGTTGCGTCCGGCGCGGAGTTCGATGAATGCGTCGAGCAGATCGACATCGGCGGTCCTTCCATGGTCCGCGCAGCAGCGAAGAACCACCCATCAGTGGCGATCCTGACCTCCCCGGACCAGTACCAGCTGGCGCAAGAAGCAGTTGAGCAGGGTGGATTCACCCTCGAGCAGCGCCGCGAACTGGCGGCTGCGGCGTTCGCGCACACCGCAGAGTACGACGCCGCCGTTGCAGACTGGTTTGCGGAGCAGCTCGGCGACGACGAGGACGGTGCGCTGCGCTACGGTGAGAACCCGCACCAGGCGGCAAGCGTCATCAACGAGGGCTGGGGCCTTGCCGACGCCACTCAGTACGGCGGCAAGGAAATGAGCTACAACAACTACCAGGATGCCGACGCCGCGTGGCGCGCAGCCTGGGACCACGAAGAACCGTGCGTCGCAATCATCAAGCACGCCAACCCGTGTGGCGTCGCAATATCTGAGGTATCCATCGCTGACGCGCACCGAAAGGCGCACGCCTGCGATCCTGTATCTGCGTACGGCGGCGTCATTGCAACGAACCGCGAGGTCACGCTCGAGCTTGCCGAGCAGGTCAAGCCAATCTTTACCGAGGTCATCATCGCGCCTTCCTACGCGCCGGATGCGCTCGAGCTGCTGCAGACCAAGAAGAACCTTCGCATCCTCGAAGTGGAGCCAGGCCAAGACACCGAAGAGATCAAGCAGATTTCCGGCGGCTTCCTTCTCCAGGAGCGCGACGCGTTCCAGGCCGAGGGCGATAACCCAGAAAACTGGAAGCTAGTGGCAGGCGAAGCCGTCGACGACGCAACCATGTCGGACCTCGTGTTCGCGTGGCGTGCAGTACGCTGCGTGAAGTCGAACGCAATCCTCGTTGCGCACGACGGCGCTACCGTCGGCATCGGCATGGGGCAGGTCAACCGCGTCGATTCGGCGAAGCTGGCCGTCGACCGCGCTAACTCGCTCGACGAGGGCCGCAACCGTACCAACGGTGCCGTCGCCGCCTCCGACGCGTTCTTCCCATTCGCAGATGGATTCCAGATCCTCGCGGACGCCGGAGTGCGTGCCGTCGTGCAGCCTGGTGGTTCCATCCGCGACGAGGAAGTCATTAAGGCCGCAGAAGACGCTGGCGTCGCAATGTACGTGACCGGTACGCGCCACTTTGCGCACTAGTATCGCCTAACCCGAGACATACTGAAGGCCCCCACGGTCGTGGGGGCCTTTTGTCGTGCCGCGTGTTTGCTTCAACAGGGCATGAAAAAACTCCCGCGCCTGGAGACCAGGGGCGGGAGTTCGTCGAAAGACTCTACGCTGTTATCGTCAACCGAACTTTAGCGGCTGGTGAACGGCAGAAGAGCCATCTCGCGTGCGTTCTTCACCGCAGTAGCAACTTCACGCTGCTGCTGTGGGGAAAGACCGGTAACACGGCGGGAACGGATCTTGTGACGATCAGAGATGAACAGACGAAGGGTGTCGAGGTCCTTGTAGTCGACCTTCTCGATGCCCTTGGCCTTCAACGGGTTCTTCTTCGGGCGGCGGGACTGCTCCATGCGCGCCTTGCGATGGTTATTATTGCGCTTCATTGGTCATCCTCCTTACCACGAAGACTTACGGACGCCAGGCAGCTCACCGCGGTGAGCCATCTCGCGCATACGGACACGGGAAATACCGAACTTACGGAGGTAACCACGTGGGCGACCATCGCGGGAGTCGCGGTTGCGCACGCGAACAGGGGAGGCGTCGCGAGGCTGGCGGTTCAGCTCAAACTGAGCGTCCAGACGGTCCTCGTCAGAGGTCTCCGGGTTGCGGATGATTGCCTTCAGCTCGTTACGACGCTCAGCGTAGCGAGCGACGATCTCCTTGCGCTTTTCGTTCTTGGCGATCTTGGACTTTTTAGCCATAACTTATCGCTCCTCGCGGAATTCGACGTGCTTGCGAACAACCGGATCGTACTTCTTTAGGGAGATGCGATCTGGGTTGTTGCGCTTGTTCTTACGGGTTACATAGGTGAAACCTGTGCCCGCAGTGCTCTTCAGCTTGATGATCGGGCGAATATCGTTGCGTGCCATTAGATCTTCTCACCTCGTGCACGGATCTTAGCTACGACGGACTCAATTCCGTCGCGGTCGATGACCTTCAGACCCTTCGTGGAAACGGTCAGAGTGATGGTACGGCCCTCGGAGGGCAGGTAGAACCGGCGCTTCTGTACGTTGGGGTTCCAACGACGCGAGTGGCGGCGGTGCGAGTGGGAGACGGTCTTGCCGAACTGTGGCTTCCGTCCCGTGACCTGGCAATGTGCCGACATGGGTTGACTTCTTTCTCTTCTGCCGCCCACGCACTGATCACTGAAAAGTTAGATACGGAAATGCGGAGTGAGGGTCCGCGACAAAGTATCTGAGTAATCGGTTGACGTAGGCGTATACGTGTACTTCGACAACAGCGAGAGTCAACAATACACGTCCAGCAAGGAAATGCATAATTCTATTTCGCACACCTACCGGTTGTTTGTCGGTGGCGTTGGTGGAACTTGATTATGTAAAACCGGATTCACCCTGTAATATGTGCAAAGTTGTCCAGTGAACAGCTGGGCGGACATGAATCATTCGCACCCAACTCAGGCACGATCCCCAAGCGGGGAACCGACCTGAAGTATCAATCCTGAGGGAGACGAACTCACATATGAAAAAGGATATCCATCCGGATTACCACCCGGTAATCTTCCAGGACGCGAACACGGGCCACAAGTTCCTGACGCGCTCCACCAAGACCTCCGACCGCACCGATACCTGGGAAGACGGCAACGAGTACCCGCTCATCGTCGTTGATGTGACCGCTGAGTCCCACCCGTTCTGGACCGGCGCACAGCGTCTCATGGACACCGCTGGCCGCGTTGAGAAGTTCAACCAGCGCTTCGGCGGTATGGCTCGCCGCAAGAAGAAGACCGCAAAATAGGGCGTAAGGAGAAACAACAATGGCAACCCCTAAGTTTAAGAAGTCCCGCGCGAACACCCGTATGCGTCGTTCGCAGTGGAAGGCTGACAATGCGCCGCTGATCACCGCGAAGGTTGACGGCCAGGAAGTACGTATCCCACGTCGCCTGCTCAAGGCTGCACAGGCTGGCTTGATTGACGTCGAGCAGTTCTAAAAGCGCCTTACTATAACCGTTCGCCGGGCCCAACGGGCCCGGCTTTTTCATGTATCTGACAGTCCGGTGTTAAAAGTCTCTCAGATAGGCAATAATGGGCGTATGAAGATTCTTGTTGCCGATGATGAGCAAGCCGTTCGTGAATCCCTGCGGCGTTCCCTTCGCTTCAACGGGTATGATGTACTGCTTGCTTCTGACGGCGAGGAGGCGCTCGATGTCATCCGTGACGAACAGCCCGATCTGACGATTCTGGACGTGATGATGCCGAAGATCGATGGGCTCGACGTGTGCCGCACATTGCGCTCCTCGGGATACGACCGTCCTGTGTTGATGCTGACAGCGCGAGATGGTGTCGCGGACCGTGTAGCGGGCTTGGATGCCGGCGCTGATGACTACCTGCCGAAGCCTTTCGCGCTTGAGGAGCTGTTGGCACGCGTACGCTCGCTGCTGCGCCGCGCTCAGGCTGACGCCATCCAGTCGCAGTCTGCTCCGAAAACAAAGTACGAGTTTGAGGACTTGTCTGTAGAGACCGATACTCGTGACGTCTTCCGCGGCGACCGCGCTATTTCCTTGACCCGTACCGAGTTCGCGCTCCTTCTCGTTTTGATTGAGAACCCGCGCAAGGTGCTGTCGCGCCAGCAGATTCTTGAAGAGGTGTGGGGATACGACTTCCCGACGTCCGGCAACGCCTTGGAGGTCTACATCGGGTACCTCCGTAAGAAGACTGAGGCGGGCGGGGAGCCTCGCCTGATCCATACAGTCCGTGGGGTTGGCTACGTGCTTCGGGAGACCGCACTGTGATTTTGCGCCAGTCGGCGGATCACTTTGAGCGCACTACGGGCATGTCCCTTGAGGGGGTGGATCGCCAAGTGTCGGCAGCCGAGCAAGATCAGGAACCCCCGCGTCCGAACCTGCCGACGATCCTGTTCGATACCTATATTCGTGGTGCGTACCTCGGGTCGGAGATGACGCTTCGCCAGCAGCTCGCGGTGCTGACCGGCGTGCTCGTGGCCCTTACGATTTTGGTCACGGCATCGGTGAGTTACTGGGCGTCGTCGACGTCGATTATCGGCATGATGGACAACGATCTGCGCACACAGGGCGCGATGCTCGCGTACGACTCGCAGGAAATGTCCAGCGATGAGGAGCTGGCGGCTGAGGTCGAGACGTTTCGACGCCGCAACCCTCACATCCTCGCCACGGCTTCACGCGCGGAGTCGAACCGGTTCGTGGGAGATGAAATTCCCGTGGGTGGGGACTTTGCGCGAATGAACTACGGAGCGGACGTCTCCGCACGCACCCTGCACGGTAACCGTGTGTTGGTTACAAGGCTGGATGATGGGACAGTCGTGGCCCTGTCGAAGGCGGTCGACCCGACGCGTCAGCTGCAGCGCAGTATTGCCGCGGCGCTGTTGGTGCTGCTCAGCTTGGGCTGGATAGTGTCGACGCTGGTGGCGTTCCTGGTTTCGAGTTCCGGTATGCGCCCGCTGCGTAAATTGCACCTTGCGCTGAAGGAAGTGACCAGGACGAAGGAGCTGAAGCCGCTTCCGGTGCAGGGCCATGATGAGATGGCGCGTATTACGAACGCGTTTAATGACATGATGGCTTCGCTGCAGGATTCGCGCACCAGGCAGGCACAGCTTGTTGCCGACGCCGGCCACGAGCTGAAAACGCCGCTGACCTCCATGCGCACCAACATTGAGCTGCTCATGATGATGTACTCCGCTGATCGGCAGGATCAGATTAGTGCGGAGGACCGCGCCGATCTTGAGCGGGATGTGCTGGCGCAGATGACAGAAATGTCGACGCTTATCGGAGACCTGGTGGATCTCGCGCGGGAGGATTCCTCGAACGTTGAGTTTGAGGAGATCCGCCTGGATGTGATCCTGGAGGAGGCCGTGCGCCGTGTTGAGCGTCGTCGGCCTGACGTTACGTTCCAGTTCAACGCTGACCCGTGGCTGATTATGGGTGATCGATTCGCGATGGGCCGCGCTCCGCTAAACCTGATCGACAACGCGGCCAAGTGGTCGCCAGAAGGCGGAACGGTAAGGATTTCGTTGAAGGCGGCGAAAAAGTACGCTGTGTTGGTTGTCGACGATTCCGGCCCGGGCATTGCTCCGGAGGAGCGTGAGCGGGTTTTTGAGCGCTTCTACCGTTCGGCGGAGTCGCGTTCGATGCCGGGTTCGGGCTTGGGGCTTGCGATCGTCAAGCAGGTGATGGACCGGCATGGTGCCCGGATCTTCGTGGAGGAGTCGGATGACCACGGGGCGCGCTTCCGTGTGGTCTTCCCGGGGAAGGCTCCGGATGCTGATGAGGATTTTTATCTGGAAGAAGAAGGCATCGAAATTCCGCGATTGCCGAACAAATCCCAGCTCAGCTAACACAGTGAACATTCAGGAAACATTGCGAGAGAACGAGTTTACTTTTTAGTGCTACCACAGTGGCGTCGTGCATACTACTGCACATGACGAACCCGTATTCACCACAATCAAATACGCCACAACAAAACCCGTACGAGGCCTCCTATCCACAGGAGGCCTCCCCGGAAACCGCATTCGTGCAGTCTGCACCGCAGCAAAAGCAGCAGCGTGGGCTGGGGGCGGCTACAGTGGCGTGCTCCGTAGTGCTTTCGCTGTTGGCCGGCGCCGGCGCCGGGTACGCAGTCGTCGCTGCGAACGATAACGGCGAACAGCAGCACTACAACGCACTTGAGAACCCGAGCCTCGCATCGCCAGAGACTGCGCCTGATGGCTCCGTTGAGCAGGTTGCGGCCGCAGTGCTGCCTTCGGTTGTATCCATCACTGTGGCGACGCCGAATGGTATCGCGGAAGGGTCGGGGTCGATTATTTCCTCCGACGGCTACATTTTGACGAACCACCACGTGATCGGCGCTGCGGCGACCGAACGGTCCGAGATTCAGGTGGTGTTCAACGACGGTTCGAAGCACTCGGCTACGTTTGTAGCGTCGGACGTCAACACTGATATTGGCGTGCTGAAGGTTGATGGCGTCGAAAATCTCCCTGTGCTTGACTTCGGCAACTCGGACGAGCTGAAGGTTGGCCAGCAGGTTGTCGCAGTTGGTTCCCCACTTGGGCTCTCGGCGACGGTAACCAGTGGCATCATCTCCGCGAAGAACCGCCCGGTGCGTGCGGCCCAGGGCGGTGGGGAGAGCTCGTTGATGGACGGGCTGCAGACAGACGCTGCGATTAACCCTGGTAACTCGGGTGGTCCGCTCGTGGATATGCAGGGGCACCTGATCGGGATGAACTCGGCTATTGCTTCGCTCTCGGCGGGCGGCTTTGGTGGCGAGCAGTCGTCGGGCTCGATTGGTCTCGGGTTCGCGATTCCGTCGAATTTTGCCAAGCGTGTCGCGCAGCAGCTCATTGAAACCGGCAAGGCGTCGCAGCCGATGTTGGGCGTCCGCGTTTCGATTCGCGGCACTCGTATCGACGGCGCCGTGGTCGCCGGAGTTGAGCCTGGTAGTCCAGCAGAAAAGGCCGGTATCCGAGAAGGTGATGTGATTACCAAGCTGGACGGTCGGCTGATTGACTCAGCGGATGCGTTGATTGCGGCGACGCGGTCGAAGGACTTCGGGCAGGTCGTTCAGCTTGAAGTCTTGCGGGAGGGAGAAGAAGCTCCTCATTCCGTAGATGTAACCCTGAGCAACGGGTAAGTTTTGAAGCAAACAATGAAAATGAAACTGTGCGATTTCGCAACGACACGACAGGAGACCTGGCATGCCAACGACAGAAGTATTGCTTGACACGGTTGGGGAGCCCGACGAAGCATCGCTGAAGGCCGCAGAGCTCGCCGAGCAGACTCCGACGCCTCCTGCGGCCATCGCAGTGCTGGTTGGGGACCGCCGATACAGCTCAGAAGGGGATACCACGGGTGACATGCTCGTCGAGTTGCTCAGCGAGTTCGGGTTTACCGTTGACGCGGTGGTGCACGTCAATTCGAGCGAGGCGGAGATCCGCAAAGCGATCGAAACCGGTGTCGTTGGTGGGGTTGACCTGGTGCTGACCGTCGGTGGCACTGGCGTCGGGCCACGTGATACGGCGCCAGAGGCGACGAAGGCCGTGATCGACAAGAACGTGCCCGGTGTAGCACAGGCGGTTCGTTCGTCGGGCCAGGCGTGTGGAGCGGTGGATGCCTGCACGTCGCGCGGTGTGTGTGGCGTCTCTGGTTCGACCGTCGTGGTAAACCTCGCCGCAAGCCGCCAAGCGATACGCGACGGCGTATCGACGATCGCACCACTAGTCCAGCACCTGATCGGCGAGCTGAATACCTACTCCGTACAGGCGTAATCAGGAACGATGGCGAGCATGAAAAAGCCGCGCCACCAGCGGAGGCGCGTGGAGCGACGGTCGGAAGCAGAATACGACCGTAGTCCTGAACGCACGCAACTATTTGGTGACGCGGCTTCTGGGCGGACGGGCTATGATGCCGGGCGCAGCGTCGATATCGACGGCGACGGCGAGCCAGAACTCACAGGCAAAGCCTTTTATGAGTACGAGCGACCACCCCATTACGGAGAATAGCAGTACTACTGCTGCGCGGGCTTCTCGGAGAGCAGGTCGCGGATTTCGGTGAGCAGCTCGGTCTCGGTCGGAGCCGGGGCGTCTGGCTGGATGCCGCGCTTATGCTTCTGCATCTCGTCGAGCTTGTTCATCGGAGCGACGATCACGAAGTAGACGACTGCCGCGATCAGCAGGAAGTTAATCGCTGCAGTGATCAGCGCGCCGAAGTCGAGGAAGGTTGCGTCGTTGCCGGAAATGATGTGGAAGCCAAGGCCGGAGTAATCAGCGCCACCGACGGAAGCGATCAGCGGGTTGATGATGTTGTCGGAGAAAGCGGTAACAACTGCGGTGAACGCAGCACCAATAACAACACCGACTGCGAGGTCAATAACGTTGCCGCGCAGAATAAAGTTCTTAAAGCCCTCAAGCATTAGGGTCTCCTTTGTAAGGTTTGGATTTGGACCTAAAAACTATAGGCAACAAACTATCGTGTGGTCAATACAACTGTTAACGGGTCCGTCAGTGATGCGGCCGCAACGTTGGCTGCATCGACACTGCGCAGCAGTACTAGGATTGACCCCTCCTCGTTCGTCGTGACCACCCTTCCGCCACGCGCAATAACTCGCGGGCCTGGCGCGACCACGTCTACGCCGGCGCCGTGATGCAGCATCGGGATGAGTTCCGGTTCCGCGAGCGTGACCGGAACCATGGTGAAGTCGTGCGGGTCGTCATCGCTTTCGATCAGCGAAGCTTTAAGGTCCGGTCCGACAAGACGGGTGTTGGTAACTACTTCGTTCGCGGATGCACCAGCCGCGAGGACCTGTCCGACGGCGAGGTCTGTACTGCCCAAGGCGTTCGCGGGAACAACAGAGGGCGGCAGCCTGCGAAGCTCCACGTCCGCCGTGGTGAGCACTGTGCCGGCCTCAACGTCGCGGGCGAAGACAACAGCGGGTGGGTCGGCGGAGCGGGCGTCGAAAAGTATGCTTGCGCCTGCTACCAGCAGTAACACGACGGCGATCGTGCGGCGCACTGTGACGGTGCGGTGGTAGCCGGGCATGCGGAGGTCGCGAAGGAATGAGGCGGGCTTCATGCGTCTTTAGACGCGGGTGTGGCCCGGAAGGTTCCCTAGAGTTGGAAAAATCCGCGGTCTGTCACGATTGCATCGACGGGCACATCGTGAGGTTGCGCTGGCAGCGTGTCGACGACTTCTTCGTCAAACACCACCGCAACAATAGGGATGCGGTGGTCGCGGACCTGCTCAAGCGCCCGGTCGTAATAGCCGGCGCCCTTACCCAAACGTTGCCCGCGGCGGTCCACGGCGAGCGCCGGGATCACCAGCGCAGCGCAACCTTTGAGCACTTCGCTGGAGAACCGGGAACCGACTGGCTCCGCGATGCCAAGCGCGCCCGGCTGCTGTTCTTCGGTGCACGCGGCCCATTGCAGCACACCGCCAGGAAGCGAAATCGGCAGCCACACCGTTCTTGCGTGTTGGGCGAGCTGCAGCGGGTAGTCAGCGGCAGCGGGTTCCGTGCGCAGCGGGTGGTAGGCGCTGATTTCACTGCCCACGGCGCCGAAGTGATCGAGAGCCTCGAGCGTGTGCTGGAGAATGCTGGCGTCGCGTTGACGCTTTTCGTCGGGTTTGCTGGCGAGGTGGCGTCGAAAAGTAGTGTGTGCTTCGCGGATAGTTTGCTTGGTGTGCAAGTGGGGGAGCCTCCTCACGAGTCGGAAACGGTAGTCGGGCCATACAGAGGTAAAGTAGATCTTTATGCGGAAGTCTAATGAAGAAACCTCCCAGCAGCCTGCGTCGCGTGGCGTGAAGACCGTCGTGGTGCCGGCAGCTGGCATGGGTACACGGTTTTTGCCAGCTACGAAGACTGTTCCTAAGGAACTCCTGCCCGTGGTGGATACACCCGGTATCGAGCTGATTGCCGAGGAAGCGGCAGAGCTCGGCGCTCGCCGATTGGTGATCGTGACAGCTCCGGCAAAAGAAGAAATCATGCGCCACTTCGGCGAGTTCGAACTGCTGCGCGAGACCCTCGCGGCGCGCGGGAAAGACGACCAGGTGAAGAAGGTCGCCCGCGCCGCGGACCTTATTAATGCAGTCGCCGTGACGCAGGAGAAGCCGTTGGGCCTTGGCCACGCGGTGAGCTGTGCGGAATCTGCCCTCGACGAAAACGAGGACGTAGTTGCCGTCATGCTGCCAGATGACCTTGTGCTTCCTACCGGCGTGATGGAGAAAATGGTGCGCACCCGCGAGAAGCTCGGCGGCTCCGTGCTGTGTGCGTTCAACGTGACGCCGGAGGAAGTCTTTAACTACGGCGTGTTTGATGTCGAAGACGTCGACGAGACTATTGAGGGCGTCGAGGTCAAGCGCGTGAAGGGCATGGTGGAAAAGCCGGCCGTGGAAGACGCGCCGTCGACGCTCGTGGCTACCGGACGCTACCTGCTTGACCGGGCAATTTTTGATGCGCTGCGTCGCATCACGCCGGGCAAGGGCGGGGAGCTGCAACTGACCGATGCGATCGAGCTGATGATCCAGGAAGGTCATCCAGTGCACATCGTGGTGCACCACGGCAAGCGCCACGATTTGGGCAACCCGGGCGGCTACATTCCCGCTAATGTGGACTTTGGTTTGCACGACCCGAAGTACGGACCTGCACTGTACACGGCACTCAAGCAGATCATGAACGACTTTGAGGCCGAACACCCCGAACTCACGGGTGATGAACAACGCTAACGAAGGCGTAGAAAGAGGCGTGGCTGATGCGCGGTGTTGATGAGCAGCTTGCCATAATTGGCGACGCAATCCGGACCCCCGAGCCGATCCGAGTGGGGATCGACGACGCGCTGGGGCTGATGTGCGCCGAGGAAGTCGTAGCGACACGCGCGCTGCCCGGCTTTTCGCAAGCAGCCATTGACGGCTACGCCGTCCGCGCGGTCGACGTCGGGGGATCCGCAGGCCTGCGGGTGAAGCCGCGCCAGGCGGAAGAAGACGGCGAGCCGGAGCGCGATTCGCGCCCACGCACCAACGCCGATCGTGCTCTACCCGTGGTGGGGGAGGTTCCCGCCGGTTCCCAGAAGCCGTTGCGCCTGCAGCCACGCCAAGCGGTGCGGGTTGCAACAGGTGCCCCGCTTCCCACACTTGCCGACGCCGTGTTGCCACTGGAATGGAGCGACCGGGGCACCAAGCGGGTTACGCCGCAACGCCCAGTTGCAAGTGGCGAGTTCGTACGCAAGCCGGGGGCTGATATCCAGCCAGGCGACATCGCAGTGCGGCCCCGCACGGTCCTTGGACCTGCACAAATTGGGTTGCTGGCTGCCGCTGGGCGCACAAAAGTACTAGTGTATCCCCGGCCGAGGGTCACCGTGCTGAGCTTCGGCATGGAACTCGTTGACATCGAACGAGAGCCAGGCTTGGGCCAAGTTATCGACGTCGCCTCCTACGTCGTTTCCGCTGCCGCCGAAGAAGCGGGTGCAGATGTACACCGTGCCGGCATCATGAACGCTGAACCGCGGAAAATGCGGGAAATCCTGGCTGGCTACATTGGGCGCAGCGAGATGATAGTGATCACCGGCGCGGTTGGTGGTTCAGGCGCGCAGACACTCCAAGAAGTGCTGCATGACCTCGGGGAAATCGACACCACTCGAGTGGCCATGCACCCCGGGTCCGTCCAGGGTTTCGGCACGCTGGGTGAGGAACATGTGCCGGTCTTCCTGCTGCCGTCCAATCCGACGGCCGCGCTCGTGATCGCCGAAACCACCGTCCGCCCTGCGATCCGCCAAGCGCTGGGCAAGCAGTCTTGGCAGCGCCCAGTCGTTCGCGCACGCTCGATGCGGGCAATTACCTCGCAGCCAGGGCGGCGTGGTTACATCCGTGCACGTCTCATGCGGGACACGGAGACCGGCGACTACCTGGTTGAAGGGCTCGGCGGCGCCGGTGGCGAAACCTCCCACCTCTTCGCAGGCTTCGCGGAAGCCAACGCCATGATTCGCCTGCCGGAGTCCACCGTGGAGATCCGCCCAGGCGACGTGGTGGACGTCGAATTCCTCCAACAGCGGGGATAGACGTTGGGCCTGCTGCGAAGGATTGAAACTTGGCTGCACGGACCCACACCTGGTTGGCCCGAACGCACTCCGTTCGTGAGACTTCCTAGCGGGGAAACCGTCACGCTGCGGCCCCTACGCTTGCAGGATGGCGGGGAATGGTGCCGTACCCGCCTGCTTGACCAGCAGTGGTTGCAGCCAGTAGAACCAACGATCCATTCCACATGGGAAGCTGCTCACACCAAGAGCGCTTGGACGGGGCAGTGGACGATGCTCAAAGAAATGGCCGCAGATGGCACCGTCGTACCGATGGTGATAGAGGTCGACGGCCACTTCGCCGGCCAACTGACCCTCGGCGGCATTCAGCGCGGAACCGTCGACGAGTGCTGGATCGGCTACTGGGTGCACAGCCCGTATCAAGGGCGCGGCGTCGCGAGGGCCGCGTGCGCCTTGGGCGTTGACCACGCCTTTGCGCGGGTGGGCCTGCACCGCGTGACTGCGACGTACCTTCCAGACAACCCAGCAAGTGGCCACGTCCTGCAGACCGTAGGTTTCCGCGAAGAAGGATTCATGCGGGGAAACATTCATATCGACGGCCGCTGGCGCGACCACTACTTCGTCGCAATGACCGAAGATGACTACCCGACCACGGCCGTAGACAGACTGCGGCGTTCCGGCCGAATTCGATGACGCGGCCCCGGCGTGGCTCGGGCCGGAAGAGCGGATTGCTCGCTACCGTTAAAGGTCAGTTTCGAGGGTAGTTTTAGGAAGGTGGCTTCGCTGTATGGGTAGCCCGAGCTTGATCATTATCTTGATGATCGTCGTGTGGGTCATCGTGCTGGCACCACTCGTATTTGGCAACAACAAACCAATTCGCCGCTCCGGCGAAGGGTACGACGAAACGAGGGTCCTGCACACCGGTGGTACGGAACCCATGGAGGTTCGTCGCCGCCCACGCGTGACCGCTGCGGACGTGCACCTGCACGACGAAGACGCTGCGGACGTGGAATTCGTCGAAGCCGTCGAACACGAGCCAGCTGCCAGCGAAGTGCTCATCGATGACAGTGCGGTCATCCGAAACTTCTTCTCGAAGAACCAGGAAGACGCTGGCTCCGAAGAAGATACCGACTCAAACGTTATTGAGGGAGAGGTCATCGAAGCGGAGCCAGTCGAGGATGCGGCAGTTGAAGCAGAGTCCGCTGAGGCTGAGACTGAGTCCGCCGATGAAGTGGATGAGGCTTCAGACGATTCTTCAGACGACGCCGATGCGGTAGCACTCGAGACTGCGGAGGATCCGGAGGCCTCGGTAGCAGAAGCCGAAAGCATCCCCGACTCGTACTACTCCGCAGCTGACTTCGGATACGACACTGGCGTGACGGCAGAGATGGACGCCGAAGAGCTCACTGCCGAGGAAACCGAGGACGAGCAGGACGCTCCAGATGAAGAGGTCGCAGTCACCGACGAAGATCTCGCGTTTGCAGAGGCCCGCCGCGGCCGTGGCGGCTGGGACCCAGACCGTGCACGCCGGGCACGCGAAGACCGCTTTATGCGCCGTCAGCGCACCTTCCTGGGCCTCATCATCGCCTGCGTGGTCACGTTTGTGATCGCGTTCGTCGCAGGCGGCTGGACATGGATCCTGCCTGCGGCCTCCGTCGCCCTGACCACCTGGTTCATGGTTGTGCTGCGCAGCGTCGTCCGTCAGGAGCGTGCGCTGCATCGCCGCCGCATGCGCCAGCTGCGCCGCGCGCGCCTCGGCGTCGCCACTGCAGATTCGACGCACCCCAGGCAGGAGTGGCCGCGTCGATACGGAGAATCCGTAGCACTCGACCTTGACGACGCCCACCCCGACTTCACCGACCTCCCCGAAGCATCCTCCGCAATCTTCGAGGACCACACGGATTCCCCCCACTACCCATACGGCGAGGACGACAACCGCGCCCCACAGGCGAGCTAAATCGCCTGGGTAACCGGACGATTTAGCATCAGCGGAGAAGAGGAGTAACGTTTTCTCCAGCGAGGGGCTATAGCTCAGTTGGTAGAGCGTCGCGTTCGCAATGCGAAGGTCAGGGGTTCGATTCCCCTTAGCTCCACAGTTCCGTAAAACCCCAGGTCGTTGGTGGCCTGGGGTTTTGTTGTGTTTGTGCTGGCTCCAAATTCGGCTTAAGGGACATTTTGTGTGTTTTTACGGCGTGTCGCGATAAGGGACATTTTGTGTGTGTTTAGCTGCGTCCAGCCCACCCTTTTCTCACGCCTAAGCTGGGGTTCCACTGACCATCAATGCCG
>NZ_MLCR01000024.1:0-56321 GCF_001875735.1 Corynebacterium sp. NML120713
CGTTTGAGTCCCCGCCAGTGTTTTCTGGCAGAGACGCTATAGCTTTTCCCAGCACATCACTGGTGTCCTTCCACAGCTTGAGCTCTTTGCGTGTTCGATCAAGCTCGCGGCGTAGCGCGTTGTATTCCTTACGCGACATGGTGACCATGTCGTTGTTGGTGGTCTTAGGTGTGTTCATGGGTTCTACCTTTCTTGTATGCGTGTAGTGGGCAATCGTGCCGTTTGCGACTTTATCGATCCATCGGCGCATCGTGTCTTTGACGATGCCGTGCTTATCAAGCAGTGCCTGCTTTGTCCCATGCGGGGCGGCAACATACTGGTGGACAAGTGAGATGATTGCTTCAGCGTCTAACACCACCGGTACTGGTGTGGTTGCCCCGGTATAGACTGCGGCGCGTTGTTGCTGGGTAAACGTGCCAAGATCAAACCGCTTCGACCATCTGAGCACCTTGGAGTAATAGATTCCTTGACGGTCAAGCCATATCCCCTTTGCCCCATGGGGAAGCTGCTGATAGATCCTGACCATCTGTTGTTTCTGGGTATCGCTATAAGTGATAATCCCGCGATCTTCAGTGTTGGGGATAAACACGACTGCCGCAGCATCCGGCATGACCAACTCACTATCGGAAAGCGTGGCACCGGGTGCAAGGGTTACAGTCGGCAACGCCAGCACATCGCGTGCAGATGGCATGCTTGCACGCCGACGCTTACGAGTCTTGTCGGGGTCGGGGTTGGTGTTGTAGTCTGCCCAATCCTTGCGTGGTGGGTTTGGTATCAGCGGGGGAATATCGTGCGGGGACATGAGTGTGGACCTCCTTCGGGTTTTGGCCCACAACCAGCCTGCCACCTAGGGGAAATTGCGTCCTTTGGCACTCGCTCCCTGTGACCAAGCCACCAGCAAGCCACCAGCAAGCCACCAACCTGCCACCAACCCGTCGTGCGCATTCCCTCACAGCCGATGTGCGAGTAAAGTAGGCCCGTAATTTATGGGCAAACAGCCCAGAAGCCACGAGCCCAAAGGGCCACGAGGAAAGGGAGGCGCATTATGCGTGTTGGCATTGTCGGCTATGGAAACTTGGGCAAGAGCGTGGAGCAGCTGGTGAAGCTGCAGCCGGATATGGAGTTGTCGGCGATCTTCTCGCGCCGCAGCAAGCTGGACACGGACACCCGCGTGTTGCCGGTGGCGGAGTTTGGCCAGTACAAGGACGAAATCGACGTCGCGATTCTGTGCCTGGGTTCGGCGACGGATATTCCGGAGCAGGCGCCGGAGTTCGCGAAGTACGTGCCTACCGTGGACACCTACGATAATCACCGTGACATCCCACGTCACCGCAAGGCGATGGATGAGGTCGCGCGCGAGCACAACACGGTGTCCATCGTTTCCACTGGTTGGGACCCGGGCATGTTCTCGTTGAACCGCGCGATGGCGGAGGCAATTCTGCCGAATGCGCAGCAGCACACGTTCTGGGGCCCGGGCCTGTCGCAGGGTCACTCGGATGCGGTGCGCAGGATTGAGGGCGTCGCGAAGGGTGTGCAGTACACGATTCCTGCGCCGGATGCGTTGGATCGCGCGCGCCGTGGCGAGACCGAGGGTCTCGACGGCAAGTCCGCCCACAAGCGCGTCGTTTACATCGTGCCGGAGGATGGCGCCGACACGGCCGCCATCGAGCACACCATCCGCACGATGCCGGACTACTTCGTCGGCTACGAGGTCGAGGTCAACTTTATTGACGACGCCACCTTCGTCCGCGAGCATTCCGGCATGCCGCACGGCGGTCACGTGATCACCACTGGTGGCGTCGGCGAGAACCACCAGCTTGTCGAGTACACCCTGGAACTTTCCAGCAACCCCGACTTCACCGGCGCCGTCGCCGTCGCGTACGCGCGCGCGGCTGCCCGCCTCGCGGAGGATGGCAAGTCGGGCGCGTTCACGGTGTTGGAGGTCCCGCCGTACCTGCTCTCCCCGGTCGCTCTCGACGACCTGATCGCCCGAGACGTCTAACTCACGGGTAGAAGGTACCGCAAAAGGCCCTTAGAGATTTTGTGAACAGATTTGCATATGCAGATCTGTTCACATTTTTCTGACTCTTCTGGCTACACTTCCTGGAAATAGCATTTTCAGGAGCCCCCTGTGAAGAAGTTCATTGCCCTGTTTGTGGCGTTCGTGCTCGCAATCTTGGCAGCGCCGAGTGCTTCGGCGATCTCCGTGCGTGGCGACGCCGCTTCGCCCCGGTCCGCGGTGGCTGTGGTGCATGCGGGTGGGGGAGTGGAGGCGTCGAGAAATGGGTGGGAGGCGCGGCCGGCCCTGAGCCTGAGCAAGCTCTACCTGGGCTATTGGGTGCTGTACCACGGGGTGCCGCGGCATAAGGCGCTGGTGGAGGAGATGGTGCGCACCTCGAACGATGGCATTGCGGGCACGCTGGATGCTGCGTACCCACAGGCGATTGACGCGATCGCGCGCGACTTCAAATTGAGCGCTACTCAACGGCGTGGGAACTGGGGAGTGGCGAGTACGTCGGCGGTGGACGTCGCGAGGTTTGTGCAGGCCATCCGGCATGATCCGGTGGCCGCGCCGCTGCTGCGCGGCATGGCGCACGCGGCACCCGTCGCTGCCGATGGCTTCCCGCAGAACTACGGCACCTCGAGACTGCCCGGTGTCCAGGGCACGAAGTTCGGCTGGGCCGACGACCGTTGCAGCTCCACCGGGACGGTTAGTTACGGTGCCGGGTTCGCGGTCGCGGTGCTCACGTACGGTGATGCGCATGCGAACACGGTCGATGCGCAGCGCGCCGTCGATACCTCGGTGATGCCGAAGCCGGGCGGTGGCCGCAAGGTCGTTGACATGTTGCCGCCGCAGACTCCGAACGAGATCAGGAACATGGTTCCGAAGCATTGGGAGGTCCCGGCGGGCTCGTCGGTGGCGTGGTAATTTCCGGCAGCATCGGCGTGAGCGCTGGCAACGCGACCGCGCCCAGGAGAGCAACGATGCCCACGGCTAGCGGAGTCCAGAATGCCGCGGCACGCTCGAAAGGAGACATTTTCGATGACTGGTGGGTGACAGGGGAAAATAAGGTTCTTGTATATTCAAGCCCTCTAGTACCCGGCGAAGGTCCCCTTAGTGCTCGGCAAACGTCGTGGTATCGATAACGAAGCGGAACTTTACGTCGCCCGCGACAACGCGATCGTAGGCAGCGTCCACCTCGTCAACGCTGACCTTCTCAATGACCGCACCAAGCCCATGCTCGGCACAGAAGTCCAGCATTTCTTGGGTCTCCGCGATGCCACCAATGTTGTTTCCGGTCAATACCTTGCCGCCACCCACAAGGCGGTTGAGACGCAGCGACAGCGCCTCCGGCGGAAGGCCCACGACAGACATGATGCCGCGCGGTTTGAGCATGCCGAGGTAAGCCTCGAGGTCATACTCTGCGGAGATGGTAGACAAAATTAGATCAAACTCACCGCGGTGCTTCTTGAAAAAGTCCTCTTCTTCCGTCGTTGCTAAGGTACGGGACGCGCCGAGCTCCTTGGCTTCATCGGCCTTGCGAGAGGTTCTAGAGACCACGGTGACATCAGCACCCTTGGCAGCAGCGATCTGCACGCCCATGTGGCCCAAACCGCCGAGGCCCACAACGGCTACCTTTTGGCCCTCCTTGACATCCCAGCGTGCCAGTGGCGAGTACGTCGTAATACCCGCGCACAACAGTGGTGCTGCGATGTCGAAATCGAGCGTATCCGGGATGCGAAGGACAAAGTCCTGGTTCACTACGACCTTTTCCGCGTAGCCACCCTGGGTAATCGAGCCATCAACGTCTTCGGAATTGTAGGTGCCCACGGCACCGTTGAGGCAGTTCTGCTCCATGCCTGCCTGGCACTGCTCGCATTCACCGCAGGAATTGACGAGGCACCCGACACCGACGCGATCCCCCACTTTGAACTTCGTCACGCTCTCCCCGACGGCGGAGACCACACCTGCGATCTCATGGCCAACAGTCAGCGGGAAGTGCGCCTCGCCCCACTCGTTGCGGATAGTGTGAATATCCGAGTGGCAGATGCCGGCTGCCTTAATATCGATAACTACGTCGTCGGCGCGCGGGTCGCGGCGCTGGATGGTGACGACTTTAAACGGTTCGTCGGGGCCAGTCTTCTGCAGAGCTTTAGTAGAAATAGTCATGGCGATTACGGTACCCCGCAGCCGCCTGACCTCGCATAATGGAAACGTTTTCCAACTAGACTGATCGCTAGGAGAGCTTCTTTGCAATCAGCTTGTTGACTTGCCCCGGGTCAGCCTTGCCCTGGTTGGCCTTCATGACCACGCCCACGATGGCACCGGTAACCTTCTTGTTGTCGGCCTTGTACTTCTCCACGATGTCCGGATGAGCGGCCAAGGCATCATCGACGGCCTGGCGGGCCAGCTTGGTGGTCAGCTTGCCTTCCTTGACCAACTCCACCACGCGGGCGACCTGCGGCGGCGTGATGCCCAAGGCAGTGAGCTAGACACCAGCCTCGTTGGCCTTACCCGTCAGGTAGGAAACCCACCAGGAGCGGGCCTCGTCCGGGCTGGTGCCCGCCTCAACAGTTTCAATGATGAGATCGAGCGCGTCGGCGTCGACAAGCTCACGCAACGCCGTCACGTAGGCGCGGGCTACCTCAGGGGCGCGCTCACCGGCGCCCCTGATCGGCCTAGTCGCGATCTCAATGAGCAGGATGCCCGCACGGTTGCAATCCACCAACGAGGAGGTTGCGCCATGAATGCGGCCATCAGCGCCACCCCCTCAGCATTTGTCAAGACTGTTGCCCGGGCACGAAGGCTAGTGCAATTCTGTTCACAAAATCCCGAGCAAGCTTTTCATCACACCTGCCACCCCGGAACGCACAGAACCCACAGCACCCGCAAAGGCCCTACTCGCCCTTGCGATACCTGCGGGAGCGCCCTCCTCCCACGGCGACGAGTAGTCCGTCGTCTTCCCATCCGCTGATGAGGTTGGTGGCCGTGGAACGGGAGATGTCGCAAAGTTCGACGAGGTCCGTGGTGCGGATTTCGCCGAATGCGGAGAGCCATTGCATGACAACTTTGCGGGCGTTCTCCGGATCGGTACCGAGGTACCAGGCAGGCCGCGCGGTGGGGGATTCGTGATCGCGGAGCACCGCGCGGCTCGTCTCGTTGAGGAGCCACGCGTCCCCATGCTTGCGGATCAGCGGTTCGCCATTGACCGTCGTTTGGTGCGCCGCGGTCAGGGCCAGTTCGGCGGCTTCTTCCGTGGACTGCAGTGCTTCGGCAACGCTTCGGCGGGTGATGAAAGGGTGGTTGAACAGGAGGTACAGGATGATGGCGATGCGTGTGTCGCGCTGGCGGGGCGTCGGCACGATGCGTGAAACGAGGTCCAGTACGGGCAGCTCAGGCTGCCCGCCCACGAGCGTCGTTTCGATGTACGGCCCGGGCACCTCGATGATCTCCGGGGGCCGGTGGCCGAGCATGATCATGGATTGGTACATACGGTCGACGCCGACGCCTTGCTTGTCTACGAGTCCGATGGCGCGGTAGAGGTCGGCGAGGGCGGGGTAGCGGGCTTCCCTGTTGCTGAGCACGTTTGCCGCAGAGATGGCGGGCATGAATGGGCCGGGGCTGCGCACGATGAGCGTGCTGTCGAGTTCGATCCAGCGGACGTCGACTGGTTCTTGCCGGTTCCAGTCGCGGTGAATCATCGCGTTGAGCAGGGCTTCACGCACGGCGCTGTGTGGGATCTGTGGAATCGGTTGGTGCACGAACCCGGACACGATCGTGTTGTTCTTGTTCACGATGTGCAGCGCCCGCTCGATATCCTCAAGTTGTTCAAGTGCCGACGTCCCCGCGTTGCCACTGACACGATTCAGCACGTTGCCACCGTGGACGTCGAAAATTGTGAGTTCGAGTACCGCGCGCGGGGCGGCGGCGAAGAGCGTGACGCCTGCTTGGGTGAGGTTATTGTTCGCGTCGAGTGCCCCGAGTCCACGTAATAGTTCCTCGTCGGTGAGCTCGCGGAAGGCTTCTTGTTGACGCCGAACAATCTCAAGCGCACGTGGCCGGACGTCGCCAACGCCGAGGTCGGAGGCCTGCGCCATCGGGTCGATATTCATTTGCGAGCGCTGGTACTCCCACCATTCGGAAAGGTCCACCGGCTTGTACGAGTCGCCGATGCGCCAGCGCAACTGGTCGCTCGTGTTGGGGACGGGCTGTTGGGACGCTGCCACAAAAAGGATGAGCAGCCGTTGCCCTTCAACTACTCGTTCTTCGATGGAAGGGGCAACTTGCACACGCTGGTAAAACTCTTGCCGCAGCCAATCGACGTCCAACTCCGTCCCAATAATGCGGCCCGTTTTGTCCTCAACGCCGACGATGAGCGCGCCGCCACCGGGGGTGTTGGCCATGCAGGCGACTTCGTCAGCGAGTTTGGTGGCCGCCATCGGGTTCCGGAGCTGGCCGGGCTCGATCTCAGGCCCGTTGCGACGCCCAGCTTCCTCCTTGAAGTCGACATCCTGGGTTTCGGTCGTCCTATGGACGCGTCCGTCCGCCGCCGTCGCCAGAATTGCGTCGACCTGTTCAGCCAAATCTTGCCGAAGGGGGTGAAAGCCGGGCTGCATACGACCCCTCCGACCTGCGATTGTTTGAATAGATATGTCTAATCTACCAAGGTTTCTGCGTTTCGGGGAAACCTTGGACGATTAGGCACTCACATCCGGCGAGCGCTGGCAGCGCCACCGTACCGAAGACGCCCCCGATCAGCAGTGCGATCGGCGTCCAGAATAGCTCTCACATAGTGAGATAGGTCTTTAACCTGCGGGTTTTGAGTGCGATTCTGATTTATATTTTGAGTTTTGCTTCTATACGTGAGCGAAACCGCTATCAAAACCACCATCAACACTCTGCGAGGCATAGGCAACGACACCTACAAAATCGAAGCAAAAGATGCCTCGCGCGGCCTGCCAAAGAGCATCGGTGAAACTCTCTCTGCGTCCCCGCAAAGCGCTCCACGCCGCCGGACAGCCACTGTCCAAACGCGAAATCGTCGAGCACACTGGCATGAGTTACGGTCAAATAACCCCGACCCTGAAGGCAATGGAGCAGCAAGGCATCATTACGTTCACAGAAAAGCACTGGAACGCGAAGAACCAGCGCTACGCGCTTTCTGGTGAACAAGACGAGTAGATGCGGACAACGCGGCGTCGATAAGCATCATGCCCCTAATCCTTGTGGTCCTGGAAGAACTGTTTTCCCGCTGGGGTGGACATCAACTGCAATTCTGTTCACAAAATCCCGAGCAAGCTTTTCACCACACCTGCCACCCTCGAAAACACCGAACCAGCAGCCGCAGCCTACCCCAACAGCGCGTTATCAATGAGCCGCACGCCGTCCACCGTCGCCGCAACGAGCGCCAGGCCGGGCTCGGACGTCGGCTGCAACGTATCCGGATCGACGACCACCAGGTAGTCCAGCGTCACGCCCTCCGAAGCCGCGAGCTCCGCGCGCACGGCATCCACGTCCAACGCGCCCGCCTCGCCCTGCTCCTGCAGCGTCCGCAGTGAACGCGACAGCGCCAACGCCTGCGAACGCCCCGCCTCGGAGAGGCGCACGTTGCGGGAAGACTGCGCCAGGCCGTCCGCGGCGCGCGCGATGGGCAGGGTGCGGATCTCCACGTCGTGGTTCAGGTCGCGAACCATCCGGCGCAGCACCGCGACCTGCTGCGCGTCCTTCTGCCCGAAGTAAGCGACGTCCGGTTTGGCCAGGTTGAACAGCTTGTTCACGACGGTCGCTACGCCGTCGAAGTGCCCCGGCCGCGACGCGCCTTCCAGGACGGTGCCCATCTCGCCGGTGCGGACCCAGATCTGCGGCACCCCGCCCGGGTACATTTCCTCGACGCTGGGCGCGAACACGATGTCCACGCCGAGGCCTTCGCAAAACGTTGAGTCGGCCTCAATATCGCGTGGGTAGTTGCGGTAATCGTCGGTGTCGCCGAGATCGGTGAACTGCAGTGGGTTGAGGAACACGCTGGTAATCAGCGTATCGACCTCTCCCCGGGCTCGCTCAATCAGCGTGCCGTGCCCCGAGTGCAGGGCGCCCATCGTCGGCACCAGCCCGACGGTCCCGGTCGCTTCGGCGCGTGCCGCGCGGAGCTCTTCAACAGTGGTAATGACTCGCATGGTGGCCTTCCTTAGTCCTCGAACGATTCGGCAGCAGCAGGGAAGTCTCCCTTTTCGACGTCTTCCCGGTACCTCTGCGCGCCCTCCAGCAGCTGCGCGCCCAGGTCCGCGTACTGACGCACAAACCGCGGCGTTTTCCCGCCGGCGCGGAACCCGAACGCGTCCTGCCACACCAAGATCTGCCCGTCAGTGCCGTTACCTGCGCCGATGCCGATGGTCGGGATCGGAACCTCCTGTGTGACCCGCGTCGCGATCTCCGAAGGCACCATCTCCAAAACGACCGCGAACGCGCCCGCGTTTGCGACGGCGGTGGCGTCGTCAAGTAGTTGCTGGGCCGCGTCACCGCGACCTTGGACAACGTAGCCGCCGAGCGCGTGCTCGGATTGCGGCGTGAACCCGATGTGCCCGCAGACGGGAATGCCGGCGTCGACAAGCGTTTTGATCGTCGGCGCCATCTCGACGCCGCCCTCCAGCTTCACTGCCTGCGCCCCGGTCTCCTTCATCACGCGGACCGCCGCGGCGAGCGCCTGCGACGGCGACTCCTCATACGTGCCGAACGGCAGGTCAACCACCACAAACGTGCGCTGCGTCGAGCGCACGACGGCGGCGGCGAACGTGATCATCTCGTCGAGCGTAATCGGCAGGGTAGTGGTGTGGCCGAGCACCACGTTGGCCGCCGAATCTCCGACGAGCAGGAAGTCGATGTCGGCCTCGTCGAAAAGTTGGGCGGTCATGGTGTCGTAGCTGGTCAGGGCCGTAAATTTGCGGCCCTCAGCCTTGGCCTGGGCGAAGTAACGAGTACGAAGGCGTTTCATACCGCCTTATATTAGGACGGCGCGTGGTGGTTTGTTGGCGGTTAGCGAAAACCGGATGTCCACCATGGTGTACACAAAACCCTTTACAATCGTGCGAAATGCACTAGGTTGTGTAGAAACACTTTGAAAAACGGGGGGACACTTTGCGCACCTATACCTTGGCACCACTACTCGCCGCCACACTTCTCGCTGGCTGCTCCAGCACCACTCTTATCGACGCCCCCTCCGCCCCCTCCAACGCCCCTCCCTCAGATTCTGCTGGTCAAAAAGCCTTCGTCTTCGAATCCGGTACCGTCCCCATCGGCGACTTCGACCCATTCACCCTCGCACCCGAGGACTACTTCGATCCCTGCAACGACATCACCGAAGAGGAATTCCGCCGCGCGGGCTTCACCGGGGAAATCAAGCGGAGCACGGACGGGGAGATTGACTCCATGTACGGCACTTCGGCATGTTCATTTGCTAAGGGCGACGCGTTCAGCAGCGTCGAGCTCTTGAGCGTTGACGGTAATGAAGAGTTCGCGCGATCGGCGAGAACGCTGCTCCCTGAGTTCCAGTCTGAGGTGTTGCCAGAAATTTATGTCTATAACGACGGGATTGATTATTCATCTCTCCACGTGTGTATTGCGCAGATAGATACGGAGCGAGGCGCCATTGGAGCTTTCTTTAATACAGTTCATGAGAACGTCTCATTCGATGAACATTGCCAAATTGCTATCGAGGCTCTTGAATCACTGTATTTATTGCAAAGTTAGAAACTAGTCACCATTTTTAGGGGGAAAAATGACAAAAATATTGATTGAAGTTGATGACGTTAATTCTGCTGTACGGGATCTGTTGGCAGTAGCTCAAGGCGGAAATCGGGCTATTGGCGGCCGTGCAGTCGGTGGAGGAGCTACCTTCTCCGCCGTCTCCGGCCTCCGCGAGGCAGGGGAGAAGCACGGGGCGATCTACTCGGAGCACGCTCCGCTTGCGACGGACGCGTTCACGGGGAATGTGAAGTCGTCGGCAAAGGTGTTGAAGGTCTGCCTGGACAATACGGTGATGGCGGACGATTCGATTGCGGGGATTGTGAACGCGGTCGGGCTTAGTGGAACGCCTGGGTTGAGCGGGTTGGGTTCAAATCTGGGGATGTCGTCGGCGGCCGCGGTTGCGAAGAGTTACAAGACGCAGCCGTTCAGCAACAGTGCGGTGTATGCGTCGACGGATGGGAGCTTCGAGTCGCTGGTGAGCAATATCTTGACCACGAACACAGCGATTCCGTCGGGGTTAGCGTCGAATTGGACGTCGAACGCGCAGCGTATTTACGAGATGGTGGAGGCCATCGCCCCAGCCATTGCGTCCCTCGAATCTTCGGCGGAGACCGAGTTCGTCGCCCAGGCGATTGCGCGTCTCCAGCTGATTCAGGCGGCGGGTTCCGAGTACGCAGCCAACTCGGCGGCGCTTGCTGGGAATAACACGGGGTTGGCGGCGTTGGCGTCGTCGTCGCAACTTATGGCGGCGGCAGCCCAAGCTGCGGCGATAGCAGCTGAGGCCGTATCCCCGGCCGCGGTGAAGGCCGTGAAGGAGGCCTTCGTCAGTTCCTACCCGATGTACGTTAACTCGTACCTGCCGGCGACGAACCCGACCTTCGTCAAGCTGCTTCCGGACCTCACCGATGTCACCGGTTCCGACTTCTCCATCAGCGGCCCACCCGCGCCGACAGCACCCGAGTTCGCGGACGCACCGATGCCAGCGGGACTGGCCAGCATCTTTGCCAACAACGGCTACACGGATCTCGCGAACGCGCGTGGTCCGCAGGACGTGTTGCAGCAGTTCGGGAAGCCGAACCCGGACATGCTCAACGCCATCGCGTCCGGCGCCACCCCGACCCAGGTCGCCTCGGCGCAGGCCCCGACGCTTCCTCCACCAGGCGCGCTGAACGCGCCGGCAGCGAACGTCGCGCCGGGCGCTGGCCTCCACGGCGGTCTCGCATCCGGTGCAGGCGGGCTCAGCGGTGCGACGACCGGCGCCGCCTCCGCAGCAGGCTCCGGCGTAGGCGCAGGCCAAGGCGCATTCGGTGGCATGCCAATGGGCGGCGCAGGCGGTGGTGGCCGCCATCGCGCCGGGTCACTGAACCAGCAGGCGCCAGGCTTCGGCTCGTCGGCAGGCGCAGGCGCAGGCTCACCCACAGCCTCAGGCTTTGGCTCCAACGCGGGGCTCGCCGGCGGCGGCGCAGGAGGCTTCGCCGGACGGCCAGGCGCCGGGTCCACAGGTGGCTTCGGCGGCCAGAACAGTGCAGCGGGTGCCACAGGTTCTGCCGCCAACACCGCAGGTCAGCAAGGGCAGCGAGGCGGCTTCATGGGTGCGCCAATGTCGCAGGGCCGCGGCAAAGATGACAAGAAGCAACGCCCGAGAGCGGTCACCAGTGCCGTCGAGAGGGAGGGCAACATCCACGCCCTGCTTGGCGACGCCCCCTTGGTCAATCCCGGCGTCATCGGGTTCAACGTGCGTGGTCAGTAGGCAGCCCAGCACGCTGGCGTAGTTCGGCGGCGCGCTCGGGGCGTGGCCGCAGCCGCCAGATGTGCGCGCTCACCCCGGCACCGATCGCGGCGAGCAGCAACGCCACCGGCCACAGCCCGACCACCACTATCACCACCCATATGGAGGCGCCCATCCCCAACCACAGCAGTCCCAGAATCCGCAGCTTCTGCGCCCGCGTCAGCTGTCCTGAGTAGTAGTCAATAATGAATGGCCCGAACGTGTCATGGCGCAGCAGGTAGCGCTCCAGCCTTGGCGAGCTCCGCGTGAAGCACACCAGCGCAAGCAGCAGAAACGGCGTCGTGGGCAGGATCGGCACCCACACGCCGACCGCGCCCAGGGCGAGCGCCACCAGCCCCACAATCATGTACACGTATCGCATCGTCGCCACATTCTAGTCGGAACATGCAACAATAATTGTATGACTGCCTGCACTATCCTGTACGCCTCGTTCTACGGCTCCACCAAGGAATACGCCGATGAGCTCGCGAAACGCCTCGGAACTACCGCCGAACCCATCCCCGACGCCGACTTCACCCCCGAAGGCCCCATCGTGGTCCTCGCCCCCATCCACGGCCCGAACAACCCCGGCGCCAGCTTCATCCGCAAGCTCCCCGACCCACTTTTCGACGCCCACTCCGTCTCCCTCGTCACCGTCGGCATGAGCCTGGACGAAGTGGCCGTCGATAAGGACTTTTCTGCCAAACTTTTGGGCAGCCGCGCGGACAGTGTGACGCGCTTCTATCTGCCCGGACGCATGAACTACTCCGAGCTGTCGGCCGCCCACGCCGCCACGATGGCGGGCGTCGTCGGCGCTTTGCGACTCAAACCGCGCAAGTCCGCGAACGACCGCATGATGATCGACACCTATAACAAGGACGTCGACCGCGTCGACTTCACCCGCCTCGCCCCCGTCGAGGCCTGGATGCGCGACAACAGCTAGCGGATCAAACCGGCCTGCTTTGCCAGGCCTGCGATACCGGCCAGCACCGTGAACACGACGCCGATAATGATGCCGGCTTTCGTGCCGTCTTCCATCGGCTCAGCCTTGAAATCCTTGCCCTGCAGGCATGCCTGGAGCGCCATGCCGTCATTGATGGCTGCGGTGTCCTCAGCAGTCGAGGAGCCAAACGCCTCACTGACCTGCGACGACTGCTGCAGCTTGGTCAGGTCTGCCTCCGCCAGCTTCTTGGCATCCGCTTGCTGTGCAACCCAAATCTTGACCTCGTTCTGGGTGTGCGTGCCGTTGTTCTTGGTCATGTTGGCGCTGTCGAACTTCAGCGTGCAGTGCGGCTGGTAGTTCTTGTGGCTCATCGTGTTCGACGCAGCATCGGCAGTCGGCGCGAGCATGGAGGCAGCCAAAGTGGCGGCGACAATAGTGGCGGTGATCTTCTTCATGAGTATTTTCCTTTTTGTAGAGAGAAAGCCCCGCATGGTGCGGGGCGAGCATTCCAGGTGGAACGTGTGCCTATGGCAGCATCGCTGCAATGTTGGCTGGCAGCATTGGCTTCAGCGCTGGTAGAGCGAGGGCAACGATGCCTGTGAGCAGGCCAACGCCGGTCAGCGTCCAGAAAGTAGCCAGACGTGCCGTGCGGTCCATTCTGAGGGAGAGCGCGGTGATACCGTCGGTCTTGTAGTTCCGGCTCTTGGTGCAGGCGCTCATTGCTTTTCGGGATTCCCACTTAGCGGTCTTCCAGGAGCCTTCGTCGATACCGGACAGGAAGCCGAGGCGGTCAGCAAATTCAGAACCGTCCCCTGGATCTGCAGCCAGCTCGGCCTCTGCCTGGGTAGGGGTGAACGTCTGGTTGTAGGTCAAAGTCCCACCGTCAAGCACTTTGATAACACAGTTACCGTTGACCATTGTATTTGTGACAGTGACGGTATCGGCCGCTTTGGCCGCAGGGGCCGCCAGGCCGAGTGCCATGGTTGCAGCTACGGCTGCGGTTGCGAACTTCTTCACAGTGAGATCTCCTTTAGTTGACAGGAAGAAATAAGGTTCTTGTATATTCAAGCCCCCCCCCCCCTCATCATTTGTCAAGGCGGGGGAGATGCAGGGGTCTAGCGGAACAGTCCAGCCTGCTGCACGATTCCCCCGAGCAGGCCAAAGATGCCAAGCACGAACCCGATGATGATGCCGGCTTTCTTTCCTTCGTCCATCGGTGTGGACTGGAAGTCCTTGCCCTGCAGGCATGCCTGGATCGCCAGGGCGTCGTTCATGCGCGCTGCGTCGTTACCGTGCGAAGAGCCGAATGCCTCGCGGGGCTCGGACGACTGCTGGGCGCGTGGGAGAGCCTTGTTTGCAAGAGCAGTCAAGGTCTTGTCCTTCTTGACCTCACTTTGCAGGAAGGTGGCGTTTATATTTTTAGAATCGAGCTTCAGTGTGTAGTACTTCTGGCCATACTGGTAGCTCATCTTGTTTGACGCGGCATCCGTAGCCGGTGCAAGCCTGGAGACGGCCAGCGCCACGATGCCGAGGAGCGTAGGCACAATGATTGACAGGCAGTATGCAGCTGCGCGAGCCTCGTGCGGCTCAACCACGGAGGGCAGCGAGTCAACAGCGTTGGTGGTGTAGTTCTTGCCTTCTTGAGATAACGATCGTTTCTTGCGGCTGGAGTTAGGTTAGGGCTTGCGTTTGATGACTTCGGGTATGCGTGCAGGGCCGGTAATCCAAACTTCAGCGCCAGGCCATAGTGCGTGAACCGTACGGCTGGCAATTCGATGCCAGTGTTGCAGCGTGCCGGTATCCAGAAGCGGCTCGAGGTGCGAGGCCCTATTTCTGGCATGTAGGAGGGTTGAGCACCAGAAATAGGCGGTACCTGCTGAAGCGTCGAATCCTTTACCAGTTGCGCAGATATTTGTCCGAAGATCTATTGCCTGGTCCCAGATGTCGAATTGTGGAGCGTTCGCACGACCTCCGAGCCGAATTGGTTTCGGTATGAGGTGCCTCCATGACCCAAAAGTTAGCGCGGCCACGAGGTCGTCGTGGGTTGGGTGTGGTTTGACTGCATGCCCGTTCAGTGGATCTCTCATCGAAGCCTTTGCTTTTGCTTCCCACCATGATCCATGAAGGTCTCCTTGGCGCCTGTGGGGGCTATTGGTCCAGCTGGATGGTGGAGTGCGGCGGACAATATGTGATAAGGGTACCTGTGGCTGGGTAATCCATTCTGGTGTACCGCCGACTTGCATGTTCCATGCTCGTAGCTGTTGATCAATCGTATCCCGCAGCGCAACTTCAACTAGCGCTAGGGTGCTTGTCACTGCGGCGGCTGCATCGATATTCCATTGATATAGTGCGAGGGCTTTTTCTGGTTCCTGGTGTGCTGCATCAAGATAGGTTTGAAACCGTGGGGCAGGGATATTTGTGATGAGCTTTTGATATGAAGACGGTTGCATTTGTTTTCCTTCATTATGTCAGCGTTGGCTGGTTTGCTCTGTAGAAAAGGGATGGGTATGATTGCGGTCATTGAGCAGGAATCACCTGCAAATTAAAGGAAATTCCGGTCCCGAACATTTTTGTTTGGGGCCGTTTTTCATTTCCGACTGCTTGGATCTAGCGACCCCCTAAGCCAAATTTACAGGTTGCGTCCTGAGTAAAAGGAGAAAGCCCTACAGGCGCCAATTGTCCTGTAGAGCTTTCTCCACTCATAGCGAGGGACCTTGTCCTCACTTTCTGCAGATTCACAGTACTCTTGGAGACGTTCAATGCAAGCTATTCCTAACCCGATGGCGGCAGAAGGGTCTGCCAGCAGAGCGTCTCTCTAAAGCGCAGGGCCCGCAACCCGTCGAGGTTCCCGTCGACCTCTTCCGGTCGACCAACGCAGGTCACGACATTTTGAGGCTTTTCGACGCCAATTCCCCCATCTTGCGCTGACCTGCATTGGTCGACGCTAAGAGGTCGACCGGAGCAGCCCACGAGCCAAGCCGCACGCAATTCTGTTCACAAAATCTCTAGCAACGTTTAGACGGCACATCCCACCCAGCCACATCCCACCCCACCGACACATCCCACCCAGCCAACAAACCCAACCCACCACACCCCACCCGGCCAACAAACCCACCCAGCCACATCCCACCCCGCCACACCTCACCCACTACACTGTGTATCCATGACTAACGCGAGCGAAACCCCAGCGCACCGTTACGGCGCTGGCCTGGCAAATCAGATTGAGCAGAAGTGGCAGACGTTCTGGAAGGACAACGGCACGTTTAACGCGCCGAACCCGGTCGGCGACCTCGCCACGGGTGGCGAGCTGCCCGAGGACAAGCTGAATGTGCAGGACATGTTCCCGTATCCGTCGGGGGCGGGGCTGCATGTGGGTCACCCGCTTGGCTACATCGCGACGGACGTGTTTGCCCGCTATAACCGCATGTTGGGCAAGAACGTGCTGCACACGTTGGGCTATGACGCGTTTGGTCTTCCGGCGGAGCAGTACGCGATTCAGACGGGTACGCATCCGCGTACGACGACTGAGGCGAATATCCAGAATATGAAGCGTCAGCTGGGCCAGTTGGGTCTGGGCCATGATCCGCGTCGTTCGGTGGCGACGACCGACCCGGAATTTTATAAGTGGACGCAGTGGATTTTCCTGCAGATTTATAACGCCTGGTTTGATGAGGACCTGCAGAAGGCTCGTCCGATTGAGGAGCTGGTCCGTGACCTGCTCACGGGTGCGCGCACGACGAAGGACGGCCGTAACTTCCGCGATTTGACGCACGCGGAGAAGCACAAGGCGATTGATGAGTTCTGCTTGGTGTACTTGTCCGATTCGATGGTGAACTGGTGCCCTGGTCTGGGCACGGTGCTGGCGAATGAGGAGGTCACGGCGGAGGGCCGTTCGGAGCGCGGGAATTTCCCGGTGTTCCGGAAGCGTCTGCGTCAGTGGATGATGCGTATTACTGACTACTCGGATCGCCTGCTCGATGACCTTGATTTGCTGGATTGGCCGGAGAAGGTCAAGGCGATGCAGCGCAATTGGATTGGTCGTTCGCGTGGTGCGCAGGTGGCGTTCGCGTCGGAGGCGGGCCCGCTCGAGGTCTTCACGACGCGCCCGGACACACTGTTTGGCGCGACCTATATGGTGCTTGCGCCTGAGCACCCGCTTGTCGACGCCCTCACCGCCGATGCTTTCCCGGCCGACACGGATGAGCGTTGGACGAATGGGGCGGAGTCGCCGAAGGTGGCCGTCGAGAAGTATAGGGCGGCGATTGCTGCCAAGAGTGACTTGGAGCGCCAGGAGAATAAGGAGAAGACTGGCGTGTTCCTGGGTTCGTTTGCGACGAACCCGGTGAGCGGCGAGCAGGTGCCGATCTTCATCGCGGATTACGTGCTGACCGGTTATGGTACGGGCGCGATCATGGCGGTGCCGGCGCACGACGAGCGCGACTACGAGTTCGCGACCGTCTTTGGTCTGCCGATCGTGCCCGTGCTTGACGGGGACATCGCAGAAACTGCCTTCACCGGCGACGCGCCGCACATTAACTCTGCGAACGAGCAGGGCCTGGACCTCAACGGCCTGGGCAAGGACGAGGGCATCGCGAAGGCGATCGAGTGGCTGGCCGCGAACGGTGCTGGTGAGGAGAAGATCCAGTACAAGCTTCGCGACTGGCTCTTTGCCCGCCAGCGCTATTGGGGCGAGCCGTTCCCGATCGTGTACGACGAGAACGGCCAGGCGCACGGCCTGCCGGAGGACATGCTGCCGGTCGAGTTGCCGCAGGTGGAGGACTACAACCCGGTGTCCTTCGACCCGGAGGACGCGGATTCTGAGCCAGCGCCGCCGCTGGCGAAGGCCACGGACTGGGTCGAGGTCGAGCTCGACCTGGGTGAGGGTACGAAGAAGTACTGGCGCGACACGAACGTGATGCCGCAATGGGCGGGTTCCTCCTGGTACCAGCTGCGCTACATCGACCCGACGAACCAGGACGCGTTCTGCGACATCGAGAACGAGCGCTACTGGACCGGCCCCCGCAGCGAGAATGACCCGGGCGGCGTGGACCTCTACGTCGGCGGTGTGGAGCACGCGGTGCTGCACCTGCTCTACGCCCGTTTCTGGCACAAGGTGCTCTACGACCTGGGCTTCGTCTCTTCGAAGGAGCCGTACCGCCGCCTGTTCAACCAGGGCTACATCCAGGCGTACGCCTATACGGATTCGCGTGGCGTGTACGTCCCGGCCGCCGAGGTGGAGGAGAAGGACGGCAAGTTCTACCGCAATGGCGAGGAGGTCAACCGCGAGTACGGCAAGATGGGTAAGTCCCTGAAGAACGCCGTCGCCCCGGATGACATCTGCCGCGATTACGGTGCGGATACCCTGCGTGTTTACGAGATGTCGATGGGCCCGCTGGACACGTCGCGCCCGTGGGCGACGAAGGACGTCGTTGGCGCGCACCGGTTCCTGCAGCGCCTGTGGCGCCTGGTTGTGGACGAGGAGTCCGGCGAGGTCACCGTCACCGACGCCGCGCTCACCGAGGACGACAACAAGCAGCTGCACCGCACCATCGCGGGCGTCCGCGATGACTACGAGCACCTGCGGGACAACACGGTCGTCGCAAAGCTGATTGAATTCACGAACTACCTGACCAAGACGTACCCGTCGGGCGCCCCGCGCGCGGCGGTCACTCCGCTGGTGCAGATGGTCGCGCCGCTCGCCCCGCACATCGCTGAGGAACTCTGGGCGAAGCTCGGCCACGCCGACACCATCACGTTCGAGCCGTTCCCGACCTTCGAGGAATCATTCCTTGTCGACGCCACCATCGAACTACCCGTCCAGATCAACGGCAAGGTGAAGGCCCGGATCAACGTCCCGACGGACGCCTCCAAGGAGGACACCGAGTCCCTCGCCCTGGCCGACGAGCGGGTCAAGGAGCTGACCGACGGCAAGAACGTGGTCAAGGTGATTGTGGTGCCGGGACGCATGGTGAACCTGGTCGTTAAGTAAACGTTCAGGAAACGTGTAGGTGCTGCGGAGCGTTTGTGTGTACTGTTGGGCACCATGACTGAACCAAATACACCTAATAACGATCCGCAGAACCCGGGCGGCATCCCGTCCTACCCGGAATACGGCGCGTCGCCTTACGGCCAGTCCTCTAGCCAGTCTTACGAGGAGCAGGCTGATTTCGGTGCGTTTGACGTCAACTCGGCCGCCCAGGCGTCCGGGGAGAGTGCGTTGCGTTACCACGGCGCCCAGCTCGCCGTGCCGACCAGCCCCGCGGCAGCCATGCTGGCGAACGACGACGGCTTCGTCGGCATCACGCCCGCCCAGTACGGTGACGGCGTCACCCCGCACCCGATCAGCAACCCGGCCGTCAACGGCGTCGCGCACGGGCTGGGCACCGGGAAGCTGTCCGTCGGCGCTGCGCTGAAGTACGGTTTCAAAACCGCCTACGCCAACCCGGGCACCTGGCTGGTGCTCGCGTTTGTGTACGCGCTGCTGAACAACATCGGGGCCGTCTTCCAGAGCGACACGGTCAGCGCCCTGGGCATGCTGGCCCTATTCTTCGTCACGCCGCTGTTCCTGGCCGCCGCGCTGCAGCAGACCCTGGTCGGCCCGAAGCAGTTCGTCCTGAAGGACATCAAGTCGGCTGCCTACGGCAAGACGCTGGGTATGTCGGTGGTCGTCGGCATCATCACGACTCTGATCTTCGCCCTGCTCATGGTGATCGGGTTCGTCGCTGGTTTCGCCGGCGCGGACCCGGAGGCGCTCCTGACCGCCTCGAGCGGTGATCTCAGCGCTATCGACCCATCCGCGTTCGTGACCCTATTCGTTGGGATCGGCATCGCGGTGCTGATCATGTTGCTTATCTCGCCGTTCTTCATCTTCCAGTCGTTCTACGCAGCCGACAACAACGGCACTTTCGGCGACGCCTTCAAGGCCGGCTTCACCACAGCGAAGCGCAACTACGGTGGTCTGCTCGGCCTGATGATCGTCTGCGGGATCCTGATGGCCACCGTCTCCGGCAGTGGCGCCGCCTCCGGCGTGGCCGCTTTCGTCTCGCTGGTGTTGGGCACGCTGCTGGCCGCCCCAGCACTCCTGGCGATGGTATACGCCTACCGCCAGGTCTCCGGCGGCCCCGTCCCGCACGAGGTAGCCGTTGCCTAAGCGCAGCACCTACTACACGGCCGTGGCACTGACCGCCGCGGCCGTGCTCTTTTTTACCGTCGGCAAGGCGTACGTTGGCCTGCCCGGGGTGTGGGAAGCATCCTCGCACGAGGTCCGCCACCTGCGCCTCATCCCCTTCGGCTCCTTCATCTACTACCGAGTCTGGTGGGGGCCGTGGCTCAACCTCATCGGCAACATCGTCCTCTTCCTCCCAGTCGGCTACCTGGCCCGCCTCCGGCTCGGCAAGGTCTGGAAGGCCACGCTCGTGGCGATGGTGGCGTCCCTAAGCATCGAAGTAGCCCAGTACGCGCTCGCCGCCGGCTACTCAGATATCGACGACCTCCTCATCAACACCGCCGGCGGCGCCCTGGGCGCTACACTTGTCCACATGCCCAGCTTCACCCGCACCGTCTTCCCGGACGGCGACGAACCCGACGCCCGCTTCACCCTCGCTAACGAGCGCACATTCCTCGCCTGGACCCGCACCGCGCTCGCATTTCTCGCCGGCGGCATCGCCCTCGGCGCCTTTGACGTCACCGGCATCACCCCAGAGACTCAAACCTTCGCTGCCGCCACCGTCATCGTGATCGGCATGGCCATCGCCGCCGGCGCCGCCATCCGCTGGGTCCGCGTCGAGCGAGCGCTGCGCCACGGGCGCCCTCTGCCCGCCCCCGCGATCGCGCCGCTGCTCGGCGTCGGCATCCTGGTCGCCTCCATCGTGGTGTTAGTGGGGCTCCTCTCGTGACCATCCCCGTCCCAGACCCCGGCCTCCAGCCCGAGCGCACCGCCCTGAGCTGGACCCGCACCGCCCTAGCCATGCTCGTGTGCTCGATGGTGCTCCTGCGCTGGTCCCACGCCTACCCCGTGCCAGTCTTCGGCGCCATCGGTCTGCTCCTCACCCTAGCGACCGTGCTCATCTCCAGATATCGACGCCTCTACCGCACCGAAGCCCACAACCTCGCCCAGGAACGCTCCCAGCCAAACACGGTCTCCGTCTTCGCCACTGCCTCTGCCCTGGTGGGCTTGGGCGGGCTGGGCCTGTGGCTTGTCCTGGTGAATTAGAGGTGCGCATTAGGGGTGCGCACCTTTTTCCTACCCGAGCAGCGCGCGACCTGGGGAAACGCGCCGACCCGCGTGCGGAAAACAAGGAATTTGGTGCTGTCAGATTCGACGCAGTGACAAATCACGCAGCTAGGAAAACCTAGCCCATTTCTGACCAGGCATTATGAATATCTAGGTCAAAGGCGGGTGTGTGTTTTGCCACTCGACGCCAGTCTTGTGCTCCTTTTTCCTACCCGGGCAATCCGCGACCTGGGGAAACACGCCGACCCGCGCGTGAAAACAAGGAATTTGGTGCGCGTGTCGCCTCATTGGGAAATGGGCCTGACAGCGGACGCAATTCTGTTCACAAAATCCCGACAAAACTTCTGAGCACTACCTCAAGTCGGGCGCTCGAGGAAGAGCGCTAGGAGGAAAAGTCGATCGCGATGCACTTCAGCATGTCGTAGCCGTCGCCGTTGAGGCTGAACTCGCCGTCGACTTTCTCGCCGAACCCGAAGGACGCGAGCAGCGTGGTGCCTTCTTTGTAGATGGTTGAGTCGGCGGTGTGGGGGGAGTCGGAGATGAGGTTGAACATGAGCTGGTTCCAGTTTTCGCGGCCGAAGGTCGCGTAGAAGCCGCGTGCGATGTTTTCGGCGAAGTCGAAGGGGTTGTCGCCGCCGCTGAGGAGTTCGATGCCTTCGTCGGTGATGGTGTAGCGCCCGGTTTGTTCGGCGCGCATGAAGCCGGATTCGACGAAGAAGTTGTGGAGGCGCTGCCGCCAGATGGGGTCGTCGAGGAGGATGCCGTCCATGAGGTCGTAGAGGTTTTCGGTGATGCCGGTGTAGACGGGGGATTCGAAGGTTGGGTTGGGGCCGTAGTAGTCTTCGAGGAATTCGCCGATGGCGGCCATGACGGCGGGGTTGCTTTCGGGGTTGGGGTCGATGGCCATGATGTCTTTGAGGTCTTCGCGGTTGGCGAGGTATTCGCGGAGCGCTTCGCGGACTTCTTCGTCTTCTTCGGTTGCGGCGTTGGGGTCCATCATTTGGCGACTGACCATAGTTTCGACGCTGTAGTAGATGCGGTTCGAGATGCTGACGGGGTCCGCTTTGGTGAGCCTGTCGACCATGTGGCCCGGCGACATCACGGGCATCGCGGAGAACAGGGTTGGCGTGATGTGCATGTCGGCGGGTTGGCCGGCTGCGAGGCGGACGGCTTCGTCATAGAGCTCGGTCATCATGGCGGGGCCTTTGAGGTGCTCGATGACGTCGGGACCGAGCGCCGAGATCAGGACGGGGGTCGGGCCGGCGATGGTGGATGGCCCGAGTACTTGGACGTTGATGTTCCAGTTGGCGCCGGCGTCGTAGATGTAGCTCATGGTTTCGGGCATGTCTTGGACGGTGAGGTCGTTTTCGTCGTATTCGCCGGCGGCTGGTTGGGCGGTGTAGACGCGTTGTTCGCCGTTGATGGTCCCCGAAAACATGTGTGTTGCTGCGCTCGAGAAGCCGAGGGTGGCGTCGATAACGAGTGCGAGTTCCCCCAGGTACATCGAGTGGTCAACATTAATGCATCGTGAAATCTCGGGTCGGGAGTTTTCTACGGTGATTAATAGTGAGATGTTCATGTGGTTCACTCTATAGTTTTGTAGCTTTTAGCGCTCGAGAACTACCCAGAATGTGCAGCGGGTGATGCAGAGGAGCCAGTGGAGGACGAGGAGGGCGGGCAGTGCTGCGGCGATGATGGTGAGCCATTCGAGGTTCCAGACTTCGGCGAGGTGGTGGCTGCCGACGCTGATGGTGCCGGTGGGGAAGGTGGAGGCCCACCAGGCGGGGGAGTAGCGGACCCAGTGTGCGACGGCGGGGTAGAAGTGCCACATGGCGAAGGCGATCATGGGGATCGCAATGATGAGGAGCACGGTGCCGACGATGAGTTCGGCGTCTTTGCCGAAGAGGAGGTCGACGGCGGAGACGGTCTGCCCGACCACACCGAGGGGGATCCAGGCGGTCGCGGCGTTCGGCCCGCTCAAGTCTACTTTTCGACGCCACGCCGCCACATACACCCTGGCAAACAGCGGGTACGCCGCACTTATCGACGCCACCATGCAGCACACGCCGAGTATCCAGTAGATGTCGCCGCCGCCTTTGACGTGGGTGGTGGCGGCTGTGTTGGATGCCATGATGGGGCCGACGAGCGCGAGCCCCCAGGCGAAGTTCGGTGGCCCGTGGAAGCCGCGGAGTTGGTTGGCGTAGACGGCGAGGCAGGCGGGCGCCCCGATCCAGAAGCCGACGAGGATGAATGCCAGGTTGTCGGTGAGGTTGGTCCAGGCGGTGCCGAGCGACATGATCCCGATGAAGGTCATGGCCCACGGCGCCATTGTGTCCTGGCGGAAGCGTGGCGTGCGGTAGATGATGAACCCGACCACGAGCGCCACCAAGATGGCGACCCCGATGCAGGCGACGACCCACGCCACGGGGTCGAGGCCGCTGATGACCAGCAGCGTTGCCACCAGCGAGGTCCCCATGAGGCTGCCGCCCCACGCCGGGCCCGCTGGCGGCAGGCTATAGCTGGTCCTGGTTTTCACACGCGCTCACGCTGCCAGGTGCCGAATCGGAGTGCGCACGCGCACCAGTGGAACAGCAGCAGGAGCAGCAGCCCGAAGGAGAGGGCATGCCAGCCCTCGGTCCAGGAGCCCAGGCACAGGGTGCCGACCGGGAATGTGGAGTCCCACCAGCCGGGGCCGTACGGCGCCCAGGTGAAGACCGCCTGGTAGAAGCAGTACATGCCGAAGAGCACGCACGGTACGCCGATGGTGAACATGATGATGCCGTAGAGGTGGGCGTCGAAAAGGAAGGTGGAGGCGGCCGTCGACTGGCCGACAACCCCGAGTGGAATCCAGGCCGTGCCTGCCGCCGCGCCGCGCGGGCGTTCGCGGCGCCGCCACAGCGACCAGTAGCAGTAGGCGAACAGTGGGATCGCCGGGATGAACGTGAAGAAGAAGCACACGATGCCCGCGTGGTGGTAGAACATGCCGTGCTCTGCGGCGAGCTGCCCGCCCGATGTCGCGGCGACCATCGGCGTGACCGGCGCCAGCCCCCACGGGAACGCCGGGGTGGTGTAGTGCTCCGAGACCTTCCAGAAGCCCCACAGCTGCCACAGGCACACCGCGATCGACAGCGGCGCGCCGATCCACCAACTGATCAGCTGGAAGATGTCGTTGCCGGTCAGCGCCGTCCACGCCGAGCCGCACGCCAAAAGCCCCCATCGTGTACATGCCCCACGCCGCCATGTTCTGGTGCCGCGGCGGCTCGTTACGGATGCCCACCGTGAACACCGCCAGCAACACCGCCGCCACCAGTGCAAACGCAACCTGTCCGAGGCGGAACCCGTGCAACCCGGACAGTGTAGAGGCGATCGACGTCCCCATCAGGGACCCGGCCCACGCGGGGCCATACTTAGGCAATTGCATGCACCTACGCTAAGCCCGCCGGGCCCGTTTGGCCAACTACGTAACGCGGCCAAACAGCAGCGCTCGGCCGGTTTCCTCCCCCGTATTGCGCACCGTGACGGCCAGGTGCCCAGCCGCAATCCGCCCGACCTGGCCCGGCTTCAGCGCCACACCCTCCAGGCGCAGCCCCTCCGACTGGGCCAGCACGTGGTGCTCGTACTCGTCGTTGACCCACACGGTGACCTGCGCGCCGGGCGCCACCCGCAGCTCCGCGGCAAGCCTTCCCTTGGGCCCCGGCACCTCCTGCCCGGCCAGGCGCCCCGCGTGGACGCGCAGCTTCCCGCCCGGCGTGGTGTCCACCGCGCGCAGCGCCACCCACGCTGAGGGCTCGCGGTCTGTGAGCGCCTGCAGCGACTCCGGCACATCGTCGATCGAACAGATTTCTACAGTTGCACGCATGCGACTATCCTACCGGCGTGCAGAAACTTTCCGGTGGCCTCCTGTTCGCGCTCGCCCTGCTCACCGCGGCGGGCCCGCTCGGCATCGACATGTACTTGCCCGGCATGCCCGAGCTCGCCACCCAATTATCGACGTCCCCCTCCTCCGCCCAACTGACCATCTCAGGGTTCATGCTCGGGATGGCACTCGGCAACCTAGTCTTCGGCGCTATCTCTGACGGGACGGGCCGCAAACCCGCCATCCTGGTCGCCTCCGCGGTGGCGCTCGCGGCGTCGGTGGCGTGCGCCGTCGCCCCCACGATCTCCTTCCTGATCGCCGCCCGATTCCTCCAAGGCCTGGCAGGGGGCTGCGCCGTCGTCGTTACGCGAGCCGTCATCCCCGACATCGCCCGCGGCCGCGAGGCCGCCCGCGGCCTGTCAGGCCTCATGGCGATCTCCGGCTTCATGCCCGCAATCGCCCCCGTACTCGGCGGCCTGATCATCCCCACCTTCACCTGGCGAGGCGTCTTCTGGACCATCGCCGCCGTCAACCTCGCCCAAATCCTCATCGCCTGGCGCTTCGTCCCCGAAACCCTCCCGCCCGCCAAGCGCACCCGCGGCACCCTCCGCACCATCTTCCCCCGCATGGGCCAATGCCTGCGTCGCCCCGCCTTCCTCGGCTACATGTTCGCCGCCGGGCTCGGCTTCGGCACCCTGTTCTCCTACATCTCGGCATCCCCGCTGGTCCTACAGGTCCAACTCGGCGTTACACCTACCACCTTCTCCCTCATCTTCGGCGGCATCGCCCTGCTCATCCCGCTGTCGAACTCCATCAACATGCGCCTGGTTAAGACCCACCAGCCACGCACCCTGCTCGTTGTGGCGTTATCTGTTGACATCCTCGCCGGGCTGATCCTGCTCGCTTACAGCCAGCTCGGTCCCAACCTCACGATGCTCCCCTTCATCGCCACGCTGTCCGCCATGGCCGGGTTCATCATGGCCAACGCCTCGGCGCTCGCCGTGGAGGAGATCCGGGACATCGGGATCGGCGCCGGCACCGGCGCGATGGGCTTCTTCCAATTCATCATCGGCGGCCTGGTCCCTCCCCTGGTGGCGCTCGGGTCCAACCCGACCGCATCGATGGCCAATGGCATCCTCACCTGCGCCGGCCTGGCCCTTTTGGGAGTGCTTTTGGGTAGCGCTGCACCACATTCCAGGCCTAAAAACATCTAGCACTTCTGTGGCGTGCAGGTATCCTGGGGCCGCTTTTCAAATGCTGGAATTTGGTGCATGGAGTGGGGAGCGAGTGACAATGGACGCAATCCTGTCGGCTGAACCCGGTAAAAGCCCAGGTCGTGAAAAGTGGGTTGCGTCTTTTGTCACTCGGGTCGGCGAGGGTGACACCAAATTCCTTTGCGCAGAGATCGCGACCTGGGGAAATAGCCAGGCACCTTTCCGGAAAATCGGGAATTTGGTGCACGTTCTGCCGCGGTTAGCGCCAAATACCCACATTAACAATCAGCGACCTGGTCTTTTGCGTGCACGTCCAGCTCAACGCTCGAACTTAGAGAAAAAGAGCTATCGATTTCGATCCGGTTCTACTTATCCTCAGAGCGATTGTCCTTGAGAAAGCCCATGAAACTGAAGTATGGGACATCTTCTGTCGCTCGTTGAACGGCTGCGAAAACAGCATCACTAATAGGGTCAATCACCTGGTCACTTAGGTTTAAGACTTCCAAGAAGAAGTGCTGGGTAATCATGTACGGACGAAGGCTTTCCTGATTGCTACCAGGTTCTAATTCTTTAGCAAGTTCATACTCGTCTTCATCGCATTCACTAACTGTGAAATCAGGAAGAGCGTCAATTTCGGAGAAGGAAAGTTTGAGTTCCTTCTGGAAACGCTCTGCAATGTGGTAAGAATCCTTTTCAGAGCAATACACGTAAAGCTCTTCGTAAAAGCCTTGCAGCTCACCATTTGACAAGGAAGAAAGACTGGTCATTCGAAAGCCGCTCCGTTCATGAGTAGTTGGGATAGTAAGTTTAGCTTTCACGGGGGCAGCAATTTCGGTTGCGCCGAGTGCTAGTGCTTATGCACCGAAGCCAGCATCGGAAGTCTTCCCAGCGCAGAAAAAGCCTCCACGAGGAAAAGGATTCAAGCTCAAGCACTGTCGAGCAATTTAGCTCCCCACCAAAGCCCCTAAATAATCTTGCGCTCCCTCGCCCGGTCCACGGCGGCGGTCCGGTTGTCCACGCCGAGCTTGTTATAGATGTGGATCAGGTGGGTTTTCACCGTGGCCTGCGAGATGAAGAGCCGGTCGGCGATGGCGCGGTTGGAGGCGCCGGTCTGCAGGGCGCGCAGGATTTCGATTTCGCGGGCGCTTAGGGCTTCGTCGGGGCGCATGAGGCGCTCGGCGAGGACTCCGGCGACTTCCTGGGAGAGGACGCGTTTGCGCTGGGAGGCGGCGATGATGGCGTCGTGGAGTTCGTCCTCGGGGGCGTCTTTGAGCAGGTAGCCGAGGGCGCCGGCTTCGACGGCGGCGACGACGTCGGCTTCGGTGTCGTAGGTGGTCAGGATGAGCACGGGCGGGCCGCCTGCTTCGCCGAGGCGCCGGGTGACTTCGATGCCGTCCACGTTCGGCATCTGGATGTCGGTGACCACAACGTCGACGTTGTCGGGCATCCGCTCGATGGCGCGCCCGTCCGCGCCCTCGCCAACAACGGTGATGTCGCCGAAGGAGTCGAGTACTGCGCGGAGGCCGGCGCGGACGACGGGGTGGTCGTCGAGAAGCATGACGTTGATCTCACTCATGGGTGTCCTTTCCCAGGGGGATGCTTGCTGCTAGTACGTTACCTTCGACGCTGAGGGTGCCGCCGACTTCCGCGACGCGCGCCCGCAGACCGCGCAGGCCGTAGCCTTCGGGGCCGGTGATGCCGCGACCGTTGTCGAAGACGTCGACGGTGGCGACGTCCCCAAGCTGTTCCACCGTGACCACGGCGCGGGTGGCGCCGGCGTGGCGCACGATGTTGGAGAGCCCCTCGCGCACGACTCGCTCGATGACGCCGGCGGCGGGCTCGGGCACGTCCTCGACGTTGAGGTCCACCGTGAGCCGTTGCCCGAGTGCTTGTTGACGCCCCTCCGCTCCCCGCGCGAGCTCCTCCAGCCTGCGTGGCAGGGGTTCGGCGGGCCCGGCGTTGACGGCGACGAAGCGGCGTGCTTCGGCGAGGTTGTCGGAGGCGGTGGCGCGGATGGTGTCCAGGATCTGTTTCGCGCCGGGCTCGGTGATTTGTTTGTCCAGCGTGCGGCCGAGCAGCACGATGGAGCTGAGGCCTTGCGCGATGGTGTCGTGGACTTCGCGGGAGAGGCGGGCGCGTTCCTCGAGGACGCCGGAGGCGTGCTCGGCGGCTGCGAGCTCCATGTGGGTGGCCTGGAGTTCGTAGGCGAGGTGCTTGTAGTGGTCGGCTTCGGCGCGGAGTGCCCGGTAGGAGTGGTAGATCAGTAGCGCCAGCACGGTGCCCAGCAGCGGACCGACCACTCCGCCGATTCCCGCGCCGGGCGCTGTGACCGACAGCGTGAAGGCCAGCAGCAGCGCCGCCACCGCGATACCGGACCAGGTGGGCAGCACCACGGAGACCAGGATGACCAGCGGGAACTCCAGCCAGACGAACTCCGCGGCGTGCAGCGCCATAACCACCCACAGCGCGAGGACGGCGGCGAGCCAGGTGTACATAGCAGCGCGGGGGAAGCGCTTGCCTTCGTTGTAGGCCACGGTCCCGGCCAGGTAGAGCAACGCGAAGGGGACCGCCATGCAGATGGCCAGCGGGTTCCACCCGCTGGAGGCGATGCCGACGAACAGCAGCACGGCGACCAGCACGTGCAGGCTGACGCGCAGGAAGGTGAGGATCCGGTTGGTGGTGTTCACGTTGCTCACCTTAGACGGTGCACCCGACATCCGATGGAGGGCGGATCAACCGGACGGTTGATTCGAGGTTCAACCCCGCTCCCGATGTGGATTATGCCTGCTCACACGCACAATGTGGGCATGTTCGTCGGATTGAGAGAAATTGTGAAAGCCAAGGGGCGGTTCGGCCTCATTGTCGGCACGGTCGGGTTGATCACGTTGCTCGTGGTGATGCTGACCGGGTTGACCAACGGTTTGGGCAAGCAGAACACGGAGGCCCTGGAGGCACTGGATGCAAAGTCGGTCGTCTTCCAGGACATGGATGAGCCTTCCTATATGACGTCGCGCGTGACGGCGGAGGAGGGCACGGTCCCGCTGGGCACCGGCCAAACCTTGCTGCTGCGCGAGAACGGCAAGGAGGAGTCCATCTCCATCCTGGGTCTGCCGAAGGGCACGGAGCTGCCCGGCGGCGAGGTGCTCGGCGACGGCGCGGTCGCGTCGCGTTCGCTGAACGTCGCTCCTGGCGACGAGCTCTCCGTCGGCGGCACCCCGATCACCGTCGACGCCGTCACGGATGACTTGTACTTCTCCCACACCGCGGTTCTGTGGGTGAATACGGAGGACTGGAAGGCCGCTATGCACACCGACGCGGACGGCACGGTGCTGCTCGCTAGCGATGACCGTGGCATGAGTATGAAGGACTCCTTCAACGGCCTGGCTGCGTACAAGTCGGAGCAGGCGTCCTTCAACATGATCCTGGGCTTCCTGTACGCCATCGCGGCGCTGGTCATTGTGGCCTTCTTGACGGTGTGGACCATGCAGCGCACCCGTGACCTGGCCATTTTGAAGGCGATTGGGGCGTCGAATAGCTACTTGCGCAAGGATGCGCTGGGTCAGGCGGCGGTGCTGCTGGGCATCGGCGCGGCGGTTGGCGCCCTGATTGCGCTGGGCATTGGGCTGGCGGCGTCGAAGGTTGCGCCGTTCTCGCTGACGGTGCTCACGGTCGCGGGGCCGCCGCTCGCGATTTGGGCGATTGGGATGGTCGGCGCGTTCATCGCGACGCGCCAAATTACAAAAGTTGAGCCGCAGCTCGCACTGGGAGGTATTGCGTAAATGTTGCACATGGAAAACGTCACCGTCACGTACCAAGACGGCGAGGACACACTCACGGCGCTGGATAACGTCAGTTTCGACGCCAACCCCGGCCACCTCACCTTCATCATTGGTGAGTCCGGCTCCGGCAAGTCCACCCTGCTTTCCGCGGCGGCGGGCCTGCTCACCCCGGACAGCGGCACCGTTCTTGTCGACGCCACCCCGGTCTCCGACGAAGTCCGACTGCAGAAGATCGGGATGATTTTCCAGCAGGCCAACCTGATCGGGGCGCTGAATGTCCGGGATCAGCTGCTGGTCACCGACCATATTCGTGGTGTGAAGCCCCGCGTGGACCGCGCGAACGAGCTGCTCGCGGAAGTCGGCCTCGACGGGCTTGGGGACCGCAGCATGCAGCAGCTCTCCGGCGGGCAGCGCCAGCGCGTCGGCATCGCCCGCGCGCTGATGGGGGAGCCGAAGCTGATCCTGGCGGACGAGCCGACCGCGGCGCTCGACTCCGAGCGCTCCCACGAGATCGTGGCGCTGCTGCGCACCCTGGTGGAGGAGCACGATATCGCCTGCGGGTTCGTCACCCACAACGCCAGCCTCATTTCCGAGCGCGACGAGGTTGTCCGCGTCCGCGACGGCCACGTGTCGCGCGAGCGCGTTTCAGCGTAGCCGCGGCCGCGACCCAAGCGCCAAGGTGATGAACGCGCAGGCCGCCAGCCCGGCCGTCATGCAGAGCGTGCCAGGCAGGAAGCCGGCGTCCACCACTGCGGCGCCGAGCGCGGACCCGGCCGCGATCCCGACCTGGTAGGTAACCACGTAGATGGAGCTTGCCAGGTCTTCGTTGCGCTTCCCGGCGTGCAGGAAGATGGTGGTTGCCGACGGCGGCAGCGCCCCATTCGCCAGACCGAACACGATAATCATCGCGATGATGAGCAGTACCGATTTCGTCTCCAGCGCGAGCAGCCCCAACGCCGCCGACCCGACCAGCAGCACGGCGACGAACCCGTTGACCCGGATCATGCGCCGGTCCACCGTGTTGCCCGCCGTCAGCACGCCAATCACCCCGCAGATGCCGAAGAGGGATAGCCCGAACGGGACCAGCTTCGGCCCGGCTGTCGTCGTCATGAGCAGCGCCAGGTAGGTAAAGGTGGTGAACACGGCGGTGACGTTGAACGTCAGGAAGAGGACCAGCGACGGTATCGCCGACTTTGTCCGCTTCGCCCCCGCTGCCGGCTCCGGGTGCTTCGCCGGCATCGAGGGTAGCGACGCCACTAACGCCACCACCGAGAAAATCACCGCGACGCCCAACGCCCAGGTAGCGCCGCGCCACCCGATCATCCCGCCGAGCATGGTGGTCAACGGCGTACCGATCACCGCCGACATCGTCGACCCGAACGACACCGTCGCCACGGCCTTGCCCGTCATCCCCTTCGGCGCAAGGCGTGCGGCCATCGGGTTGATGAGCGACCAGAACAGCCCGTGCGTAAACGCCGCGGTCACCCTCGCCGCCACCAGCACCGCGTAACTGTTCGCGATGCCCTGCAAGATCACGCCCCCGGCCAGGAAGCCGAGCGTGGCCAGGAAGACTGGCCTGCGGTCCCAGTTGCGGGTGAAGTGCATCAGCGGGATGGTCACCACGGCGACGAGGCCGGCGTACACGCTCATGAGGAGGCCGATCTGGCCTTCCGTCACGCCGAGGTCCTGTGCCATGGGCCGAATCAGACCCACCGCGAACATCTCGTAGGTGACGTAGACGAACGCCGCGAAGCTCATCGCGGACAACGGCAGCATAGGGAGCGACGACTGTTTACTCACACGTGACAACCTACACCGCGCGTGTTAGGCGAACGCCCCCAGGTTCAGCGCCTGCATGATCACGGTGCCTCCCGCTAGCACCGCGCCGAGTACCCCAAGCACGATTCCCGCGATTGCGAGCGGCGTGAGCTCCTTCTCTTCCACGGTCTCGGGCGTAGTCGTGGTTGGGGTCGGTTCCGTAGTCGGCTTTGCCACGGGCCTCGTTGTGGCCGTTGCGGTCGGCTCGGGTGCTTGGGTGGTTGGCGTGGCCGGTGTCGTGGGCGTGGGCTTTGGTGCCGTGCTGGTAGTCAGCGTCGGGATCGGCGGCACCACCGTATTCACCGCGTTCGGCGGGATCGGTAGCGCCAGGGTGGCGTCGCCGCCGGCGGCACAGAGCTGCTCAGCCCGCTCCCGCAGAGTGACGTATTCCTTGACGCGCCGCAGGTTGGTGTAGAAGAACGTGTCTGCGTATTGCTGCGCCCAGGCGGTTGCGGCGGCGTCGCTGAGCCCGGGGAAGCGGGTTTGGAGCTCGCGCGCGATGTCTGGGGTTTCAGTGGCTTGGGTGACCGGCCGGAACAGGGCGCGTTGCCCTGGCCCGAGCACCTGGTATTGCCCCATCAGTTCGTAGTAGTGGTAGGTCAGCACGTCATCCGCCGACGCCTGCGGTGTGGTGCGTTGCGGACTGTACTTGAATAGGTACCACTCGGCGACGCTCGCGGGCAGCCCCGCCTCAGTGAAGGCCTCAACCGCGTACGTGTGCTGCAGCGAGTCGGGCCGCGCGAAGTTGCTGGGAGCGAGAAACTCTCGCCCTTCCTCTTCCCTAATCCGCTTATAGACGTCCTCTTCGACCTTCCCCAGCTCCGGAAACGCTTGCCGGAATGTTTGATAGTCCAGCGCGTACTCTTTTTCGGGCGCGGAGAAGTGGAGGCGCGCTGCGTTCATGAGGCGGGCGTATTCGGCGGGGGAGAGGTAGAACGCGCAGAGTTTCGTTGCGGGATCTTGGGGGCCGATGACGGCGGCGTCCGCAACTGGAGATAGCAAACTGGCGCTGAGCCCGAGGGCTACAACGCCAGTGAAAAATCTCCGAGACTCCATGGAGATGAGATTACAGCATCTTGGCTGCTGTCAGGCCGAGGACCGCCAGGATTGCAATCACGATGGTGCCAACAATGCCACCGATGAGGGCAGCCGAGTTATCGCTCGTATCGACTGTCTTCGAAGGCTCCTGGTTCACAGTGGTCTTCCCGTTCAATGGGTTGACCTGAACGTCAACGGAAACCGTGGTGGTCGGAGAGGAAGGCGTGGTGGTTGGCTGCTGTTCCTTGTTACGGTCCGTGCCCTCAGCACCCTGCGAGACTGCGTCCGGGTTGGAGTGCTGCGTTGGGAAGAGCACGATGCCGGACTTGCCGTCGCGGCAGTTGTCCTTCGACTGGTTCAGCGCTGCTTCGACCTCCGCCATGGTGCGGGTCTCTGCGACGCCTTCCTGGTTCTCGAACTGGTCAACCCAAGCAGCTGCCTGTTCGTCGGTGAGGCCCTTGAACTGGTCCTTCTTCTCCTGGATCAGGGCGTCGCGGTCACCGATGGTCGGGAAGACTGGTTCCGGTGCGCGGAACGACTGCTTCGAGGCTGGGATCTCGCCGTTCTCGAAGTACTTGTCGTACTCCAGGATCTCTGGGAGGCGACCCGGGTTCTCGAAGCCTGCCACGACTGCGTCGCTCCACTTGTGGGTGACGTAGTCGAGTGCGACAGACTCTGGCAGTTCCGAGTCCTCAGCGACCTGCTTAGCGAGCTCAGCGAGCTTCGGGCGAGGATCTGGCTGGAACTGCTGCTGGTACGCAAAGTCCGACTTCAGATCGTTGTACAGCTTCTCGCCGTGCACCTTGGCTGCTGGGAAAGCCTGCTCGAATGCGAGCTTCCACGCCTTGTCGACGTCGAAGCTTGCTGCCTTGCCCTTCGACTGCTCATAAAGCTTTGTCTCTTCGGCGTTAAGGCGGATGGAGCATACGCCGGAGACATTCTCGCCAACGGTGGCACCTTCAGCGGAAGGGGCGACCATGGCGCACGCGCCGAGCGAGAGCGCGATTGCGATTGCTTGGAGTCTCCGATTGTTGAACATATTTCTGAGTGTAGCCGAGGGAGCTGCGGAAACGTATTCGTTCGTTGACGCGTGTTTCTGTATTTATCCAGGAAAAACCGTAAATAAACCTTAATATTCACATACTCGCAGGTCCATGACATGTGTTTGCGGGATTGTTCAACATCTACATTTAAGGAAGCCACAAACCAAACAAAGGGACCATACCCCACCTAACCCTTTCTGGGGGTGTACGGGGTGAAAATGCAGTTCATCGGCCCTAAATTACACCGCTGTAATTTAGGGGCCTTACACTGCTTTTGCTAAAAACGTGCGCACCACGCCGTAGCGCTACGCACATTGGATGCAATTTCGCTAGCAGAAGTCTGTGCGTGGCCGTACGATGTCCGGGAAGCGAGCCACGCAGCCACCGCGTGTACCTGAACCGACTGGGCCAAAAGTAGGACGTCGTCTATCCCGTCGCGCGCCACACGAGCCCCAATAATCCCGGCAAGCACATCGCCGGAGCCGGGTGTGGCGGCCCAGGAGGAGCCGGCGTCGATAAGGATGGATTCCTGACCGTCTGAAACGACAGTGGCGCGCCCTTTGCGGACCACAGTGCAACCAAGTTGGCGGGCGCAGTCGACGGTCCCTTCGACCCGGCCTTTGGTCGCACCTATATATAGGCGTGAAAATTCACCGTCGTGCGGAGTCACAACAACCTGCGCCAACTTACGCGGCGCGCGGGCCACAAGGGTGAGCGCATCCGCGTCGAGCACCACCGGCACACCCTGCTGCAACACCCAATCGACGGCAGCATCCGCCTCCCCATCGATCCCGATACCAGGACCGCACACCCACGCCTGCACCTGACCGGCTTGCTCCAACTCGCGGGTGGCCACGACCTCCGGCCGCGCCCGCACCACCTCGAGGGCCTGCGCGCCCGCGAACCGCACCATCGCCGGTGTCGCCGTCACCGCCCCAGCCGTGCACAGCAGCGCCGCGCCCGGATACGTGCCGCTGCCAGCGTGGATGCCCACCACACCGCCTGTGTATTTGTCGTCATCGGCGCCGGGCTCCTTGACGCTCACCGGCACCGGGCCCATCGGCCTGATGCCCTCGAGGTCCAGGCCCGTGTTGGGCACCGCGCGGTATGCCCGCACGTGGCTCTCCGGCAGCGGTAGGCCAATGTCCGCGCACAGTACATTCCCGCAGCGCGTCGACAGCGCATGCGCGTAGCGCCACCCGCCGAACGTCACCGTCACGTCGGCCTGCAGGGCGTTGCGGCCGGCCTCGCCGGTGTCGGCATCCACGCCGCTCGGCACGTCCACCGCGAGCACCTGGTTCGCGTCGATGTCGGCGACAGCGTCGGGCAGGTCGCCGGCACCGCCGAGGCCGAAGAGGCCGTCGATAAGGAGGTCGCACGCCCCAGGCTTCTCGACGACCCCACCTCCGGCCCCCACAAACGCATCTAACGCCCGCTGCTGCGCCCGGCCCAGTGGCAGCCAAGCCTCGACGTGCCAGCCCTCCCTGACGAGCTCCGCCCCCGCGTACAGCGCATCCCCGCCGTTGCCGCCCGGGCCCACCAGCAGCAACACCCGCTCCCGCGGCCCCGACATCTCACGCGCCACCCGCGCCACAGCGTGCGCGGCGCGCTGCATCAACGCATCAGGAGACGTCTCGGCAGCAAGTAAGGGAGCTTCCGCGGCCCGAATCTCCGCGGCGGAATACGCAAACGGTGCAGCAAACATTCCGCCATTCTACGCGCTATTCCGCCTGGCAGGAGGGGCACCAGAACAAATTTCGGCCCTCGTACTTGCACACCTCAATCGGCGTGCCGCACACAAAGCAGGGCTCGCCGGCGCGGCGGTACACGTAGACCTCACCGCCGTGGTCGTCCTTCCGGGGCGGTCTGTCCATCGCCTCGGGGCTGTGCTCGGGGCGCACAGTATCTATCCGGCCGTGCTCCACCCCATACTCCATCAGCTCGCGCACGTCTTGCCACAGTTGCAGGAACTCCTCGTGGTCCAACGCGCGGCCCGGCACGAACGGGGAAATACCCAGGCGGAACAGTGGTTCCGCACGATAGATATTGCCCACGCCCGCGAAGTACTGCTGGTCCATCATCAATGACCCAATCGTGCGTCTCGACGCCCGCACCCGCTTCCACAGCGCCTCCGGATCCGCGTCCGGATCGAGGGGGTCCTCGCCGCTGCGGTCCAGAATCACCTGCTCCTCCGGTGGGGAGACGTAGCGGCAGTACTGCGGGCCGCGCAGGTTCGCGGCCACGTCCTCGTTGGCCAGCCGCAGCCGGATCTGGCCCCACACGTCCTCGGCGGGCTCGAAACGGAAGGAGCCAATCAGGCCCAGGTGCACGTGCACCGTTGCCGTGGAGAACTCCAAAAACAGGTGCTTGCCCACCGCGCGGGCCTCCGTCAGGGTGGCGTTTGCGAGCGGGGAGACGTCGAAACGCCCTTGCGGGGAGGAAATCTCGATGGGCTGCCCCGCAAACGTGTCGTTCAAGTGGCGGGCGAGGCGGTGGATGACGTGGCCTTCGGGCATTGGACTCTGCTACTCCTTATATCTCACCGATTAAGGTACAGTGCGCGCCGACTTCCGCTCCGGTCGACCTCTTAGCGTCGACCAATGCAGGTCACGGCAATTTGGGGCTTTTCGACGCCAAAAACCTGATTCCGCGCTGACCAGGGTTGGTCGACCGTAAGAGGTCGACGGGAACCAACCCGCCCCAACGTGCACAAATAGAGATGCGCGGGCAGGCCCGGTATACTTCAGGTTCCATGCCATATAGCGTTGGATTTGATCGGGATAAGTACATTGCGATGCAGTCGGAGCACATTTCGGCCCGACGAAAAGCAATTGGGGGAAAGCTCTACCTAGAGATGGGCGGCAAGCTCTTCGACGACAATCATGCCTCCCGCGTGCTGCCGGGGTTTACGCCGGATAACAAGATTGCGATGTTGGACCGCATCAAGGATGAGGTCGAGATCGTGATCGCGTTTAACGCGGGTGACGTGGTGCGTCAGAAGATGCGGGCGGACCTTGGGATTTCCTACGAGGAGGACGTGCTGCGCCTCGTGGACGTGTTTAGGGAGCGCGGGTTCCTCGTCGAGAATGTCGTGGTGACGCAGCTGGAGGGTGAGAACCCGCTGGTGGAGGCGTTCATCGAGAGGCTGCAGCGTCTGGGCCTGACGGTGTCGCGCCACTACATGATTGCCGGGTACCCGCACGATACGCAGCGCATCGTCTCCGAGGAAGGCTTTGGCCGCAACGAGTACGTGGAGACGTCCCGCGACCTGATCGTGATGACGGCGCCGGGCCCGGGCTCCGGCAAGCTGGCCACGTGCCTGAGCCAGATCTACCACGAGCACCGTCGCGGTATTAACGCTGGCTACGCCAAGTTTGAGACGTTCCCCATCTGGAACTTGCCGCTGTCGCACCCGGTGAACCTCGCGTACGAGGCCGCGACGGCCGACCTTGATGACGTCAACGTGATCGACCAGTACCACCTGGACGCCTATGGGGAGACCGTCACGAGCTACAACCGTGATATTGAGGTGTTCCCGCTGCTCAAGGCGCTGCTGCGCGAGGTGACGGGGGAGGAGCCGTACCAGTCACCGACGGACATGGGCGTGAACATGGCTGGCTACTGCATCAGTGATGACGCCGCCTGCCGCCACGCGGCGAAGCAGGAGATCGTGCGCCGGTACTACAAGACGCTCGTGGACGAGCGCCGCGACGACACCGACCACACCGTCTCCGACAGGATCCTGAACATCATGCGCAAGGCGGAGGTGACCCCGCAGGACCGCGTGGTGGTCGCCCCGGCCCTGGAGGTCGCACAAACCACCGGCTCGCCGGGCGCCGCGCTGGAGCTGCCGGACGGCACCATCGTGACCGGCAAGACTACGGACCTGTTGGGGCCGTCGGCTGCGGTGCTGCTCAACGCCCTGAAGGTGCTCGCGGGCATCGACGACTCCGTCCACCTCCTGTCCCCGGATTCCATTGAGCCGATCCAGACGCTGAAGACGCGCCACCTCGGGTCCGTGAACCCGCGGCTGCATACTGATGAGGTGCTCATTGCGTTGTCGGTGTCGGCGTCGACAAGCAGTGATGCGGCGGCGGCGCTGGAGCAGCTGAAGAACCTGCGCGGCTGCGACGCGCACACCAGCACCATCCTCGGCTCCGTCGACGAGGGCATTTTCCGCAACCTCGGCGTGCTGGTGACTTCCGAGCCGAAGTACTGGAAGAAGGGGCTCTACCACAAGCGCTAAACTCGTGGGCATGACGAGCAAGATCCTCCTGTATTACAAGTTCCAGCCCATCGCGGACCCGGACGCGGTACGCCTCTGGCAGCGCGACCTCTGCGAGGGCCTGGGACTGACCGGCCGCATCCTGATCTCGAAGGACGGTATCAACGGCACCGTCGGCGGCGACATTAAGGCCTGCAAGACCTACGTGAAGAAGACGAAGGAGTACTTCCGGGGCATCGAGTTCAAGTGGTCTGAGGGCGGCGCGGAGGACTTCCCGAAGCTGTCGGTCAAGGCGCGCGATGAGATCGTGGCGTTCGGCGCGCCGGGCGAGCTGAAGGTGGACGAGCATGGCGTCGTCGGGGGCGGCACACACCTGAAGCCGGAGGAGGTCAACGAGCTGGTGGCCAACAACCCGGATGTTGTGTTTTTCGACGGCCGCAACGCCCGCGAGGCTGAGATCGGCAAGTTTAAGAACGCCGTGGTCCCGGACGTGGAAACCACCCACGACTTCATCAAGGAGCTGGAGAGCGGCAAGTACGACTGGATGAAGGACAAGCCAGTCATCTCTTATTGCACCGGCGGTATCCGCTGCGAGATCCTGTCCAGCCTGATGAAGAACCGCGGCTTCGAGGAGGTCTACCAGATCGACGGCGGCATCGTCCGCTACGGCGAGAAGTACGGCAACTCGGGCCTGTGGGAGGGCTCGCTGTACGTGTTCGATAAGCGGATGCACACCGAGTTCGGCCCGGAGAATGACCCGGACTATGTGCAGCTTGGCCACTGCGTGCACTGCGGGGCGCCGTCGAACATGTTCTATAACTGCGCGAACGAGCCGGAGTGCCGCCACCAGTACTTAAGCTGCGAGGCCTGCCGGGAGGAGAACCCCTACTGCGCAGATTGCGCTAGTGCGTCGCATCAAGCGCCAGCATCCCAATCGTGACCGTCAGCCACCACATGGTGAACGGCACGATGGGCAGCCAGAACACGCCCATCCAGGGGATCCAGCGTTCGTAGCGGTTGAGCTTGCGCACCATCAGCACCGCGCAGGTGAGCAGGCCCGCCACCGGCGGAATCGAGGTGACGACGGCCCACCACGTCCGCCACGACTCGGTGCACAGCCACGTCGCGTCCCCGGCCTCACACAGGGGGCCGCCCTGCACGCGGGCGACGGCGGCGAGTGCCCACGCGAACAACAGCGTGCCCAGCACCGTCACCACAGCAAGCGCGATCGCCTGCTTCGTCGACGCCTTGTTGCGCCGCGCGACCTCCAGCGGGTCCGGCTCTAAGGCCAGCTCGTCGAAGCTGGCCGGTTCCGGCCGGAGGCGGGAGAAGCGGTCCGCGCCGGAATGCAGATCGTTTTCGGGGTGGTCAAACACGTCAGCCATGGTTAGTGCTTCCCTCGTGGGTACACGATGACGGGCACGGGGGCGAAGCGGATGAACTCGCCCTCGCGGGTGCCAACGAACACGCGCTTGAGCGGGCCCGAGGACTTCGAGCCCAGGCACAAAATGTCGCCCTTCTTCCACTTCACCGAGTCGATGGCCTTCTTCCAACCCTTGCCGGTGGCGACGAAGGTGGAGACGTCGAGACGCTCGGTGTGCTCCGGCCCGAGGTGTTCCGCGACAGCAAACGCCGAGTCGCGTGCGCGGTCCAACAGGCCGAGGGCGGCCTCGTTCCACTCCATCTGGTCTTCCTGATCGTCGAAACCGCCGCCCTCGCTGGGGGAAAACGCGATGATGCGCAGCGGGACGTCGAGAAGGCAGGCGAGCGTGGTGGCGTACGCCAGGCCGGAGAAGCTCGGCTGCACCGCGCCAGAGTCGATGAGCGAGTAGGTGACGCGGGTGATGCCCTTCTTCGAAAGCTGCACGCCCTTCGGCGCCAGGCCCAGCGGAAGCGGGGAGGAGTGCATCATCTCGTCCGCGTCGGAGGTCGGCCGGAAACGGCCCTTCGACGTCTTCGACTTCGAGCCGAGCAGCAAAATATCAGCCTCAAAACCGTCCGCCATCTCGAACAGGCACTCCGCGAGGCTGCCGCGCTCCAGCACCTGCGCCACCGGGTCCGCCCACTGCGAACGCGGCAACTCGTGCTTCAGCGCCTTCGTGGCCTTCTCGCTGATGGTGTCTCGCTGCTTCTGCAGCCACTTGTCGTACTTCTTCGACGACAGCGACTTCGTCCACGAACCCGACACCGACGCCGCAACCCGCACCGTCACGGGCAGGCTCCGCCCCAGCCAGGCGGCGAACTCGATCGCCTCCGAGTTGGAAGCATCCCAACCGACGAGCACTCGAAGTGGGCGCTCAGACTCAAAGGACTGGGCTAGTTCAGAAGAGAAAGATCGTGGCGCCATACCGACCTAGTGTATTAGCTTTCCGGGTTCGCGTAGACGTCTGCCAGGGTATTAATTGCCTCGGTGGCGGCGTCGAGCTGCTGCAGCGAGGCGTCATCAAGCGTGGCGAGCATATCCGCGAGGTACTGCGTGCGCTCCTTGCCCACTCGCCTCAGCTCGCGTTTGCCCTGGTCAGTCAGGTCGACGAGCACGCCGCGCCTGTCCTCCGCGGAGCGCGTGCGGTGCACTAGGCCGCGCTTCTCCAGCTGGTTGATGGTGTTCGAGGCCGTCGGCATCCGCACGCCCTCTGACGTGGCGATATGGCTGATCCGGCTCGGCCCTTCCACCTCGAGGCGACGCAAGATCGAAAGCTGGGGGCCGGTGAGGTCGGAGCGTTCCGTATTTCGGAAATACGCGACATACAAACTCGTCATCGCCGGGCGAATACGCTGTGCCAACTCCAACGGGTCAGGACGATCAGCCATAAGGACCTGCCTTGTACAAAAGAGACGAACAAAACGTGCAACGCATCATTCTATACATAGGCGAAGGAAACTATGTTGTTGCGCTAGTATGGCGGCGATGTTCACCTACCAGCACGAAGTTTCGCACGAATGGCAACGCCGGGCGGCCCTTCGCGCCTATCACGCCGGGCACATTCCCAAAGAAGAGCTTTGCGACGCCGACTTCCTCCTCCGCGCAGCCGCAGAACATCACGGAGAGGCGTCGAAAAGAAACTGCCCAATTTGCGGCCGTGACATGCGAGAAGTGCGCTGGGTGTACAGCGAAAAGCTTGGACGTCGCACCGGCACCGCACGCAGCGAGGCCGAGATTGACACCCTCGTGGGTGAGGTCGGCCCAATCACCGTGCACAAGGTGGAAGTGTGCCCCCACTGCCACTGGAACCACTTGTTGCAAGAATGGACCGCCACTCCAGTGCGGTAAAAACGCCCGGTACGGGTAGTGTGTGCTGTAGCAATTCTGTAGGTGATCGTACAGGGACAATGTGTGACTAACGTAGACGAGAAAACCAAGACCCCATCCAAGTCCCGGTCGCGGACGGGCCAATGGGTCCTAGCCATGCTCCTGCTCGTGGTGTTGCTGGCCAGCATCCCAGCTGTGTGGTTTATCTGGAACTACCAGCGGGCGAACATCCCGGAGCCGCATGAGATCGAAACGGCGCAGATCTCAAACCTCTACTTTAACGACGGCAAAACCGACCTGGCTCGCATCGTGCCGCCGGAGGGCAACCGCGTTCAGATCCCGCTGGAGCAGGTGCCAGTTGACGTGCAAAACGCCGTCCTCGCTGCCGAGGACCGCGACTTCTGGGACAACTCCGGCTTCTCCTTCACCGGCTTCGGTCGCGCCGTGATCGGCCAGATTACCGGCAACGCATCAGCCGGTGGTGGCTCCACGATTACGCAGCAGTACGTGAAGAACGCCCTGGTCGGCAATGAGCACTCCTATGAGCGCAAGGCCAAAGAGCTCGTCTACTCCATCAAGATGACCCACTCTTGGACCAAGGAAGAAATCCTCAACGCCTACCTCAACACCGTCTACTTCGGGCGCAACGCATACGGCATCGAGGCTGCCGCGCACGCATTCTTCGACAAACCGGCCAGCGAGCTGACGCTGGAGGAGGGCGGCGTGCTTGCGTCCTCCATCCAGCTACCGAGCCAGCTCGACCCGTGGACCAACCCTGATGGCGCGAAAGCCCGCTGGAACTACGTGATGGATGGGCTCGTTGAGACGAACAAGCTCGACCCTGCGAAGCGCGCCGGGCTGCAGTACCCGGAGACCCGCGATCCGTCGACCTACTCCGCCTACACCGAGGCGAGCGGCCCGAACGGCCTGATTAAGAACCAGGTGATGACGGAGCTGGCCACCATCGGCATCTCCGAGTCGGACCTTACCAACCGTGGTTTGAAGATCACCACCACGATTGACCCGAACTCGCAGTCAGAGGTTGAGCGGATTTCCCGCGAGCAGCTTTCGCTCCTGCAGGACGACGCCCGCACCGGCGTCGTGGCCATCGACCCGAAGACGGGCGCAGTACGCGCCTACTACGGCGGCGACGACGCCTCCGGCTGGGACTACGCCAACGCCGGCCTGCAGACCGGCTCCACCTTCAAGATCTTCGCGCTGGCCGCGGCCTTGCAGCAGGGCATCCCGCTCAACGCGATGTACTCGGCCACCCCGGTGACGCTGCCAGGCGGCCACGTAGTGACCAACTGGGACGGCGGCGGCTCCGGCATGCTCTCCATGCTCGACGCCACCCGCACCTCCTCGAACACCGCGTTCATGCGCATCCAGGATGACCTGGACAACACCACGCAGGACACCGCGGACATGGCGCACGCCCTCGGCGTGGCCCGCTCCATCCCGGGCATCCCGGTCACGCTGCGTGAAAACGGTGGCCAGCCCTACGAGGGCATCGTGCTGGGCCAGTATCAGTCCCGTGTACTCGACATGGCCACCGCCGTCTCCACGCTGACGAACCGCGGCCTGGCGCACCCGACGCACTTCGTGCAGCGCGTCACCGACGCCTACGGCGAGGTCCTCTACGAGTTCGACCCCGGCTACACGGAACGCCGCGTTTCCCAGCAGGTCGCTGATAACGTGATCAAGGCGATGCAGTCCGTCGTCCCGTACTCCAACGCCGTGCTGGCAGGCGGTCGCCCGTCCGCCGCGAAGACCGGTACCGCCCAGCTTGGTAACACCGGCCTGAACAAGGATGCGTGGACCGTCGGCTCGACGCCGCAGCTCGCCGTGGCCGTGTGGGTCGGTACCGCCGACAACACCTCGGCGATCTTCAACTCCTACGGCGGCATCATGTTCGGCGCCGACACTCCAGGCCGGATCTGGAAGAACGTGCTGGACTCCCTCCTGCAGGGCCAGGACTTCGAGTACTTCCCTGAGGCCTCCCCGGTGTACTGGGGCGTCAACCCCTACTCGGGCGGCGTGAACCTGGGCGGGTACTACGGTGGCTTCTCCGGTAACTCGACCACGGGCACCCCGTCGGACGCGGCAGCGCCGAGCAGCGTCGCCGACGCCCCTGCAGGCGAGGCCGGACCTGGCCAGCCGGCGGCACCAGCCCCCGCACCGGCTCCGGCTCCGGCGCCAGCACCGGCGCCCGCGCCGCGGCCGGACCCGGTACAGGACGCAATCGACCAGGTTATAAACGATATCTTTGGATAACGGAGCAACGATGACAGCAACCACGTGGCCTGACCCGAAGGATCGCGTCCAGCCAGCCCTCACCGAACCCGCCGCCCGCGGTTGGGTGGAGTTCCTCGGCGGACCTATGGGGCGCTTTGCCCAAATTGGACGCTCTAAGTTCTGGACGCCGCTGCGCACCATTTTCGCGCTCGCCTACGTCTTCATCGGCCTCGGCGCGCTCTCAAAGTCAAACTGCGCGATGGGCAAGCTTGACGACGCCGGCGTGATGCAGGTCAACTGGGACGGCAACCGCCAGTACACCTCCTTTTGCTATAACGACATCCTGCCGCTGTACGGCGGCCGCGGCCTGGACCAGCCGGGCTTCGTCTACGACTTCTCCTGGGTTGAGGGCGACCTGACTCGCTACATGGAGTACCCGGTGCTCGCCGGCCTGTTCCAGCAGTTCTGCGCGTTCATCTCCCGCAACACCTACTTCGCAGTCTCGCGCATCCTGCCGGAGTCCGGTTGGTACTTCTACGTCACAGTGCTCATCCTGGCCGCCATCTGGGTGGTTACGGCGCGCATGGTGGCGGAGCTTGCCGGCAACCGAATCTGGGACACGCTGCTCGTTGTGGGTTCCCCGTTGCTGATCATGCACCTGTTTACCAACTGGGACATCCCCTCAATCTTTTTCGTGGTGGCGGCGATGCTCGCCGTGCGGAATAAGAAGTACTGGCTGGCAGGCGTGCTGATTGGCGCCGGTACCGCGTTCAAGCTGTGGCCGCTGTTTATCCTCGGCGCATACCTGGTGTTGGCCATCCGGAAGCGGAATTTCGTGCCCTTCCTCAAGATGGTTGCCACCACGGCGCTGACCTGGGTTGCGGTGAACCTGCCGGTGTACCTGCACAACCCGGAGGCATGGAATGAGTTCAACCGCTTGAACACTGACCGCGGCTGGGAGTGGACCACCATCTACGCAGTGATCAACCGCGTCTTCGGCTGGAGCGGATTCGACAGTGGCGAAGGCGCCCCCGTCATCCTGAACACCGTTACGCTGGTGCTCTTCCTCGCGGGCTGCGCAGCCGTCCTCGTGCTTGGCCTGAAGGCGCCGCGCACCCCGCGCGTCGCCGAACTGTTCGTGCTCATCGTCGGCTTCTTCCTCCTCTTCAACAAGGTGTGGAGCCCCCAGTACTCCATCTGGTTCATCGTTCCCGCTGTCCTAGCCCTGCCGTACTGGCGCCTGCTGCTGACCTGGATGACCGTGGACATGATGGTGTGGCCAGTGCTGATGTGGCACATGATGGGCGAGGACCAAAAGGGCGCCCCGGGCGCGCTGCTGGACACCGTCATCATCTCCCGCGACGCACTCATCATCGCCATTATGGTGCTGGTTATCCAGCAGATGTTCGGCAAGCGCGAGGATAAAGTTGCTGCCGCACACAACGGCCACGACCCGCTTCTGACTACCCCTGAAGATTGGAAGGAGCCAGCATGGGATCCGCAACCGTTACCGGAATCGCCTCAATCGCAGTCGGATTCGGTTTCATCGCCGCAGCGTTCGTAGCGACGAACCGTCAAGAAATCCCCCGCGCCGTTGGCTACGGTCTTGCCGCTTTTGTCTTCATTACCGTCATTCCGGTGATCCTCGCGGTCTTCGTAGCCGTGCCCAATCCGCAGTAGGGCGGGGAGGGGGCGTCGAGAAGTATTTTGCCCAGCGTAACGGGTGGGGTACGCTGGTGGGGTTGCTTGACGCAACGACCCTCCTGCCACCGCACAATGCGGCGGCCGAAAACATTCAAATCTAGACCATAGGAGGTGATGAGGTCCGTGCGTCACTACGAAGTAATGATCATCCTCGATCCACAGCAGGATGAACGCACCGTTGCCCCGTCCCTGGACAAGTTCCTCGAGATCGTCCGTAAGGAAAACGGCAAGGTAGAAAACGTTGATGTGTGGGGCAAGCAGCGTCTTGCGTACCCAATCAACAAGAAGGAAGAGGGCATCTACGCTGTCATCAATCTTGAATGCGCAGCAGATACCGTCCAAGAGCTCGATCGTGTGCTGAGCCTGAGCGAATCAGTGCTGCGCACCAAGGTTCTGCGAACCGACAAGTAAAGAACGGCTTTCGGAACCACGGAAACGAAGGAGTCAAAACAATGGCACAAGGCGATACACCGATCACCGTCGTCGGCAACCTGGTTGCGGACCCGGAACTGCGGTTTATTCCAAGTGGTGCAGCGGTAGCGAACTTCCGCATCGCTTCCACGCCACGCCAGTTCAACCGCGACACGAATCAGTGGGAAGACGGCGAGGCCCTGTTTTTGACCTGTAACTGCTGGCGTCAGATGGCGGAGAACGTCGCAGAGTCCCTCGCGAAGGGCATGCGCGTTATCGTCAACGGTCGCCTGAAGCAGCGCTCCTATCAGACCCGCGAGGGCGAAAACCGCACCGTGTTTGAGGTCGAAGTTGATGAGGTGGGCCCGTCCCTGAAGTACGCCACCGCGAACGTGCAGCGCACGCCACGCGAGGGCAACTCGGGTTACGGTCGCCCACAGCAGCAACAGCAACAGCAGCAGCCTCAGAACATGGGTGGGTTTGGTCAGGCACCGCAGCAGCCTGCACAGCAACAGCAGCAGGCACAGCAGTCGCAGCCACAAAACGATCCGTGGAATTCGGCTCCACCTGCCGGTGGATTCGGCGGGATGGACGACGAGCCCCCGTTCTAAGCATTTCCCACACATAAGCATTTTCAACTCAAGGAAGGTTAGGATTCATGAAACTGATCCTCACCGCTGCCGTTGATAACCTTGGCGAGGCAGGCGAGATCGTCGAGGTCAAGGGCGGCTATGGCCGTAACTTCCTGCTCCCACGTGGCCTGGCTATCCCAGCCACCCGCGGTGCAGAGAAGCAGATCCGTGATATTCAGCGTGTACAGAAGGAGCGCGAGGTCCGCGACTTGGACCACGCAAAGGAGCTGCGTGATCAGCTCGACCAGCTGACCGGCGTGAAGGTGCCAGTGCGTACCTCCGAGAAGGGCAAGCTGTTCGGCTCCGTCAAGCCTGGCGACATCGCAGCAGCTGTCAAGGCAGCCGGCGGTCCATCCCTGGACAAGCGCCGCATCAATGTACCGAAGGGCCTTGTTACCAAGACCGGTGGATACCAGGTCAAGGTGAACCTCCACGACAGCGTGGAAGGCAAAGTGAACTTCGAGGTCGTTAGCAAATAACGACGATTACCGATAGGTAGTCCAACGACAACAGCTTGAGAACGGGTCCCGCTTGTGAGGAGCGGGGCCCGTTTTCGTTTGCCTACCTTCGCCTGTGGATAACTCTCCACAGTGAGGCGGTGTGGCGCCCATGTGACAATGCGTTTAGCGCACCGTAATCGCCTAGTCAAACCGGCTGGTAGCGGGTTTTCCACCGGGGGTGCCAACGGGTATGGTCTTGAATAAAAGTGGTGTGACCTGCGAAGATGTCGCTGTAGCGCGCGCTATCGATGGCTTTTCCACACACTCTCCACACGTTGTGCACATCCCCTGTGGATAGACCCCAGGCACAATAGAAAACTATTCACAGCCCCTGTGGATAACTCAACTGGCGGTACGTGAATTTCCGGGGTATCCGGTACGCTGTTGTGCAACACGAAAGGGTAAAGGGTGCTGCATGGCTGAGAACTCGAGTGCCGCGAGCTTCGACGATTTTGACGACGACTACGTTCCACCACCGGAGCCTCCGGAGTCCTCGGTGCCACCGGAGCCACGCCAGTGGGACGGCGGGTCGTCGAACTTTAACCGGGGCCGCAAGGACCTGAAGGAGTACCGCCAGCCCCCGCACGACGAGCGCGCGGAGCGTTCCGTGCTTGGCGCCATGCTGCTCAACCAGGACGTCATCACTGACGTTTCGGACGCGTTGCGCCCGGAGGACTTCTACTTCCCAGCGAACCAGCTGGTGTACAAGACCATCACGGACCTGTACTCGCACGGATCCGACATTGACGCGGTGGTCGTCGCAGGCCAGCTGGACCGCAACAACGAGCTTGAGCGCGTCGGCGGCGCCCCCTACCTACACACGCTTATCTCCGAGGTGCCGACGGCCGCAAACGCCCGCTACTACGCGGAGATCGTCGAAGAGAAGTCGATCCTCCGCCAGCTGGTCAACGCAGGTACGCACGTGGTGCAGCTCGGTTACGAGGGCGAAGACGGCATGGAGATCGACGCCGTCGTGGACCGAGCTCAGCAGGAACTCTTCCAGATCTCTCGCAAGAACGCCGGCGAGGACTACAAGGTGCTCGGCGACCTGCTGCAGGACACTGTCGACGAGCTCGCAGCCATCGCGCAGGGCGGTGGCCTGGAGCAAGGCGTGCCCACCGGCTTCATTGACCTGGACAAGCTCACCAACGGCCTGCACGCAGGGCAGATGATCATCATCGCGGCGCGCCCGGGCGTCGGTAAGTCGACGCTGGCGCTCGACTTCATGCGCTCCTGCTCAATCCAGCAGGGCAAGACCTCAGTGATTTTCTCGCTGGAAATGAGCGCGTCCGAAATCATCATGCGCATGCTCTCCGCCGAAACGGAGATCAAGCTGTCCTCGATGCGCTCGGGCCAGATGGGGGAACAGGACTGGGAGAAGCTCACCCGCCGTCTCGAGGAGATCCAGGACGCCCCACTCTTTATCGACGACTCCCCCAACCTCACCATGATGGAGATCCGCTCGAAGGCGCGCCGGTTGAAGCAGCAGCAGGGCCTCGACCTGATCGTGCTGGACTACCTGCAGCTGATGAGCTCCGGCAAGCGAGTGGAGTCGCGCCAGCAGGAGGTCTCCGAGTTCTCCCGTAACCTGAAGCTATTGGCGAAGGAGCTCGAGGTACCGGTGATCGCGATTTCCCAGCTCAACCGTGGCCCCGAGGCCCGCACAGACAAGAAGCCGCAGCTCGCCGACCTCCGCGAATCCGGCTCCCTGGAGCAGGACGCCGATATGGTCTTCCTGCTCTACCGCCCGGACTCGCAGGACCGCGACGACGAGCGCGCCGGCGAAGCCGACATCATCGTGGCGAAGCACCGCGGCGGGCCAATCGACACGATTCCGGTTGCACACCAGCTGCACTACTCGCGCTTCGTGAACATGGCGCACGGCTAATCCTGCACCCGTCCGGGGGTGGGCAGCCAAGGCTGCCCTTGCTTAGGGTTGGCTCGCCATGCATGACACGCTGCGCGTTTCTGGCTAGCATTGTGGCCTAACACAGTTACGAACGAAGGAAAAGTCACAATGTCTGTCCGAATGATGCACGACGCACCGTCCGCGTGCGCCCACACGGTGGCCCAATTAGAGGAACGTATTACCGTCGCGAAGAACCAGGATTCGACGATGCTGCTGAACCTCCCCCGCAGCATCGACGAGCTGGCCGCCACCTCCCAGCCAAGCGGTGTCCTGCACCGCCTCCGCGGCCTGTTTAGCGCGTAGCGCGGAAGCGGCGCAGCCGCAGCGAGTTCGTCACCACGAACACGGATGAAAATGCCATCGCTATGCCTGCAAGCAGGGGGTTGAGCAGCCCGATGGCTGCCACGGGGATGAGCACCACGTTGTACGCAAAGGCCCAGAACAGGTTGCCTTTGATGGTGCGCAGCGTCGCGCGCGACAGGCGGATGCCGTCGGCGGCGCTGACCAGCGAGTTATTCATCAGGGTGATGTCGGAGGCCTCGATGGCCACGTCGGTACCGGCGCCCATCGCCATGCCAAGGTCGGCCTGCGCGAGCGCTGCGGCGTCGTTCACGCCGTCACCGATCATCGCCACGCGTTTGCCCGCGTCCTGCAGGCTGCGCACGAGCTCGACTTTGTCGGCGGGGAGTACGCCGGCGGTGACGTTGGCGGCGTCGATACCCACTTCCTTCGCCACGGCGAGCGCGGTCGCGCGGTTGTCGCCCGTGAGCAGGTGCGGCTCGAGCCCCAGCTCCTTCAGCTTTTCGACGCCCACCCGGGAGTCTTCCTTCACGGCGTCGCGCACCGCAATAACCCCTTCAAGCACGCCGTCGACCTCGACGGCGACCACGGTCGCGCCAGTCGCCTCCATGGACTCAAAGTCGTCCCGGTATTCGCCGAGGTCAACCGTTGGGCGCCCCACCCGGACGTGTTTGTCGTCAACGGTCGCGCTGGCGCCGATGCCGGGCTCGTTCCGGAAGTCGGTGACGGACTCGGTGCGAGCGTCCTGGACGTAAGCGGTGATGGCACGGGCGATGGGGTGCTCCGAGTGCGCCTCCACGGCGGCGGCGAGTGCGAGGGCGTCGCTGCTGCCATTCGCGTCAACCACGGTCATTTCGCCGGTGGTGACGGTCCCGGTCTTGTCCATCACGATGGTGTCCACCTGGCGGGTGGATTCCAGGATCTCCGGGCCGCGGATCAACAACCCGAGCTCGGCTCCTCGCCCGGTGCCCACCAGGATGGCGGTCGGGGTGGCCAGGCCGAGCGCGCACGGGCACGCGATGATCAGCACCGCCACCGCCGCCGTAAACGCAGCGGCCACGCTATAGCCCAACAGCAGGTGCGCTACCAGGGAAACCGCCGAGATAGCGATCACGGTCGGGACGAAGATCTGCGCGATCCTGTCCACCAGCCGCTCTACCGGCGCCTTGCCTGCCTGCGCGTCCTTGACCAGTTGGCCCATCTGCGCCAGCGTCGTGTCCGAACCAACGCGCGTCGCCCGTACAAGGAGGCGCCCGTGCGTGTTCAGGGTCGCGCCGGTGACGTCGTCGCCCTCCTTGACATCGACGGGGACAGACTCGCCGGTGAGCATCGAGGCGTCGATCGCCGAGCGTCCCTCGACCACCGTGCCGTCCGTCGCGACCTTCTCGCCCGGGCGCACCACGAACGTGTCGCCGACCTTCACGTCGGCGATGGGTACGCGCGTCTCCACGCCGTCGCGCAGCACCGTCGCGTCCTTCGCCCCCATGTGCAGCAGGTTGCGCAACGCCTCGGAGCTACGCCCCTTCGCGCGGTGCTCGAACCAGCGCCCAAGCAGCAAGAACGTGATGACGACGCACACCGTCTCCAGATAGACCTCGTCCATCCCGGCAGAGTTCGGCGTCAGGCTCATGTGCATTCTCATGCCCGGTTCGCCCGCGTTGCCGAAGAACAGTGCATAGATCGACCACCCGTAGGCGGCCGTGGTGCCCATGGAAATCAGCGTATCCATGGTCATGCTGCCGTGACGCAAGTTCAACAGGGCATTGCGGTGGAACAGCGACCCTGCCGAGAAATACACCAGGGTCGTGGCAGCAAACGCCGCCCACTGCCAGTACGTGAACTGTAACGCCGGAATCATCGACACCAGCATCACCGGCAGCGACACCACCGCGGACCACACGATGGTCCACAGGAGGGTGTCGCGCTCGGGTTCGGAGGGGGCGTCGGCAAGCGGCTCGTCGGCGTCAGTGACCGTGAACGCATCGTAGCCCGCGTTCCGAATCGTTTTGATCAACGCATCAGGGTCCGCGAGCGCCGGATCGTACTCGACGGAGGCGGTCTCCGTCGAAAAGTTCACCGACGCCTCGACCCCCTCCATCTTGTTCAGCTTTCGCTGCACCCGCGACGAGCACGACGTACACGTCATGCCCGAAACGCCGAGTTCTATCTGTGCATTCGACATTAGAGCAGCTTGAACCCCGCTTCCTCAACCGCCTTATCGACGTCCTCCCTGCTCACCTCTGCGCCCTCAACCACAACCTTGCCGGTTGTGTGGTCAGCGTTCACCGAGGTCACGCCTGGGATCTCCCCGACCTCTTCCTGGATGCTGAGCTCGCAGTGCCCACAGCTCATGCCCTCAACCTGGAATGTTTGCGTTGCCATAATATTTCCTTCCTTCCTGCGGGAATCGCCCCGCACTTGTTAGTGTTGCATTGATAGCTGCCAATCTAACAAAAAACGAAAAGGAGCTACCTAATGGCCACAACCGACCTCACTGAGGAAACATTCCAGGAAACCGTTCTCGGAGAGGGCATTGTCATCGTCGACTGCTGGGCGTCCTGGTGCGGCCCCTGCCGCCAGTTCGCGCCTGTTTACGAAAAGGTCTCCGAGAAGCACCCGGATGTGACCTTCGCGAAGCTCAACACCGAGGAATACCAGCAAGTAGCGGTCGCCCTGGATATCCAGGCAATCCCGACGCTCATGGTGTTCCGCGACGGAATCATGGTCTACCGCGAAGCCGGTGCCCTGCCGGAATCCGCATTCAATGACCTCGTTGAACAGGTCAAAGCACTCGATATGGACGAGGTCCGCCGCCAGGTCGAGGCCCAAAACGCGCAGGAGGAACAGTAATGGCAAACCCATTCGTAAAGGGCTGGAAGTACCTGATGCAGTCCTTCGACACCAAGATCGACGAAAACGCCGATCCGAAGGTGCAAATCCAGCAGGCCGTGGCCGCCGCCAAGAAGCAGCACCAGGAAATCACGGAGCACGCAGCCGCCATCATTGGTAACCGCAACCAGCTCAGCATGAAGCTGGATCGCCTGCTGAAGTCCCAGCAGGACCTCGAGGCGAAGGCCAAGACCGCCCTCCAGATGAACGACGACGCCGCCGCTGAGGTCATCGCCACCCAGTTGGTGTCCGTCGAGCAGGAACTCGAGCAAACCAAGCAGGCGTACGCCTCCGCCGAGCAAGCCGCCCAGGAAGCTCAAGCGAAGCAGAAGGAATCCGAAGCGCGCCTGCAGGAGCAGCTCGCCCAGGTCTCCCAGCTGGAATCCCAGCTTGACCAGGCGAAAATGCAAGAGCAGACCACCAAAACCATGGACTCCATGAACCAGTTCGGTGGCAACGACAACGTCCCGACCCTCGACGGCGTCCGCGACAAGATCGAACGCCGCTACGCCCAGGCGCTCGGCGAGCAGGAGCTGGCTAAGTCCTCCATGACGGACCGGATGACCGAAATCGAGTCGGCCGGCAGCGATGTCGCCGCCAGCGCCCGCCTGGATCAGATCCGCGCTGAGCTTTCCGGCGGCAAGTCGGCTTCGTCCTCTTCCGAGGCCCCGAAGGAAATCGAGGACAGCAAGGATTAGGAAAACCTCAGCGCCGCAAACTGTAGTAACAGGATTGTAGTATTCCCCGAAAATAAGTTCGAAATGGGGATTACTACAATCCTGTTGCTCACATTTAGAAAAACCGCAGCGCACAACGCAGAAAGAATGCCCCTGCCCGACCTGAATGTGTCGGACAGGGGCCTTGTTGTATCGAAAGTGTGTTAGCTTTCGCGGCGAATGTTGATGAGTACGCCGCGGATGCCGGAGTGGAAGCCGTCGCGAAGGTTGACGCGCTGGGTTTCCGTCAGGGTGTACTCGTGCAGGGTCTCGCAGGCGAACTGGAGCAGCGGCCTATCGATCTCCGGCGGCAGACCGCCACCGGAAAGCATGTGGGCCTTGTCGCGCTGTTCGCTGGATGCGGCGTTCTCGAACCACCAGGCTGCGTACTGTTGTCCCACGTCGTAGGGGGTTTGGAAGCCGGAGGACGTCCAGACTTCTTCTGGCAGTGGGACGTAGCGGGAGCGGAGTTTGCGGCGCGGTGCCATCATCGACGGCTTCGGTGCCGGTTTGGGGGCCGGTACGTCGTCGGTGTCCTCGTCGGAGATGGTTTCCGGCTTCGGGTCCTCGGCAGGTGTTGCAGGCTCTGCCGACTTGACCGGTGTCGGTGGTTCCGTGGGGACCGGGCCAGGCTTTGGGCCGGGCTTCGGCATATCGGCAGGCGATGGGGTCGGCGGGGCCGCCGGGGTAACTGGGGTTTCCGTGGCCGGTGGATCGACCGGCTCGTCTGAAGCGGGCTCCTCAGCAGCAGGCTCCTCCGGCGCAGCGAGTGGGTCGGGTCCCAGGCCGGGCACTTCGGTGGGGCCTTGGTTGTCTTCGACGGGTTCGGCGTCGGCGATCGGGCGTTCCCGGATGCTTGGTGGGAGGGGCCCTTCGAGGACGCGGAGTTGCATGGAGTCTGCGAAGTCTTCGCGTGGGTCGAGGATGGTGGTGGTGTCGCAGGCGTGGCGGAGGGCGGAGGACATGGAGTCCCAGCCGAATCCGTAGAGGTGGACGCGTACGCCGTTGTTGGTGGCTTCTTCGACGCCTGGGATCATGTCGGCGTCGCCGGAGACAAGGACGAAGTCGCTGAACTGGCCACGTGTTGCGTTGATGACCAGGTCGGCGACGAGTCGGGTGTCGACGCCTTTTTGGGTGCGCCGCTCACCCCATTCGATGAGTTGCCCCGTACGGAGTTGGACCCCGTCGCAGGAGCGCAGCGCGCGCTGGTAGCGGTGGGGTCCGGAGTCGGGGATGCCGTCGTACCACATTTGACGGTGGATGGGTTGGTGGAGTTGGTGGCTGATCATGACTCCGAGGTTGGCGACTACCTCGGGTAAGTCGATTTCTAATTGTGCTCGCGCGCCGATTTCCCATGAGTTGTAAAAGCTCGCCAGTAGGTAAGAAGTGTCGACGAACACCAGTGTGCGTTCAAGCATGGCTCCTAAATTCCGATTCTTTATTGTCGTTAAATTCTTTTCATCACAAGGCTACATATGTTTGTGTGCCTACTCATGCTAGTAGTTCAAGAAATTTCGTAGGGGTCCTTGCGAGCTACCTGACCACAGTTCTATAGTTAGTTAGTGCAGTAACTAACCAACGAGCTCGAAGGGAGGAATGGTGGTTGGGGATTCAGAGCCACTCTTCGTGCAGATCGCGAAGTTAGTGGAGGACCTCATCGTCGACGGGACACTGAAGTCGGGCGAGCGGGCACCGTCGACAAACGAGCTCGCAGCCTTCCACAACATCAACCCCGCGACAGCACGCAAGGGCCTCGGCTTACTTGTCGACGCCCAGGTCCTCGAGAAGCGCCGCGGCCTCGGGATGTTCGTCACCCCGGACGCGCGCGAACGGATCCTGGAAACCCGCCGGGAAGCGTTCCCGGGTACGTTCGTTGCCCCTCTCATCGACGAAGCCGTCCGCGTTGGCCTTAGCCGCGACGACTTGATCGACCTTGTACATCGAGTAGCAGAAAGTAGAGGAATGTATCAATGAATGCCACGATTATCCGCGCCGATGGGCTGGAGAAGCACTTTGGTAAGAAGCACGTCCTCAACGGGGTGTCCTTCGACCTGCCGTCTGGCGGCATCCACGGGCTGTTGGGGCGAAATGGCGTCGGTAAGTCGACGTTGTTGCAGATTGTCGCCGGCCAACTGAAATCCTCCGGCGGCGCCGTCGAGGTGTTCGGCCTGGCTCCGTTCGATAACGCAGCGGTGATGGACCGCGTCGCGCTCACCGGCGTCGACGTCGGCTACCCGGCGAGCTGGAGCGGCAAGGACATTCTCAAGGGCGCGCAGCTGCGGTACCCGAACTGGGACGATGGGCTCGCGCGCCGCCTCATCGACGACTTCGACCTCGACGAGGCGCTCGGCACCACGTACAGCAAGATGTCGCGCGGCCAGCGCGCGATGGTCGGCAACATTGTCGGCATCGCCTCTGGCGCCGAGCTCACGCTTCTCGACGAACCCTACGTCGGCCTCGACGTCCACAACACCAACGTGTTCTACCGCCACCTCCTCGACGTCGCCGAGGGCGGGCGTACGTTTGTGATGGCCACGCACCATATCGAAGAGGCGTCGAAAATTCTGAGCAGCGCCCTGGTGCTGGGGCGCGACGGCAAGGTCAGCGCGCACGTGACCGCCGACGATGCCGACGCCCACGCCGAACGTCTCGGCCTGCACAACCCCCTGCGGCCCGTCGACTTCGGCGATGTCATCGAGCGCCTCCTGGAGGTGAGCTAAATGCAGACCTTTGTTCGCCCTGGCTTCTTCCGTGCGCAAATGTTCGCGGGCTCGAAATGGCGCTTCTGGATGACGCTCTTCGGCCTGTTCATGGGCGCGGCGACCATTTCTGCTGACTGGTTGGGCAGCGTCCCACTGGTCATTACAGCAGCGACGATGTCCTCGCTCCTCCTCTATATGACCCTTATTCCCGAGTCGAACGTTTTTCGTTCCTACGGGATGAACCGCAAGCGCGCCCTCGCGTACAAGCGACGCGCCGCCCTCGCGGTCTGGGCCGTACTTTGCATCCCGACGCTGATCGTGAGCCCATCGCTGTACGGCCTGCTCGCCATCGCACTGGTCACCGGCTGGCTTGCCCTATACGTAACTAACGACGCCACCACCGGCGAAGAACTCAACTCTTCCGACAACGGTTCGGCCATCATGGGGCTGCGCCTGGACCAACCGCTGACGTTCCAGCTCTTCTGGAAGCAGCCGCTCCTCTTGGCCGCGGCCTTCGGCCTTGGCTCGGTCGCCGTGCAGTTTGCGGTGCGCTCGTTCGCCGACAAAACATGGATACCGTTCGTCGCAACCATCCCTGACCTTTTCCTTTTCGGTTGCTTCGCGGCAATCTATTCTTGGGGCGCAAGTTCGTCGACGACCGCCCGCGCCTACGGAATCCCCCGCCGCACATGGGGCCTGCATGGGCTGGGGGCAGTGGTGGTATCCGCGGGGATCTACGTTGCGCTGCGTTCCCTTCCCACACTTCTCGACGCCCACACCCTCCCCTCCGCACCTGTCTGGGCGACGTTCATCTTGATCCTCACCGGACTTGCGATGCCGTTGGCATGGGGGCGCAACCAGTTGGTGACGTTCATGGCCATCATGATCCTCTGGCAATTCCTCCGTAACCCCGTGCCCTGGAAAGGAGTACTCGGTGTGGCCGGATGTGCGTTGCTGCTGGCGCTTGTGACGATCGCCCTGTACGTCAGTGGGCGCGTCAATGGCGCCCAAAAGAACCCTGAAATGAAGTTGTAAAAATGCGGTCTGGGCTGGCGATTTGTGTTGTTGTTGGTGTGTGTGTAACTTTATGTGAGTCAGCGAGACCGACAACGCCCCGCCAGACAGACTCCTTAGAGGGTTGGATGGTGAGATGGCGGTTAGGAAAACTACCGCTGGCCGACATAATGAAATAGGTTCTGTGATACGGCGCGTGTTTGCGTTGTTGAGAATGTTTTGTTAGTGTCAATCTTCGTCGCTTTGAATGCGCCACTGTGTTTTGTGGTGTGTTTGGGTGTGCGGTTGTTGTTTGAGAACTCGATAGTGTGCCAATGTACTTTTTATTTTTTTGATTGCATTGACTTTTGGTTGCGTGCTGTGTGCCATGTTTTGGTGTGTGCCGGCGGTGATGCTTGAA
>NZ_MLCR01000009.1:0-42043 GCF_001875735.1 Corynebacterium sp. NML120713
TGCAGCAAGCTGAGGCCGCGCAGGGCAGCGCGAAGGTTGCTGTTGTAGGTGACCCTGAGCTTCACCGTGGTGAGAATACGGTGAGCTTGAAGGTTCAAAATCCTGGGTTGGATGCGGCCCGGATGCGTGTTGAGGTTGTCTACCCGTCGGGGAAGGCCGAGCAGGTTGTTACGGTTGCGGGCCAAGGCGAGGCGACGGTTGCGCTGCCAATCAGTGTTGGTGTGGTTAAGACGTCGTCGTTGCCGTTGGATGTGCGTGTGGTCAATGAGGATGGCTCCCAAGCCTTTGCTGGCCGGTTTGATGTTGCCGCGGTCATGGATGCGGATGTTGATGGTGATGCGATGGCTGGTGCAACGCGTGCGCCGAAGCCGGATGCGCAGGCTGCCCCGACGACGGCGAAGGCTGGTAAGCATGAGTCTTCGCAGCAGTTGACGACGGCGCAGCGCCCAGCGGCGAGTGTGCAGGATGATCGTCAGGATGCGGCAAGCAAGGATCGTATCCAGGCGGAGGGTGAGACGAATATCGCGGCGATTGTTGCTCCGATTGTGGTGCTGTTGCTGTTAATTGGTGGTGGTGTTGCTGCGGCGATGGCTGGTGGGCTGCACTTCTAGCCAGACTGTAGGCAGGGCTGTGGGGCTTGTGGTGCCGGGAGTGTTCCTGGTGGCACAGGCCCCTTTTCGTGTGGTGTGGGGTTCAGGATAGTTCCCCGAAGATCGGAACTATTTTTCGGTGGCGTGAGGGGTTGTGGGGCGGCGCACCAGATTCCGGGTTTTGCTCTCGCTGGCAATCGGAATCCCCAGGTCCGTGCCTTTCCGCGATGGGAATGTGGTGCCCAGCCAACATACAGGCAGATAGTACTGAAGCGCCCCATGGTTTGCGTGTGTCGCGTGTGAATAGTGTGACTGGTGTGCGCTAGAGTGTCGCGTATGTATGTAGCCCCTAGACTTCGCTCTGCAACCGCGGCTTTTGTAGCCGCGACGCTTGCCCTTGCGCTTACTGTTTTTGCACCTCAATCTTTGAGCTCCCACGCGGATGCTCAATCGATCCCTGGTCTGATCTCTGGCGTTGATGTGGCTGATCACCAGCGCCCTGGTGGTGCGCCAATCAACTGGAAGATGGCTGGAACAGTCGGTGGGCAGCACTTTGCGTTCGTCAAGGCGACTGAGGGAACGACGTACAAGAACTCGTTTTACGAAGAAGATGTCAAAGCTGCTGCAGATGCAGGTTTGAAGGTCGGTGCATATCACTATGCGCGACCGGGGATGGACCCTATTGCGCAGGCTCGCCACTTCGCAAACGTCATTAACGCTGGCCCTGCGCAGCAGCTGCCACCAGTTCTTGACCTTGAGGTCGATGAGGGGCTTGGTCCAACACAGCTCGCGGCGTGGACGCAGATCTTCCTCACTGAGTTGGAGCGTGCATCGGGCAAGCGGCCGATGCTCTATACCTACCGTTATTTCTGGTACGAGCGGATGAACAACACCAACGCGTTTACTAGCTACCCGCTGTGGCTTGCCGCATACCAGAACCAGCCGCCACGTCCGGTCGGTGGCTGGGACAAGTTGACGTTCTGGCAGCGCAGCGACTCCGGCCGGGTCGCTGGTATTCCGGCGACTGTCGATATGAACTTGTTTAACGGCACCGGTGCACAGTTCGGCGGTTTCGCCGCTGGCAATCTCGGTTCCGCAGGTGGCGTCCTTGAGACGTTCCAGGTGCCGGACTCCGATCAGCTTGAGGTTCTGGAACAGAACAGCACGGCGCTGGTCGTCGCGATCCTCGCGTTGGCTGCCGGTGCCCTGGGTGCATCACAGGTTGCGTCGGAGGCTGCGAAATTCGGCTTCGATATTAAGGACGCAAACAACATCGCTGGCCTTGTCCAGCGCCTGGCTTCTCAGGGCGAACTGCCCGTGGATGACCTGCGTAACATGATGATTGGTGATTACCAGGTTGGCGACCTGCTGATCCTGCTAGATAACGCTGCGCACTAGACGTCGGTAGGCGCGTCGTAGCGAGGGCTCGTAGCAAGGCTACGGGCCCATTTTTCGTGCTTGAACTGCGCAGGCACGGCGCCTTTGAGCAGTTCACGGTTTAGCGAAGGGCTGGCCTCGATTGGGGTGTTTGCACCGATAAGGACGATGTTGCCGTAGCGTCGACCTTTCAGCATTGGTGGGTCCGCGATTGCGGCAACGTGTGGCCACACTTCGAGCATGCCAGCCAGTTCTTCCTTCGCTTCTTTGAGATCCGCGTGGCTGCCGCAGTTTGCCACATATATTCCTGACGGGCTGAGTGATTTCCGCGCTTGCTCGAAGAACTCCACCGTGGTCAGGTTTCGTGGAGTGATCGCTGATGAGAAGACATCGCGAATGATGATGTCGCGGGTGTTGGGTTTGAAGCTGTCGGTGACTTCGCGGGCGTCACCGACTCGTATTTTAACGACCGGTGAACGGGGGATATCGAAAAGTTCGCGGGCGAGCTCGGCAAGTGACATGTCAATTTCCACGACAGTGTTGCGCGAGCCGTTCCACTTAGAAGCAAAGTAGCGGGGCAGTGTGCAGGCAGCGCCACCGAGGTGGGTTAGGCGTGGTTTGGGCCAAAGGGGGACGTCGACAAGCTGTTGGTCGTTCAGAAAATCAGCGATCCACCTCATGTATTCGAAGTCCAGCCGTTCGGGGTCGCCGGGGACGATGTGGGAGCTCGGCACGCCGTTGACGAGGAGCACCATGGAGCCGTCCGGTTCGTGGAGAACCTCCGCGACGCCGGTATCGATTTCATGGAATTCACTTTTTGCTGCCATGCACAGTGACAGTACCTTACGCCTTCACGTCGGCATGGCGCAGGTACACGACGGACGCAAGCCACGCTGTGGCAGTAAGCAGCAGGGTGCTTGCGAGGACGCCGGACACCGCATTCCACTCGAGGATACCCGAGCCCGCGACTGCGTTACCGCCCATCCACAGCATCGTGGCCACGCCGACGGGAGGAAGCAGAAACTGCGCTACTGTGGCGCCGGCAGCAATTGCACCAAAAGCGACGAGGCTGGCCACCACGCCAAGGGCGACTGGCATGGCAAAGTTGCGGACCAGCATTGAAGCGAAGCTTTGCCACGCGGCCACTGCCATCGCAGGAACCACAGCGAGTAAGGACGATGCGAGTAGGGCCATCGGCGGCATGCCTGATAGGCCAGCGACCCAACCACCGATAGTGCTCAAGACGATGAACACGCACTGCATAATTGAGGTCATCGCGATGAGTACAGCAAGTTTTGCGGTGACCAGACTCGCCGCCGATCTGGACGAGGTAAGCAACGTGTTCCAGTTGCCGCCACGGTGCTCAACGCGCCACGTGGAGGACGCGAGAATCGAAATACCCGCCACCATGAAAAGCATGCCGTAAAATAGCGTTGCCTGGGACCAATAGCTCGTCCACCCGGATTCCAAAGTCTCAGAGTTGGCGGCGTAGTTGCCAGCACCGAAGACGACGGAGACGAGTGGGATGGCGACGGCAACGATTGTGATGTAAGTGCGCCGAAGTTTACAAAACTCGTTAACGATCATGTCCATGATTAGATTTCTTTCCTGTCGAGTATTCGCGTTATTGCAACGAACCCTGTAGCGAGCAACACGACGTAGACACACCACGAAGCCCAACCTGGTTGCGTAGGAACTGCGCCTTCGTTAGCGAAGGTGTATGGGAGTAGGACTGCAAAATAGCCGAAGGGGTTCATCTCAGCGAGCCACACAGGGGAAAGCAGCGAGGTGATGCCGAGGAAGCCTCCCGCCACGCCAAATGCCAGCACTCCTACTTGCGATTCAGTGACCGCTGCGAGCACGAACATGGCGCTGGTGATCGCTAGGCTAGTGACAACGGCTGCAACTCCGTACACTGCCCAGGCTCCAGCTGTGCTTCCGCTAGGCAGCGGCGCACCCAGCAATACTGGTAGCGCGATGCACGCCGTGAACTCCATCAGCTTGAGCGTGACGATGAGAGGCGCCACTACTCGGAACTTTCGTCGCAGCAGCGAGCCCTTGCGGACGCCAGCAACCGCGTTGAGCAGCCACCCGCCACTTGCATGCTCGTTATCGACGGCGCGACTGGCAATGAGCGCTAATTGCAGTGGGGTGAGAAATGCGAGCGACATCGCAACCGCAATCAGTTGGCCCGACCATGCTGCCTCCGGGGCAGCGGTGAACGCGTCGATTTGGCCGTCTGAGAACAAGCTCATACAAGCGAACAGTACGATGCCCAGGGAGAGCACGCCGCCCAGTAGCGAGATGTGCGTACGACGCAGCTTCAAGAATTCGATGCTCATGCGCTAAGCCCCTTGCGTCCTGTCATCCCAATAAAAAATTCTTCCAGGCTGCGGTGCTTTCGCAGAACCTGGTAGATCGGGACTCCGTGATGGACGAGCTGCGCGCATGCAGTAGCAACGGCCTCCTCGGTAAGTCCGGGTAGTTCTACGCCCCCGGAAACGATGCGTGGTTGCAAGTCTCGTAGAACTTCGGTGGCAACGGCTGCCTGTGGGGTTTGGACGTAGACGTCGGGGAGGTGGGCGTCGAAAAGCTGCTGCTTCGAGCCTTGAAATATGAGCTTGCCTTGGTTGATAATGCTGAAGCTGGTGGCCATCTTCTCCATTTCGGAGAGCAAGTGACTTGAAACGAGGACAGTACGGCCTTCGTCGCGTGCGAGACTGATGATAAGCTCGCGGATTTCTTCGATACCTGCAGGGTCGAGGCCGTTGGTTGGTTCATCGAGGATGAGCAATTGAGGGTCGCGTACGAGCGCGATTGCGATGCCGAGGCGTTGCTTCATGCCGAGCGAATAGTTCTTGACCTGTTTGTCCATGTGCTTTTCCAAGCGAACAAGTCGTACCGCGCGCTGCGCGTTTGCAGAATCGGCTTTGAATAGACGCGTCACAATCTTCATGTTCTCCGCACCGGTGAGGTGCGGGTATGCCGCTGGCGACTCGATGAGTGAGCCGATGCTAGCGAGTACCTCGCCGCGTGTTGAGCGGGTCATCGGCTGCCCCAGCACGGTGATCTCCCCGGCAGTTGGTGTGGTCAGGCCGAGCAACATTTTCATTGTGGTTGATTTGCCGGAGCCGTTCGGACCCAGGAGCCCGTGCACGGCGCCCTGCGGAACCTCAAGCGAAAGCTTGTCGACGACTGTGTGCGCACCGTAGACCTTCGTCAGGCCCTTCGTAGTAATGATTGGTGAGTTCATGGTGTTCACTATCGCCAAGTGAGGCTCCGAAAGCGTCGGAGCTTGGTACGATCTTGCAGGTCATACCGGGGGATGATGGTGCTTAGCCGTCGAGGAGATCGGAACGATCGACAAGGCCCGTGCGATAGGCGAAGAGCGCCGCATGCACGCGGTCGCGCGACTGGGTCTTGGACAAGATCCTCCCGACATGCGTCTTCACCGTTGGCATGGAAATGAACATGCGCTCAGAGATCTCCGAGTTTGACCAGCCGCGACCGATTGCGATGAGTACTTCGCGCTCGCGGGCAGTGAGCTCGCCAAGCGCCATGCGGTCAGTCGCAGAAATTGAAAGCTCCTCGTCGGCGTGTGCGGCTTGGCGCGTGCTGTGAGAGATCCGAGCAATGATGCGTTTGGTGGCGCGCGGAGAGATGACGGCATCGCCAGCAGCGACGGTACGGATGGCGTCGAGAAGCTCCTCGGGTTGTGTGTCCTTGAGCAAGAACCCACTGGCGCCGGCCCGCAGTGCGTCCACGACGTAATCCTCGTCATCGAACGTGGTGAGGATAATGACCTTGGTTTGCGGGAAACGGCTGGCGTACTCGGCTGTCGCGGCAATGCCGTCGAGGATGGGCATTTGCACATCCATCAGCACTACATCGACCGGGTGGGATGCCTGTTGCTCGAGTGCCTCAGCGCCGTTCGAGGCCAGCCAATCGACGCCCAAATCTGTCTGGGAGTCGATGACGAGCTGGATACCGTGGAGGAAGAGTGCCTGGTCGTCGACGATCCCTAAGCGAATTGTGCTCATGCATGCTCCAGCGTGTCGGGGTGTATCACTCCGGCGAGACCTTGCTCAACGTAGGGGATTCGTACTTGCGTGACCCACTCTGCACGCCCGCTGTTGGTGGGGGTGGGGCCTGCCTGCAAAGTTGCCCCGATAAGAGCGGCGCGCTCCCGCATCCCACGCAAGCCGTGGCCATTGACAAGGCTTGCTGCAGTGCCATCGAATCCATTGTTCACACGGATTACCACTTGTTTTTCCTCCCACGTCACATCAAGCAAAGCAGCGCCGTCGCCGTGTTTGAGCGCATTCGTGAGAGCCTCCTGGACCACGCGTCTGGCCGCAAGGGACGTAGCAAGTGGTAGCTGCTCTGGTGCAGATCCCGTTTGCGAGTAAGTGATATCCAGGCCGCCGAGTCGACTCGTACGAACCAGCTCTTCGAAATCTAGAGACACTGGTGAAGGTTCCACCGACCGCGACTCGGGCGCACGAAGTAGCGCGACCACTTCGCGCATTTGCGCCAGGGATTCCCGTCCGACCTCTCCGATTACTCGAAGGGCTTTGTCGCAGTCCCCGCCGTAGCGTCCGCCATCGGCCTGCGCAACAATCACAGTGAGCGAATGGGTAACCACGTCGTGGATCTCGCGGGCAAGGAACGCGCGTTGCTCAGACATAGCCTGTTGAAGCTCGATCCGTTGCTGCCGCAGCGCCTGCTCGAGCTCGCGGGTTGCGGCTTCTTCGGTCCGCCTGCGTAGCTCGCCGAAGAGTCCAGCCGCCACTAGCAACGTGGCGCTCCACGCGAGGTAGGGAAGCTGCTGCTCAAAGGGCATGCTCCGAGGCACGGGCGATACGAGTGAGAGTGCCACGAGGTCTCCTGTAACGAGCGCAATGGCAGCGAAGTCGCGAAGAACTGGGCGAACATTGCGACGGATGATGTAGGCAGTGAAGACCCCAACGACAATCACCGCTACCGTGAGGTTCGTGCTGAATGCACGCATCCCCAATAGGACGAATGCGGTGAGCACAGTTGCAGTTGGCCATCGCCAGCGGGAAAAAGGGGCGACGATAGCCCACAGCAGGAGAGGTACGACCGCCCATGCAGATCTCGTGGCACTCAGGACACCAAGCGAAGCACACACGCCGAGGACAAAAGCGATGCTTGCGTCACGCATGCGGATCGGCATGCGGGCAGTAAAGGGAGGCATATCCATAACCTAATCGACCTGCGCAGGGCTGTCGTCATGCCACGGTATGATTCGCCGGGCGCTTTCCTTCTCCTTCTACTCGCGGGTACACTTCCGCCACATGCGAGTTTTAGTGGCGATGAGTGGAGGCGTGGACAGCTCGGTGGCCGCAGCACGCCTTGTCCAGGCTGGCCACGACGTTGTGGGAGTGCATCTGGCGCTCTCACAGGACCCGCAGGCCACCAGAGAGTCGGCACGCGGGTGTTGCTCGCTGGAGGATTCTGCGGACGCTCGACGTGTGTGCGACAAACTCGGGATTCCATTTTATGTGTGGGACTTTTCCGATCGCTTTAAAGCCGAGGTTATTGATAATTTCGTGTGGTCGTACGAGCATGGTGAGACCCCGAATCCATGCCTGCGATGCAACGAGAAAATCAAGTTTGCGGCCCTGCTCGAACGCGCAATTGCACTTGGTTTCGACGCCATTGCAACCGGGCATTACGCAACTATCGACGAAGACGGGAACCTGCGGCGCTCGGTGGACCCGCTGAAAGACCAGTCTTATGTGTTGGGAGTGCTGACGCGTGATGAGCTTGACAAGTGCATCTTCCCAGTCGGCGATACGGAAAAACCTCAGATTCGTGAGGAGGCGGCAGCGTTCGGGTTCGCTACCGCGCAGAAGCCGGACTCCTACGATATTTGCTTTATCCCGGACGGCAACACCCAGGCATTTTTGGGTAGGTCCATCGGTATGCGCCCAGGAATCGTGCGCGATCAGGACGGCACCGAGCTCAAAGAGCACGACGGCGCGTTCCAGTACACCATCGGACAGCGCCGCGGCCTCAACCTTCGCGTGCCAGCCCAGGACGGAAAGCCGCGCTACGTCACCGATGTCGACGCCACCACGGGCACAGTAACTGTCGGGCCGCGCGAAGCGCTCAAAGTCTGGCAGATCGACGCAGACCGCCTGAAAGTACTGCATCCGGCGATGCAAGGTGAGTTCGCGGCCAATGTACAGATCCGTGCGCACGGCGGGGTCGTCGCCTGCCACGCACGCGTTGAGGGCAACAGCATGCATCTCGAGTTGGAGACGCCCCTGGAGGGAGTCGCGCGAGGGCAGGCTGCCGTGCTGTACTTGCCTGACCCGGACGGGCGCGGTGACGTGGTGCTGGGGTCCGGCACGATTTGTGGGACTTCGAGCGTGCAACCATGACGGCGTTCGGCCTCGGGGAGTTGCCCGGCACAGACCTCGTCACTGCCGCGGACGTTGTGCTTTCAGAATCACCGCTGCCACACATTCCACAGCTGCCAGAGCGTGGGATCGGGAGTGACCTGATTGGGCGAACAGCCGCGTTGCTCGACATTCCCATCGACCGCGGTCCGCGCGGATGGCGCGTTGGTACCCAGCACCGGGCGGTGCGTGACCAGATGGATCGCGACCTGGATGTCCTGGAATCGCTGTGGGCCGGCAAGCTCGATGCGATCAAAGTCCAGGTTGTCGGTCCTTGGACACTTGCAGCAGAAATTGAGATGCGCAATGGACACCGCATGATCACGGACACTGGTGCGCTGCGGGATGTGACCGAGGCGCTTGCACAGGCTATTGACGATCATCGAGAAGATGTGGGGCGTCGATTAGCTCCGACAGTGCTGCAAATCGACGAGCCAAGCCTCGACGCCGTGATGAGAGGCTCACTGCGTGGTGCGACTGATGCCGAACGCATCCCGGCATACCCAGAACCGGAGGAGCGCCTCGCAGGCTTTGGTAAGTACCTACTCCACGCGCCAATGATGATCAACGTCCCTTGGCAGACCGTAGACCTTGCGGACCTACAATCAACCGCCGAAAAAGACCGCTTTGCGCAACTGCTCGATCGCGGCAGCCGCTTCGCGCTTGCACCCATGCGGCCAAGGGATGTGTGGAACGTGCTCGACGAACTCCAAACCGACCCTGAGGCCTGCAGCTTCGACGTGTGGGCACGACCCGCGGATACGTTGAAACAGGCCGCTGCGAACTACCGTGAAGCCGCTGAAATGGCGGAAGGGCTGCGCTAACTCGCATCCCCGATCATCGGCCACGACGTCGTGAGGTTTGAGACATCACGCCCCTTCGACTCGAAGAACTCCCGCAACTCTGTTTGGAGTTTGTAGTACTCCACGGCCTGAAACTCCATCAACTCGTCCGTGCTCATCTGGGCGAGTTCAGGGTAGGTGGAGCGGACCTGCTTCCACGCAAGACGCGCAGCGGCGGTCGCATCAGCCGTCGCATCGTGAGCGTTGTCGAGCTTCACTCCGTACAGCTCGCACAGAGCGCCGAGGTTGCGTTTCCCCTTCCTGTAGCGGTCCTTCGCCCGGTCGATGACGAGAGGGTCGAAAACCGGGCCGGTTACAGTGAAGTCTCCGGTGAGCTGTCGTAGCACAGAAAGGTCATACGGCGCGTTAAAAACGATGAGAGCGAGGCCGTCCTCCCAACCGCGCTTAATCATGTCAACTGTTTCTTGCAAGACCTCATCGTGCGGGCGGCCGTGCGCGCGGGCGTACTCCGTGGTGATGCCGTGGACCGCGGCAGCCTCTGCGGGGATCTCAACCCCTGGGTCCGCGAGCGCCTCGTGCGCGTTCGCCTGCGCACCGTCGATCGTGACAAGGGAGGACGTCACAATACGAGCAGTGCGTGGGTTCACAGAAGTCGTCTCGAGGTCGAAGGACATCATGCGGGATGCGTCGAAGAAAGCCATGCACATTACCTTACTAACCGTGTCGGACAGAGACGCTAGACTTGCACGTTATGAACGAAAATGTGAACGAATTGCCTGCTAATGACGTCGATGTGCGTCGACTCTGGGATGAGATTGCCAGCCAAGTTCGTCACCATCGGGATCTGTACTACAACAGCCAACCCGTTATTAGTGACGCCGAGTTTGATGAGCTTTTCCAGCGCTTGGTGCGACTTGAGGAAGAGCACCCCGAGCTCGCTGTTCCGGACTCACCGACGATGCAGGTCGGTGCGCCGACCGGCGGTGCGTTCGACGATGTCGAGCACCTCGAACGGATGATGAGCCTAGATAATGTTTTCTCGGAGGCAGAGCTACGAGACTGGCTGGCAAAGGCGCCGGGCCCGTATCTGACAGAGCTCAAGATCGACGGGCTTTCGATCGACCTCGTGTATGAAAACGGCGAGCTGGTTCGCGCTGCTACGCGTGGTGACGGGCGCGTGGGCGAGGACATTACGGCCAATGCAAAGGTCATTGAAGATATTCCGCACCAGCTGCAGGGCGATGCCCCGGCGCTAGTCGAGGTGCGAGGGGAAGTTTTTATCCGGCCCGAGGACTTCCCAGATCTCAACGCTGCTCGCATCGAAGAGGGCGGGAAACCGTTCGCGAATCCGCGCAACGCGGCTGCCGGAGGCTTGCGTCAAAAGGATCCCGAGGATGTGAAAAAGCGCAAACTGCGGATGATTTGCCACGGCATCGGTGCGCGCGAGGGGTTTGCCCCGAAGACCCAGCACGAAGCCTACGAGCAGATGGCAGCCTGGGGGCTGCCAGTGTCTGAATACACAAAGCGCGCAGCAACTGCTGATGCGGTGGTGGATGCCGTTCGCTATTGGGAACAGCACCGCCACGACGCGATCCACGAGATGGATGGGCTCGTTGTAAAAGTCGATGCGGTTGAGGAACAGCGCCAACTAGGAGCGACGTCGCGGGCGCCACGGTGGGCGATCGCGTACAAGTACCCGCCGGAGGAGGTCACGACGAAACTGCTCGATATTGAGGTTTCCGTTGGGCGAACTGGCCGAGTAACACCGTACGCGGTAATGGAGCCGGTTTTCGTGTCTGGTACGACTGTCGCCATGGCGACGTTGCACAATCCGACCGAGGTCCGCCGCAAGGGCGTCCTCATTGGTGACACGGTCGTAGTGCGTAAAGCTGGCGAGATTATCCCTGAGGTGTTGGGTCCCGTCGCAGATCTTCGCACTGGAGAGGAGCGGGAGTTCGTGTTCCCCGCGGAGTGCCCAAGTTGCGGGGCAACGTTGGCGCCTGCGAAGGAAGGGGATGCGGACTGGCGCTGCCCGAATACGCGTTCATGCCCGGCCCAGCTGGCGCAACGTCTGAAGTACCTCGCCAGTCGCGGCGCCTTTGACATTGAGGCGCTGGGCGAAAAGGGCGCGCAGGACATGATTGACACTGGTGTGATCCAAGACGAGGGCGACCTGTTTGATCTCACAGAGGAAGACCTCAAGAAGTCACAGGTCTACACCACGAAGAAAGGTGCGGTAAATGCCTCTGGCCGCAAGCTACTGGAGAACCTCGACACTGCGAAAAATGCCGATTTCTGGAGAGTCCTCGTCGCGCTTTCGATTCGACACGTCGGTCCGACCGCAGCTCGTGCGCTCGCCTCCCGTTACGGCAACATGGAAGCGCTTGTCGACGCCCCACTGGAGGACCTTGCGCAAACAGACGGAGTAGGCGCCATCATTGCGGAATCGTTCCAAGAGTGGTTCCGCGTTGACTGGCACCGCGAGATCGTCGAAAAGTGGACAGCTGCTGGCGTGACGATGGAAGTTGATGCCGCCGACGTTGCTCCGCAAACCCTTGAGGGGATCACCGTGGTGGTGACGGGCACGCTCGAGGAATACACGCGTGATGGCGCGAAAGAAGCGATCGTGTCGCGTGGTGGTAAGGCGTCGGGGTCTGTGTCAAAGAAGACGGACTTTGTGGTCGTCGGCGAAAATGCCGGTTCAAAAGAGCAAAAGGCGCGTGAGCTCGGCCTCAGGATTCTCAACGAGGAAGAGTTCACGCGCCTGCTCGAACAGGGGCCAGAAGGAGTTGAAGACTAGGAAATTATCGAACCGATGATGGTTCCCAAGTCTCCGATCTGAGCTACCTCTGATGCAAGGAAATCAGGGCCACCGATGCGACCGACAACGAGAATGTACTCGGAGGCGCCGAGAGGAGTGATGGCAAGCGCGGTATCGAGTTGCCACCACGACTCTGGTGTCCACGTGTCGTTGTCCGGAACGAGCACCCGCGCATGCTCGAGTGGCGGCATGATTGGGTGGGATTGGTCATCTTCTGGTGCAGCCTGGGAGGCGCACAGGCGGTCGAGTCCTTCGGGGGTGTGCTCCAGCACCACGGCCCAGGAAGAGGTCATGGCCTGGGGGATCATCACGGTTAACTCGTCGAGTGCCTGCTTCGGCTTGTTTGCAAGCTCGGCGATTTTCGCCAGCATCCGGATGTGCCCACTGCGGTCAACGCGCCCAGTGAACGGGCGGATCGAATCAACTTCAACGCCGTCGATGGCTGAAGCTGCTGTAATGAGTACGTCGACCATCGTTCCGGTGGGCAAGCTGACAACAATGTCGTCAGTGACGGTACCGCTTGGATCAGTCTCGACGATGTCGACGGACTGAATATTTGCGTCGATTACGCCGAAGGCTTCTGCGAGTTCGCCAAGACTGCCGGGTAGGTCGGGCAAGGTCACTCGTACGAGGTAAGACATAGGCTCTTTTATAGCACTGCATACGGACAGCATGCTGCCAATTACATGAATATATGCATGCAATTGTAAAAATGAGGCGAAAAGGGATGGGGCGATGGTGTGGTGTTGCCTAGTGCGATGCGGGTTCTGGGGATAACGTAGAATGAACACGTTTTAGTGGCTAACCTACGGTAAAGATTGGACTTCACATTGGCTGAGATTTCACGCGATGAGGTCTCCCGCATCGCACGCCTCGCGCGAATTGCGTTGCAGGAGGATGAGCTTGACCAGATCGCCCAGCAGCTCGACACCATTGTTGACGCTGTTTCGAAGGTGCAACAGGTCGACACTGATGGGGTGGAGCCGATGAGCCACCCCCACTCGATTGACGCTGGCATGAGGCCGGACGTCGAGAAGAAGACGTTGACGCAGGCGCAGGCCCTTGACCAGGCCCCTGAAGTTGATGAAGAGCGCTTCGTAGTTCCACAGATCCTTGGAGAAAGTGAGTAGGCATGACTGAGTACACGCTTCCATCTGAAGGCATTGTGTCGCTTCCAGCTCACGTGCTTGCACAGAAAATCCAATCCGGCGAGCTGACGTCGCGCGAGGTTACCCAGGCATTCCTGGACCGCATTGCGGAGACTGATAACGAGCTCGGGGCATTCCTGCATGTCGGCGCCGAGGAGGCTCTCGCTGCGGCAGACGAGGTGGATGCCCAGGTCGCTGCTGGTAAGCCGCCGGCTTCAAAGCTGGCTGGTGTACCACTGGCACTGAAAGATTTGCTGGTGACGACGGATGCTCCGACCACCGCTGCATCGAAGATGCTTGAGGGATACCGCAGCCCGTACGACGCTACGGTAGTCCGCAAGTTGCGCGAGGCCGGTATCCCAATTCTGGGCAAGACGAACCTCGACGAGTTTGCGATGGGTTCCTCCACTGAGAACTCCGCCTATCAGGTCACCCGTAACCCGCATGACCTCGAGCGTGTTCCGGGTGGATCTGGCGGTGGTACCGCTGCTGCACTTGCCTCTGGCCAGGCACCAATTGGTATTGGCACTGATACCGGTGGCTCTATTCGTCAGCCGGCATCGCTGACAGGCACCGTCGGTGTGAAGCCGACGTACGGCGGTGTTTCCCGCTACGGTGTGATCGCTTGTGCGTCATCGCTGGATCAGGTTGGACCGTGTGCGAACAACGTCCTCGACACCGCGTTGCTGCACGAGATTATTGGCGGCCACGACGAGTTCGACGCCACAAGCGTTGACACTCCGGTACAGGAGCTCGCAGCTGCCGCTGAACAGGGCGCTTCGGGCGATCTGTCTGGTGTGAAGATCGGACGCGTGAAGCAGTTCTCGCGCCCAGGTACCCAGCCAGGCGTCACTGAGCGTATCGACGCCGCCTTTGCACAGTTCGAACGTCAGGGCGCAGAGATCGTCGAAGTGGACTGCCCGAGCTTCGACGACGTCATGGGCGCGTACTACATCATCCAGATGTCCGAGGTTTCGTCGAACCTAGCGCGCTTTGACGGTATGCGCTATGGCCTGCGCACGGGTGACGACGGCAAGCACTCTGCGGAAGAGGTTATGGCGTCGTCCCGTGGTGACGGCTTTGGCCCGGAGGTGAAGCGTCGCATCATCCTCGGCACGTATGCGTTGTCTGTTGGTTACTACGACGCCTACTACCTGCAGGCGCAGCGTGTGCGTACCCTCATCGCACAGGATTTCCGTCGAGCATTTGAGAAAGTGGATGTCATCGCTGGCCCTGCCGTTCCTCAGACTGCGTTCAAGATCGGGGAGAAGGTCGACGATCCGTTGGCAATGTACAACTTTGACCTCTTCACCTTGCCGTTGAACCTGGCAGGCCTCCCGGGCATGAGCGTCCCGGCAGGGACGGCAAGCGATACTGGTCTTCCTGTTGGCCTGCAGATTATTGCTCCTGCTTTTGAAGACGAGCGCCTGTACCGTGTTGGCGCGGCGTTTGAGGCTGGACGCTAACTTTCTCATCTGTCATATCCACCACGACCCCGCAGGTTACTGCCGCGGGGTCGTTTTCATTTTGATAACACCTTAATCGGCTATGTTGTGGATTTGTGTGTGAATGGGAGCATCAATTTGACGCCTGTGACCAGCGGAAATCAGATTTTGGGGCATGCGGAATAAGCCCTTTTGCCTTGAAAGCGCTAGGGTTGTGTGTATGCGACTTGCCACTCTTACCTCCGGCGGCGACTGCCCAGGGCTGAACGCCGTCATTCGCGGAATCGTCCGAACTGCCAGCGCGGAATATGGCTCGACAGTTGTCGGGTACCTCGATGGCTGGGTCGGGCTGATGGAAGACCGCAGGATTGACCTGTACGACGATGCGTTTATCGATTCGATTTTGCTGCGCGGCGGCACCATCCTGGGGACCGGCCGTTTGCACCCCGACAAGTTCAAGGCCGGTATCGACACTATTAAGGCGAATATGGAAGACGCCGGTATCGACGCCCTGATCGCCATTGGCGGCGAAGGTACCCTCAAAGGTGCCAAGTGGTTGTCCGATAATGGCATTCCGGTTGTCGGCGTTCCAAAGACCATTGACAACGACGTTGCCGCAACTGACTACACGTTCGGCTTTGACACCGCAGTATCGGTTGCCACCGACGCGATCGACCGCCTGCATACGACTGCAGAATCACACAACCGCATCCTGATCGTCGAAGTGATGGGCCGCCACGTCGGCTGGATTGCACTCCATGCCGGTATGGCAGGTGGTGCACACTACACGGTCATCCCTGAGGACCCATTCGACATTGCAGATATTTGCAAGGCAATGGAGCGCCGCTTCCAGATGGGAGAGAAGTACGGCATCATCGTTGTCGCCGAAGGTGCTATCCCGAAAGAGGGCACGATGGATGCAGGCCTCGGTGAGGAAGACGAGTTCGGCCACAAGACCTTCAACGGGATGGGGCAGATCATCGCTGACGAGATTAAGCGCCGCCTTGGTTACGATGTCCGAACTACGGTGCTGGGGCACATCCAGCGCGGTGGTACGCCAACGGCGTATGACCGAGTGCTTGCCACCCGTTACGGCGTGCACGCAGCCCGTGCCGCACACGAGGGCAACTTTGATACCTGTGTAGCCCTGCACGGTGAGGATATCGATCTCGTGCCGCTCGAGTCCGCAGTGGCACACCTGAAGACGGTTCCGGAACACCGGTACAAGACTGCACGAAGCATGTTTGGATAAGAAATTTTTGGGTGGAGCGCCCGCGCCAGTGCAAAAGATTTTTGCGGAAACTGGCGCGGGCGCTCCTTTTGTGTGTCTATAGTGTGACCTATGACTGTTTCGGTAGATGAGAAAAGAGAACCATCTAGCGGGACTGCCCAGGACCGCGCTGCATACCTCGCAACGCTGGGCTTCCCAGTGCTAGTACTGATTGGCTTCGCGCTTGGTGCAGCAGCACCTGGCGCGGTCGCCCCAATTTCTGGTTGGACTACGTGGCTCCTGGGCATTGTGATGTTCGGCATGGGGCTTACCTTGCGCCCAGTTGATTTTCGTCTCGTTTTTTCGCGTCCGCTCCCGGTACTCATCGGTGTGGTTGCGCAGTTCGTCATCATGCCTGCAATTGCGGTAGCTATCACTGTGGTGCTCGGTCTGCCGTCTGAAATCGCGGCAGGTGTGATCTTGGTTGGGTGTGCGCCAGGTGGTACGTCATCCAACGTCGTTAGCTACCTTTCCCGTGGTGACGTAGCTTTGTCGGTCACTATGACGTCGATATCGACGCTGCTTGCACCAGTCATGACGCCGCTGTTGACTCTGTGGCTGGCAGGCCAGCACATGCCAGTGAGTGCAGCAGCAATGGCGCTGTCGATCGTCAAGATGGTCATCGTTCCAATCGTGCTCGGTCTCGTCGTGCGCCTCGTGCTGCCTCAGCTTGTTGACGCCATCTTGCCTGCGCTGCCGTGGGTCTCTGTGATTGCGATCTCGATGATCGTGGCGATTGTCGTGCAGGGCTCCCGTGAGAAACTTGCAGAGGCTGGTCTCTTGGTGCTGCTGTGTGTAGCAATCCACAACATCCTGGGGTACCTGCTGGGCTACCTGACTGGAAAGGTCACGCGTCAGCCGGAAACCGCTTCTCGAACAATGGCTGTCGAGGTTGGGATGCAGAACTCCGGCCTAGCCGCCACGCTTGCCGCACAGTACATGAACCCAGTCGCGGCGCTTCCAGCGGCAGTGTTTTCTGTATGGCACAACCTCTCCGGTGCGGTATTTGCGTTCATCTGTCGCTCCGTAGACCAGCGGAAACGTGCTATGGGCGCGCCAAGCGACACGGAAAACTAAGAGAGCACTACACTAGAGCACTATGACTGCGTACGACCTGATGGATTACGACGAAGTACTGGAAAAATTCGACCCCGTGATGGGGTTGGAGGTGCACGTCGAGTTAGCGACTGAGACCAAGATGTTCTCGACATCTTCAGCCCACTTCGGTGCGGCGCCCAACACCAACGTCGACCCAGTGTCGCTCGGGTTGCCTGGCGCGTTGCCCGTCGTGAATGCCAAGGGTGTTGAGTGGGCCATCAAGATTGGCCTTGCGCTGAACTGCAAGATTGCGGAAAGCTCCCGATTTGCTCGTAAGAACTACTTCTACCCGGATCAGCCGAAGAACTACCAGATCTCGCAGTACGACGAGCCGATTGCATACGACGGGTACCTTGATGTCCTGCTCGACGACGGCACTGAGTACCGTGTCGAAATCGAGCGCGCGCACATGGAAGAGGACACCGGCAAGCTGACGCACTTGGGGTCTGCTTCCGGTCGAATTACTGGCGCGACGGCCTCGTTGGTGGATTGCAACCGCGCTGGCGTCCCGCTCATCGAGATCGTGACGAAGCCGATTATCGGTGCGGGGGAGCGCGCTCCTGAGGTTGCTCGTGCATATGTTGGGGCGCTTCGTGAGCTTGTGAAGGCATTGGGGGTTTCTGATGCGCGTATGGACCAGGGCTCCATGCGTTGTGACGCCAACGTCTCACTCCGCCCGATCGGACAAGAGAAGTTCGGCACCCGCACGGAGACGAAGAATATTAACTCGCTGAAGTCTGTAGAGCAGGCTGTGCGCTTCGAGATGATGCGCCAAGCACAAGCTCTTGTGAATGGCGAAGAAATCGTGCAGGAGACTCGCCACTACCAGGAGAAGGACGGTTCGACTTCGAAGGGGCGTCCAAAAGAAGAAGCATCCGAGTACCGCTACTTCAACGATCCTGACCTGCCTCCGGTGATTGCGAAGCCCGAGTGGGTCGAAGAGATCCGTAAGACCCTCCCGGAGCTCCCGTGGGTGCGCCGAGCTCGTATCCAGGACGAGTGGCAGCTGCCTGAAAAGGAGTTCCGCGACCTGGTGAACGCTGGCGCGTTGGATCTGGTTGTGGATACGGTCGAGGAAGGCACCACTCCTGACGAGGCACGTGCGTGGTGGGTGTCGTACATCCAGAGCAAGGCGAACGAGCTCGGCAAGGATCTCGACGCGGTTGGTGTTACTCCGAAGGATGTTGCCCGCGTGGTTGCGCTGGTGAAGGAAGGCAAGCTGACCACCAAGCTGGGCCGCCAGGCCATCGACGGTGTGATCGCTGGTGAAGGCCATGTCGACGAAGTCGTCGCGGCACGCGGTCTCGAGGTTGTTCGTGATGACGGGGCCATCGAGAAGGCCGTCGATGACGCGTTGGCTGCGAACCCGGACATCGTCGAGAAGTACCGTGCCGGCAACAAGAAGGTCACCGGCGCGATCGTTGGGGCGGTCATGAAGGCGACCCAAGGCAAGGCTGACCCGGGGCAGGTGAACCAGCTGATCGCGAAGAAGTTGTCGTAAGCTTCAGCGCACGAAGCAGCCCCCGCACCGTGAATGAATCGGTGCGGGGGCTGCTTTATGTGTTGGAACGAGCCGCGGTTACTTGTCCTTCGATGCCTCTTCGCCATCCTTGTCGGTGACGGCGGGGAAGGTACCAGTCTCGTACATCTCTGAGTAGGCTTCCCAGTCGATTGGGTCGTCGTGGGAGTCGGCGTCGCCTGGTGCGCCTTCGTATTCTTCAGACTCTGGGTCGAGGGCTGGCGCGTCGTCGAGTGAAAATTCGTTTTCGGGGTCCGCATGCAGGTCGGCAGCGACCTCTTCCTGGACGGACTGCCACAGGTGAGTGTCGCCGACGTGGGATTCGGTGACCAGGTCTTCGACCTCCTCGCGCTCCTTGGCGGTCAGTTCGCTCTCAGCAGGGTCAAGGGCGGTTTCTGCGAGCTCGGCAAGGCGTTCGCGACGCTTCGTCTCGGCCGCGATGCGCCCGCGGTCTTTGAACCACGAGATAATCATCACCGCGGAGAGCACCAGCCCAAGGTAACCGACAACAGGGTAGACCCAGCCGACGAGGGCGGAGAAACCGATGAACGACAGCGCGAAGCCGATTCCGACCACAACGAAGTAAATGAGGCGGAACTTTTCCTGGCGACCGTGGGCCAAGCGCCGCGCCATGGCGTAGAACATGCCCACCGCGGTGTTATAGATCATCAGGTAGATCAACAGCGAAACCACGAAGCCGACCGCGGGGTGCATGTTGTCGAACACCATCAGCAGCGGGAAGTCAGCGCCGAACACGCCTTCCATATTCATGAAGATGATGAAGTTGAGGATGACAAGCAGCGCAGCGAAGATGAATCCGCCCAGCAGACCGCCGATGCCTGCCTCGCGTGGGTTCAACTGCGAACCGGCAATGACGAGGATCATCGACACAGCCATGATGATGCAGAGTGTCGCATAGTTGACCGCGGAGAGGAACCAGTTGTTGCCAACGCCCGTCGCTGGAGCGTTTTGCATGGACAGTTCGTTGATCTGGCTGATGTTATCCGGCATGTTGACCAGTGTGATCATCAGTGCAGCAATCACCGCAACGATCAGAAACGGTGTGATAATCGAGATAACGTTGGTGAGCTTGTCGACGTCGAGGAACCCCGACAGGATCAGCAGCACGGTCATAATAGCCGCACCTACCCAGGTTGGAAGTCCGAACTGTTGGTCGAGGTTCGATCCGGCGCCAGCGACCATCACGAAACCGATTGCAAAGAGGGTGAACATCGTGGCGATGTCCATAAACTTTGAGACAATCGGTTTCGATACGTTGTTAAACACAGCGCTGTGATCATCTGCGAGGTAGAAAGAACCGAGCTGGAACAGCGTCGATCCGACGATCACGATGATGATACCTGCCAGGATCGAGCCGACCAGGCCCCAATACCCGTAGGCGAGGAAGTACTGAATCACTTCTTGGCCGGAGGCGAAGCCGGCTCCGACGAGCAGCCCCACGAACGCGAGCGCCACCCGGATAGATTTACGCATAAAAATATGTCCCTAGTAAAAATGTAGAAGTCAATAAAAACTTGCGGTGGTTTCTTGTCGACCGCCACTGAACGGGGGTTGATGGTATCAAAGGCATTTGTGCAGCGCACACCGTAAAAGGGGCAGAGGGGTAGCGTTAATGCAGCTGGATGCGAAGTTTATCGACGTCCAGCCTTGGCAGGCGGGGAGGAGTGTCCTCAGGTAAACCGCCAGGTAATGCGGTGGATGCTGGTGGATGGTCGGGCGACGGTGGCTGTGGAATGCGGGGAGGGGGGATTGGATACCGATGAGCGTAAGGTGTGCTTAAAAGCGTTATAAAACTGTTACCTTTTTGGGGTCCGGACTTAATGGTCTGGGCCAGCTTTTGCCACGATTTTCTTCATGATGTGGTTGAGCTGGTCCGCTTCGTCGGGCGTGATGGAGTCAAATACGAGCTCGCGGAGCTTCTGGAGGTAACCAGGCGTGGACCGCACGATGAACTCAACCCCGTCCTTGGTCAGCGTCGCGATGTTGGTTCGACGGTCTGCAGAGTCCTGACTGCGTGCCACGAGGCCACGAGTTTCAAGACGTGCGACGATGTGTGAGAGGCGAGAAGCTGACATCTGCGTCGCTTTCGCAAGTTGGCTCATTGTGATCCTCTGGTCATCGGCTTGTGCGATCTCTACCAGGGCGAGGTAATCAGAAAGATTCATGCTTTCATTGGCTTTCAGTGCCTCGTCGAGGCGGGCGGGGATCCACGAGATCATCGCCCACATGGTGAGCCAAATTTCAGTGTCGTGTTCATCAAGCCAGCTGAATCGATGCATGTGATGAGATGTTAGTGAATACAACAGTTTTCAACCTAATTTGCTGTGACTCATTCGCTTGCGGGGGTGTGTAGAGGGGGAGCTGCGTCTTTTCGCTCAAGAAGTTTGATGGCGCGCCGGTTCACAGCCTCGGAATTGGGCAGAATTGTTCTAGATTGCTAGGCATGACTGAGAAAAACTTGCGAGATGCTACGCCCGAGGATTTTGGTGGTCTCGATGGCGTTCCCGACTTTCAGGGATCGGCTGGAGATGACTCGACGAAAGGAATCTACTCGATGACGGGGAAGGCCGCCCCGACCGAGGTGTTTCCGAACGCTGACGCTCCAGGCAGCTTCGGCGCTGCTCCCGTGACTGAAACGGTCATCACGAGCAACGTGGTTGACCCAGCGCCCACTACCTACGCGGGCGCGGATCTGGTAGCTGATTCCGCTCAAGAGGAGGAGGCTAAGGTCGTACAGGCAAAGCGTGGCACGCTTGACTTTGGTCTGCTGCTCGTACGCTTGACGGTTGGGCTAATTCTCGTTCTGCAGTCGATCGCAGTGTTCTTCCGTCTCGGTAACTCTGCTGGAATCGGCGGCTTGGAATCGGAGTTTGCTGCGCAGGGCTACGCGTTTACTGACGGCCTGGCAATTGTGCTGCCAACGCTCCAGCTTGCAGCAGGTGTGTTCCTGCTGTTGGGGCTGTTGGCGCCGGCGGCGGCAATGGTGGGGATTGCCGTTACTGGCTTTGCGGTCATCCACAGCATCGTCGTGAGCGGTGTGGGTGTGAACGTGTTTGAGTGGGAGCCCGTAACTGTCTTGGCGGCGGTACTGTTCGGAGTAGTGCTCGCGCTGCAGTTCACTGGCCCTGGCTTGTACGGCGTCGACGCAACCCGTTCGTGGGCACGCCGACCACTGGCAAGTTCCTGGGTCTTCGCGATCCTCGGATTGGCAGCGGCGGGCGCCTTGTGGTGGTTCGGCACCGGGGTGAACCCACTGGCCTAACCACCACTACTCGTTAATCGAGTTGGCGAACGGCGCCTTTATCTGCGGATGTCGCCATCTTGGCGTACACCTTGAGAGCCTTCGACACTTCGCGGACACGATTCGGTGTCCACGGGTGTTCGGAGGCTTCCATTGCTTCACGGCGCTTTTCCAGAACAGCTTCGTCAACATCGAGAGTGAGCTCGCGCCGCGAGACCGAAATCGAGATGGTGTCACCGTTTTCGATCAGTCCGATGAGCCCACCGTGGGCAGCCTCAGGCGAAATATGCCCGATAGACAGGCCTGACGTGCCGCCGGAGAAGCGGCCGTCGGTGATCAGCGCACACTTGGTGCCTAGGCCAGCGCCCTTCAGGAATGACGTTGGGTGGAGCATTTCCTGCATGCCAGGACCGCCCGCAGGGCCTTCGTAACGAATGACGACGACTTCACCCTCGAGCACTTCGTGGGCGAGAATCATCGAAACTGCCTGTTCCTGCGAATCCACGACTCGCGCTGGCCCCGAGAACTCCCAGAGGCCCTCTTCGACGCCCGCGGTCTTGAGGATTGCGCCGTCCGGGGCAAGGTTGCCACGCAGGACGACCAATCCGCCATCGGAAGTAAACGGGTGATCGACATCGTGGATCACACCGCGAACGGCATCGGTATCCAGGCTCGGCCAGCGCGCGGATTGCGAGCACGCCTGCGTGGTTCGTGTACCGCCAGGTGCGGCGTGGAACAGTTCGATAGCTTCGTCGCACGCTCCGGTGCCGCGGATGTCCCATTCGTTGAGCCACTCGTCGAGGGAGGCGTAGACGATTGAGTGGACGTCTTCGTGCAACAGGCCACCGCGGTGGAGTTCGCCCAGGATAGCGGGGATACCCCCGGCGCGGTGCACGTCTTCAACGTGAGCAGTGCCGTTGGGTGCGACTTTAGAGAGGCATGGGATGCGGTGGGAGAGGTCGTCGATATCTGTGAGTGAGAAGTCGACTTCACCTTCCTGCGCGGCGGCCAGGATGTGCAGGATCGTGTTGGTCGACCCGCCCATGGCCATGTCGAGGGACATCGCGTTGCGGAAAGCGTGCACGGTTGCGATCTCACGCGGGAGTACAGAGGTGTCGCCCTTGCCGTAGTAGCGGTTGCACAGGTCAACGATGGTAGTGCCGGCTTTCTCGAAGAGTTCACGCCGTGCGGTGTGCGTCGCCAGGGTGGTGCCGTTGCCAGGCAGCGAAAGCCCGAGGGCTTCGGTGAGGCAGTTCATGGAGTTTGCGGTGAACATGCCCGAGCATGATCCGCAGGTGGGGCAAGCGCCTTCGACGATGGCGTCGAGTTCGCTGTCGGAGACGGCCTCGTTCGCGGAGAGCGCGATGGCGTCAACAAGGTCGGAGGCTGGCTTTTCGACGCCACCAACGTTGATCGGCTTACCGGACTCCATTGGGCCGCCGGAGACAAAGACCGTCGGGATGTTCAGGCGCAGGGATGCGTTGAGCATGCCCGGTGTGATTTTATCGCAGTTGGAAATGCACACCATGGCGTCGACGGTGTGGGCGTTGACCATGTACTCCACTGAATCCGCGATGATTTCACGACTGGGCAGGGAGTAGAGCATGCCGGAATGCCCCATGGCGATGCCGTCGTCGACGGCGATGGTGTTGAATTCCTTTGGCACACCCCCGGCGGCACGTACGGCTTCCGCCACGATTTCTCCGACCTCTTTGAGGTGCACGTGGCCCGGCACGAACTGTGTATACGAGTTGACAATGGCCACGATCGGCTTGCCGAACTCATTTTCTTCCGTACCGGTTGCTCGCCATAGCGCGCGGGCACCTGCAGCTTGCCGGCCAATGGTGGTGACTCGTGAGCGAAGAGGGATCACGGCTTACTCCTTTGTTCGTGGCGCGGGCTCGGGCCGTGGCCCGGGCAGATCGGGGTGTGCCTTGACATATTCGTCGTAGGCTTCTCGCGACATTAGTACTTTATTGCCGTCTTTGTTGATGATTTCGTATTTTCCGTCGGCGGCTTCTTGTGCTTGTGTAATCACGTCCGTGATACGGCCGCGGGATGCCTCGGCGAGTTCCGGCAGCATATTAAAGGTCACACCAGGCATTGTGTAAGATTTTCCGTCCTGGGTTGTGGCCTTCGCCCGAGCCCCCTGAAATGCAATCCCCGACAAATCTGACCACGCGATGGTGACGTTCGGTTTCACTACGTACCGCAGTGCGATGCCCTGTTCGCTGATTGTGGTTGAGGCAGTGAAAATCCAGAGCAGCCACGCGAGCGGAATGAGCAGCAGCCAACCCAGAATGAGCGGGGCCCAGGAAATACCGATCAGTGCGATGCCTGTCATGAGGACAAGCGCGATGACGTGTTGTTTGCTGGGGCGAAAAGTGGTGGACGAGTCAGTCATGCACGTTATGCTAGCCAATCCTCTTACTGCTGCGGGAGTTGCTCCTTATCGACGTCCGCTTCGCCCGTAACCGTTTCCTCCGTTACCGTTGGCGTCGCCGTTGGTGTGGCGCGCTCGTGCGTGGTGGTTTCCGACGTCCATTCAGATGATTCGCTTGTAGTGGTTGTGGTTGTAGGCGTAACCGATTCGGTGGTCTCGGTGAACGTCGGTTCGGCGGTGCTGGTGTCGAGTACGGGACTTTCCTCATGAGGCGCCGGGGTAGGTGTGCTCGAGGTTATCGTCGGCCGGGCAGGCGGTGCCCAGACACCGGAGTTTGCGTTACTTTCCTCCGCTGGCTGCAGCATGAGACCACGAACAATGAGCAAGACGGCGAACCCTGCAAGGAGAAAAGCCGTGGAGAGCCGCATGATGCCACGGAATACGCGTGTTGGCTCCGGCGTATCTTCATCAGCGTCGTTTGAATCGTCGATGGCGGCCGGATCCGGGATCGGAGTGGCTGCGGGCAGTGCTTGCGGCTGTGTGGAAGCGGCGGGTATCCGCTCGGTGGTCGGTTGAGCGTTGAAGTGCTTTGTCGGCTGCTCCAGACTTTGCACGAGCGCGCCCTCGAATGTGGTCGCAGCGCCGTACTCGTTCCAGAATTCGTCGAGGATTGCCATGCGAATCGCGCGCTCGACCATCCACTGCATGAGTGGTTGGGTCCGAACCATCACGCGCATATCAATGGTCCATGAGCTTCCGACTGTGGCCGGGGCATTGACTGCTATTGCAGGTTGTACTACGACGTCGTCGATGGTGGCGTCGGCAATGTCGGGTTGGGCAAGCGCCCGCTGCGCCGCGGTTTGAGTTCTTTGCAGTGCGTCTTCCGCAGACGTTGACCCCAGGAGGGGAACTGGAATGACGACGACCGCGCTTGACCAGTAGTTGGATTGGTTGATGCAGATTCTTGCTGTCGAATTCGGGATAGAGATAGTCGATTGCTCAATCGTGCGGATCTGGGTAGCACGCATCGTGATCTGGATGACATCGCCGGAAACATCGATGCCGTTGCCCTGGAACGCGACATAGTCGCCGACGCCGAACTGCTTTTCAGTGAGGATGAAAAACCCTGCAAGGAAATCCGCGATGATGTTCTGCGCACCAAAACCGATTGCTGCTGAAACGACCGTTGCAGGGATTGCGGCACCCGCGAGCGAGAATCCGAGTTGTTGGAGCGCGAAGACGAAAATCAAGAAGTAGGCAATCATCTGGGCGATGTAGACGCCTACGCCCACGATGGCTAAGCGACTTTTCGCCTCATCGGTTTCGCCGGACTCCTTGACTTGCCGCTCAGCGTGACGGTTCAAGAAACGGCCAGCTCGCGGTACTAAAAATGCGATTGTGAGCAGGAGCGCGAGATTGATTCCTGTCTCAGCGAACCAGCGCCAAATCTGTTCGGCAATGTATGACAACGGCATAATTTTTGAATAATAATCCGAATCCCTCACATTTCGCTGTGGAATGTGTATGATTCAACTCATGATCATTTCGCGCGTACTAGTCATTCTTATTCCGCCCGGCGCTTGCCGTAGCGGACTGCTTGCCTAGACAGTCGCGAACTCAAGCGCCCTCGACAGCCACACGGCTTGGTCGGGGGCTTTTGTTTTAGATCTGATTCGATGGTTGTTGTTAAAGAAACACTAAGGAGCTCGACATCGTGGTTGCTTCACACAAGCCCCCGACGAATGCATCGACGCAGCCTGGTGATGAGCGCACCGTGCCGCTCATCACCGGAGCCGACGCTGTCGTTCGCAGTCTTGAGGAGCTAGGTACCGAGATTGTCTTTGGCCTCCCCGGTGGCGCGGTTCTTCCTCTCTACGACGCACTCTTCGCAGCTGAGAAGCTGCGACACGTGCTGGTTCGCCATGAGCAAGGTGCAGGCCACGCCGCAGAAGGGTACGCGGTTGCTTCCGGAAAGGTAGGCGTGTGCATCGCCACTTCCGGGCCGGGGGCCACAAACCTTGTCACGCCGATCGGTGACGCATACCTGGACTCAGTTCCGATTGTCGCCATCACAGGGCAGGTAGGTTCGTCGATGATTGGAACGGATGCGTTCCAGGAGGCGGATATTCGTGGGATCACCATGCCTATTACGAAACACAACATCATGGTCACGGACGTCAATGAGATTCCGAGCGTGCTTGCAACTGCGTTCCACATCGCGTCCAGTGGCCGCCCGGGGCCGGTGCTCGTGGACATCCCGAAGGATATCCAGGCGCAGCTCATGGAGTTCTCGTGGTCGCCGAAACTGTTGGAAACCGGATACGTTCCGGCCAATGAGCCTCTCAACGAGCAGGTGGTGACGGCTGCGGAGAGGATCTCGCAAGCGAAACGACCGGTGCTGTATATCGGTGGTGGCGTCGTTAAGTCAGCGGCGAATAAGGAACTGCTTGAGCTTGTGGAAGCGACGGGTATTCCGGTGGTGACCACATTGATGGCGCTGGGTGCCTTCCCGCAGGACCATCCGTGCTACATGGGTATGCCGGGTATGCACGGCACCGTGCCAGCTGTGGGTGCGTTGCAAGAAGCCGACCTCTTGATTGCGATCGGTACACGCTTCGACGATCGCGTAACCGGCGATGTTGATACCTTCGCACCACATGCGGACACGATCCATGCGGATATCGATCCTGCTGAGATCGGGAAGATCCGTCCGGTTGATGTGCCAATCGTTGGTGATGCGAAGAAGGTGCTTGCCCAGCTGACGGCGGCGTTTACTGGCTCGCCGAATGTTCCGGCTCCAAAAATGGATGCCTGGTTGGAACGGCTCCAGGATCTCCAGGAGCGGTTCCCGCGTGGCTACGATAAGCAGGAAGACGGGAAGCTTTCCCCGCAGTTCGTGATTGAGACGTTGTCGAAGACCGTCGGTAAGGACGCCATCTACGTGTCAGGCGTTGGTCAGCATCAGATGTGGTCCGCACAGTTCCTGGACTTCGATAAGCCTCGTCATTGGCTGAGCTCTGGTGGCGCGGGAACCATGGGCTACGCGGTGCCTGCAGCAGTGGGCGCGAAGGCCGCGATGCCGGACAAGGAAGTCTGGGCTGTTGATGGCGATGGCTGTTTCCAGATGACGAATCAGGAAATTACCACCGCAGCGATGGAAGGGCTGCCGATCAAGGTTTGCCTGATTAACAACGGCAACCTTGGGATGGTCCGTCAGTGGCAAACGCTGTTTTATGAAGGTAACTACTCGCACACCAAGCTCGGTGGGGAAGAGACCTACGTCCCTGACTTCGTGAGGCTTTCTGAGGCGCTCGGAGCAGAAGCGATTCGCGTTACGAAGGAAGAGGACGTCGTCCCCGCGATTGAGTGGGCGCGTGGCATCAACGATCGGCCTGTTGTTGTCGAGTTCATCGTCGGTGAGGACGCGCAGGTGTGGCCGATGGTCGCCGCGGGTGCATCGAACTCGGACATGCAGTACGCACTCGGGATGCGGCCATTCTTCGACATGGAGGAATCGGCGGCCGAGACCCCAGAGGCAATTCATGAAGTGTTGACGACACTCGAAGATAAGACAGAGGGAGCGAACTAAGATGGCACCAGTGCAAACAATCACCCGGCACAGGTTGTCGGTGCTTGTGCAAGATGTCGATGGCATCATCACGCGCGTATCCGCTCTGTTTACGCGCCGTGGCTACAACATGGTCTCGCTTGTGTCTGCGAGCACAGAGACGGAAGGTATCAACCGGCTGACCATTGTTGTCGACGCCAGCGAGCATTCGGTTGGGCAGATTCAGAAGCAGCTCAACAAGCTCGTCCAGGTGGTGAAAGTCCAGAGGCTTGACGACGATGCCACGGTGGCCCGCTCGATGATGCTGGTCAAGGTGAGTGCAGATAACGGCAACAGGCCACAGGTCGTGGATGCCGCCAATATTTTCCGCGCTCGCGTCGTCGACGTCTCACCCGAATCCCTCGTGATTGAGGCGACGGGTACGCCGGCGAAGCTCCGGGCGCTGCTCGACGTGCTTGAGCCGTTCGGAATTCGCGAACTGGCGAGTTCCGGTGACGTCGCGCTTTCGCGCGGCGCCGAAACAATGGCATCGCAATCCTAAGTGCGACGCCACCAACTCCGATATATTTCTCCATACGCATACAGAAAGGTGAGCCGACCAATGGCTATTGAAGTGTTTTACGACCAGGATGCAGACCTGTCCATCATCCAGGGAAAGAAGGTTGCAGTAATCGGCTACGGATCGCAGGGGCACGCGCACGCGCAGAACCTGCGTGAGTCCGGCGTCGAGGTTGTCATCGGCCTGCGTGAAGGCTCGAAGAGTGCAGAGAAGGCGAAGGAAGCCGGGTTCGAGGTCAAGAGCAACGCTGACGCTACCGCATGGGCGGACGTCATCATGCTGCTGGCTCCGGATACCTCCCAGGCGGAGATCTTCCGCAACGATATTGAGCCAAACCTGAAAGCTGGCAACGCGCTGTTCTTCGGCCACGGTCTGAACATCCACTTTGACCTGATTCAGCCGGCAGATGACATTATCGTCGGCATGGTTGCGCCGAAGGGGCCAGGGCACCTGGTTCGTCGCACCTTTATTGAGGGCAAGGGCGTCCCCTGTCTGATCGCCGTCGATCAGGATCCTGAGGGCAACGGTCGCGACCTGGCGCTCTCGTACGCTGCTGCAATCGGCGGTGCACGCGCGGGTGTCATCCCAACGACCTTCGAGGCGGAGACCGTCACCGACCTGTTCGGCGAGCAGGCGGTGCTGTGCGGTGGTCTGGAGGACCTCATCATGACTGGGTTCGACGTGCTGGTTGAGGCTGGCTACGAGCCGGAGATGGCGTACTTCGAGTGCTTGCATGAGATGAAGCTGATCGTGGACCTGATCTACGAAGGTGGAATCGCGAACATGAATTACTCCATCTCTGACACCGCTGAATTTGGCGGCTACCTGTCAGGGCCACGCCTCATCGACGAGAGCGTCAAGGAGCGCATGCGTGACGTGCTGCGTGATATCCAGGACGGCACCTTTACCAAGCGCCTTGTTGAAAACGTGAAGCACGGCAACAAGAAGCTGGAGGATCTGCGTGCCAAGGCCTCCTCGCACCCAATCGAGAAGACTGGTGCGGAGCTGCGCTCGATGATGAGCTGGGTACAGAACCCACTCAACGAGACCGCTTAAGATCTCGTAGATGAAAAACTGGGAGGGACCTGCAGAAGGTTCCTCCCAGTTTTTCGGTTCTGGGTTATTGCGCCGGTGTTGCCTCGGACTCAGGCGATTCGCTGATGATGTCGTTGAGATTTACTGTCGTAGTGATTTCTTCCTGCGCCGTCGGCTCTGCGCCCTCCGAGCTTGGCGAAGTTGCAGGCTCAACCGTTTCCGTGGTGTCTTCGGTCATCGTGGTGGTGACGTCAACGGTTTCGGTCGCCGTAACACTCGGGGTGGTGTTGTTGAATTCTTCTTCAGTCTGGCCACCTTCGAACAGCGACCAGAGCAGCCAGGCGAGAATGAGGAAAACAACGATACCGAGGAGCCATTTCCACCAGCTACCGTTGCTTGGTGTTGGCTCGGATGGGGCAGGGAGGTGGCGTCGCTCCTCCGGAATCTCGAGTGGGGGATTGTTCGGGGTTTCGTGCGGTTGCTGAGTCACGTGATTCCTTTCTTTTTCGTCAAGGCTAGCAAATAATGTTTTGGTTGCTTCCGATGCTGTCCGCTTGGCCGATATTCAAACGTGAACTAGAATCACGGCATGTTGCATAGCCACGAACACGCCCACGATCACGATCACGACCATGATCATGTAGGCGATGCGCCGTTACACGCCCTGCTGATTGCGTTGGGAGTTACCAGTGTAGTTTTCTTCGCGGAGCTCATTGGCGGCTGGCTTACCGGCTCGATGGCGCTGATGGCAGACGCTATGCACATGCTGTCGGACGCAGCGGGACTGATCATCGCGGTGATCGCTGTGGTAATAGGTAAGCGTGCTGCCTCAGTCAAGGCCACCTACGGTTACCGTCGTGTTGAAGTGCTTGCGGCTGCGGTAAACGCGCTGACGGTGCTGCTTATTTCGATCTGGATCGTGGTGCAAGCAATTCGGCGTATCTCCACGCCTACTGAAATCGACACGGGCCCGATGATGGTTATCGCCGTGATAGGCCTTGTGGCGAACGCAATTTCAGCTTGGGTGCTGCATAGTCAGCGAGAAAACTCCGTCAACGTCGAAGGGGCGTTTTTACATGTGTTGGTGGATATGCTTGGTTCGGTGGCGGTGCTCGTTGCTGGTTCGGTAATTGCGTTGACGGGCAGCCAGCTGCCGGATGTTATTGCTTCCTTCCTCATTGCGGCGTTGGTGTTGCCGCGCGCGTGGTCGCTGCTACGCCACTCACTGCAGGTGTTGCTGGAGCAGGTCCCTCCTGGGTTCGATGTGGAGAGTGTCGAACCAGCACTGCGTGCTATCGATGGCGTGGTGGATATCCACGATTTGCACTTGTGGTCGCTTGATGGGGTGTCCGTTCTAGCGACAGTCCATGTGGTGAAGCACCCTGGGCAGAAAGCATCACGCATACTTGACAGTGCACAAAAAGTGCTGCGTGAGCTGGGTATTGAGCATTCCACGATCCAGGTTGAACTGCCTGAGCACCGTGGCCACGAGAATGTTTGTTAATTCTGTTCTAAAGTATGACTTATGGGTTTTACTACACCAAGCTATTCACTCAAGGACCTCTTCGCGCGAGCTGAGCGTGGAGAGCTTCAGCTTCCCGATTTTCAGCGCGAATACATCTGGGACGTCGACCGCATTCGTACCCTGGTCACCTCGGTCTTGCGCGGCTATCCAATCGGCTCGTTCCTTGCATTGGACACCCGTGGTACGCCGATGCGCTTCCGTCCACGCCCGCTCGAAGGGCTTGAGCTCAGCGTCAAAGAACCGCACCCAGGGTTGTTGCTTCTCGACGGCCAGCAGCGCCTGACATCGCTGTACCACGCCTTCAAGGGCGACGGCATTGTCCCGACCGTAGACTTCCTCGGTCGCCGCATTCACCGTCGGTTCTTTGTGGATGTGCGTACTGCTGTTTCTGCCGACCCAATGCCGGTAGAAGCGGTCTTCGCCGTCGACGAAGAAGGCCAAATTCGTTCGCACTTCGGCCCAGATATTCCGGAAGGTATTCGGAGCCGTGAAGACATGCTGAAGCACGGGGTCGTGCCTGTGTCGCTGCTGCTCTGGAAAGAGGGCAATGATTTGCTGCTCGACATGGCAGCCGATGCCGAAGACCACGAGATGCGCGCAGCAGTCAAGCAGTTCCTGAACGAAGTTATGCGCTGGATGCCGGCGTACGACGTTCCAGTGATCCGCATTGACCGGGAAACCTCGCAGATCGGCGTTGGACAGATTTTTGCACACGCAAACTCCGCTGGTGTTCAGATGGACGTCTTCGAACTGTTGACGGCTATGTTCGCTACGCAGGATCCAGATTTCCTGCTTGCTGAGCATTGGCGGGGCGTCGAAAAGCAGTTGCGCGAGTACCCAGCCTTGGATGACATCGGGCGCATCGAGTTCCTCCGTGCAATGTCGCTCCTGCTGACCAGCCGTCATGGGCATGCAGTCGGTCACCGCGGCGATATTTTGAACCTCTCGCTCAACGACTATCGCCAGCATGCGCAGGAAATGGCGGATGCGTTCAAGGCAGCGGCCGAGTTTATGGCTGAGCGCTGCATCTTGAGCGTGGACCAGGTGCCGTATACCTCCCAGATCGTTCCATTGGCTACTATCTTGGCGCGTCTGGCGGAGCACCCGCAGTGGGACCACAGCCAGGAGTCGAAGGACCGTCTCAACCGCTGGTACTGGTCGGGTGTCTTCGGCGAGCTCTACGGTGCGCACGCCCCGACTATCCGTGCGGGTCTTGACGTTACCGAGGTCACCCCGTGGGTTCTGCAGGAGACCGACGCGACGCCGCGTACGGTGTCGGACGCGACGTTTGCGGAATCTCGTCTGCTTACCGCGACAGAGGAAAGCGGTGTCTACCGTGGTTTGTACGCATTGTTGATGGCGCGTGGTGCCCTCGACTGGAGGACGGGGAAGCCGTTCAACCGCGAGACGTTCGCGGAGCTTCAGCCATACTTCAATACCGTGTTCCCGCCTGCGTTCTGTGACGATATCGGCGCAGACCCAGTTGTGGCGCAGTCAGTGCTAAACCGCACGCCGATGGGCAAGCGCACGGACGTGCTCATTGAGGATAACCAGCCGAAGCGCTACATTCCGCGACTGCAGTCGAAGTCGCTGATGGATGACGACGAGTTTGATGAAGTCCTCGAAGGCCACGAGATGACGCCGATCTACCTGCTGAATTCGCAGTGGACGGAGTTCTTGGCAGACCGTCGTGAGCGCTTCGTTGGCATCGTTGAGTATGCACTGGATAAAGCAGTGATCCGCGATATCGACGGCAAACTAGAGTCTGAGGTTGACTTCTCCGAAGAACTCGAGTCTGAAGCAGAGCCTGACCCAGTTACCGAGGAACCTGAGGTTGAAGAGCCCGACGTAGAGCAGGAAGAGCCGGAAGGCGAAGAGGATTAACTACGGACGAGTAAAGCAGCGTTGCCTCGCAGTATTGAGCGTGGCAACGCTGCTTGCTGCTTGCTCACCAGAGCAACAACTGGGGCCGCTGGGGGAGGCAAGGAAGGTGAATCAATCGCGCCACGTGTCCGCGATGTTTGAGCAGCATCCGGTGGTGTTAGCGGATCGCACCGGCATTGCATCGCTGCAGCATTTCTTCCGTGTTTCGGAAACACTGGTGGTGTCGGACACGTCGGTGGAAGCGCAGTTGCGAGCCGCCTCGATTGCTGTTGTGGCACACGCCCCGATGCTGGTCTACGACCCAGATCGTCATAATGAGATCCTGCAGGAAACCGAGCGCTTGCACACTTACACGGTGCTCACGGTCGGAGACGTGCCGCTGGCGCAAACCACTGGACGGATGCGTGTGTACCGCGACCCGGGTGGGCGGGGTGCTTTGGGGCCGATGACATCGCTGATGTTTGAGGAACGGTTGATTTCTTCGCCAGGGTCCGCTGCGCGGGAGGTGGCGAAGTTGCGCTCGCGCGAGCCTACATGGCTGCGTGCAGCGTGGGCAGACCCCGTGGTCATGAAGGGGGCCCAGGCAAAGCCGTTCCCGATTCTCTCGCGGAGGGATGCTGATATGGCACCGCTCGTTGTGGCGACGTCGAATACTTCGATTGCAGCGATTGCGAATGCTCGCAGTTTCGGGGCCAAGGTCGTCGTTGTGGATGAACCGGACCCGAGGGCATCCTTTGATACGCTGTTCGCCCTTGCTGGGCTCGCGAATGGTCCGCTCGTCGCACTTGGCACGGATTTCGGGACTAGCGACGAGTTATCGCGCAGGATTTCCCAAGCGGAAGAAAAGTATGAAGCTAACCGCAGGACAACCCGTAGTTGACCGATTAAGGTGTTCGGGGTACCCACACTATTTGATTCTCAGGAGACCCCATTCTTATGTCGAAACCTGTTGTCCTCATCGCCGATAAACTCTCCCAGTCAACCGTTGACGCACTTGGCGAGGCGGTGGATGTCCAATGGGTAGATGGCCCAAACCGTGAGGCGCTGCTAGCAGCAGTCCCCTCCGCGGACGCGCTCCTTGTCCGCTCCGCAACGACGGTTGATCGTGAGGTGATCGAAGCAGGTACAAACCTCAAGATCATCGGACGCGCTGGCGTCGGTCTTGACAACGTTGATATTCCGGCGGCGACCGAGCACGGCGTGATGGTTGCGAACGCCCCAACCTCGAATATTCACTCAGCCTGTGAGCATGCAATCGCACTGTTACTTTCTACCGCCCGCCAGATTCCAGCAGCTGATGCCACGTTGCGTGATGGTGAGTGGAAGCGCTCAGCGTTCAAAGGCACCGAGATCTTTGGCAAGACCGTTGGCATTGTCGGCTTCGGCCACATTGGCCAGCTGTTCGCACACCGTTTGTCTGCGTTCGAGGCCACGATCATTGCGTACGACCCATACGCTAACCCAGCACGTGCTGCGCAAATGGGCGTTGAGCTCGTAGAGCTTGAGGAGTTGATGGCTCGTGCAGATTTTGTGACGATCCACTTGCCGAAGACGAAAGAAACCGCAGGCATGTTCAATGCGGATCTGCTTTCTAAGTCGAAGCCGGGGCAGATCATTATCAATGCGGCACGCGGCGGGCTCGTGGATGAGCAGGCGCTTGCCGACGCCATCAAGTCGGGCCACATCCGTGGCGCTGGTTTTGACGTATATGCAACCGAACCTTGCACGGATTCGCCGTTGTTTGAACTTGAGGAGGTTGTCGTAACGCCTCACCTTGGCGCATCCACGGCTGAGGCGCAGGACCGCGCGGGCACTGATGTTGCGGATTCTGTGTTGAAGGCACTGGCTGGTGAGTTCGTCGCTGATGCTGTCAACGTTGCTGGTGGCAATGCCGGCGAGGAGGTCGCTCGGTGGCTCGAGTTGGCGCGCAAGCTTGGCTTGCTGGCTGGCAAGCTGCTGGAGGAAGCGCCTGTTTCGTTAAAGATCACGGCACGTGGCGAACTGTCTACGGAAGACGTCAGCCTGCTGGGTCTGTCCGCCGTGCGAGGATTGTTCTCCGGGATCGTGGATGAGCAGGTGACATTTGTGAACGCTCCCGCAATCGCGGAGGCACGCGGGCTTGCGTACACGGTCGAGACGGAAACTGAGGCGCTGACGCACCGTAGCGCCCTCGAGGTGCAGGCTGTCGGTGCTGAGGGGCAGACTGCCACTGTGACGGGTGCGCTGACCAGCCTGGAGGGCGTCGAGAAGATTGTCCGCATCAATGGCCGTGGCGTCGACATGCGTGCGGAAGGCCGTAACCTGTTCTTCCGCTACACCGATGTGCCTGGCGCGCTGGGTAAGGTTGGCTCGCAGCTCGGCGCCTACGACATCAATATTGATGCAGCGGCACTGACCCGCACCACGAAGGGTGACGGTGCGGTGCTGATTCTGCGCGTCGATAAGGAAGTCCCAGAGCAGCTCGAAGAGCAGATTGCGCAGTCTATCGACGCCACTTCGATCCAGCTCGATTTAGATTCCTAAAGGAGGTTCCGTCACGGGCGGACAGTGTTACACTAAGCGCACTGTCCGTCTGGTGAGAAAGGAATCCCAAAAATGAAGGTTGCTGTTATTGGCGGGGATGGCATCGGCCCCGAAGTGATGGCAGAGGGGCTCAAGGTCCTGCATGCTGTTCGCTCCGACGTCGAGACCACAGAGTTTGATCTTGGTGCGCGTCGATACTTGCGCAACGGCGAGCTGCTTACCGACGGCGACCTCGAGGCGTTGTGTGAACACGACGCGATTCTGCTTGGTGCAATCGGGGATCCTCGTAAAGTTCCCGCCGGGGTGCTCGAACGTGGGCTGCTGTTGCCATTGCGCTTCAAGCTGGACCACTACGTTAACCTGCGTCCGTCGCGCCTGTATCAGAGCGTGACCTCGCCGCTCGCGCAGCCGGGCGATGTTGATTTCGTTGTTGTTCGTGAGGGGACCGAAGGCCTCTACGCCGGTAATGGCGGCACGCTGCGTGCAGGTACCGAGCACGAGGTTGCATCCGAGGTCTCCCAAAACACCTACTACGGCGTTGCACGTGTCGTGCGGTATGCATTCGAACTCGCACAGCAGCGCCGCAAGAAGCTCACCCTGGTGCACAAAACCAACGTCCTGGTCAATGCGGGTGGCCTGTGGCAGCGGGTTTTCGACCAGGTTGCGCAGGAATTCCCGGACGTCACGACGAACTATCACCACATCGACGCGGCGACCATTTACATGGTCAGCGACCCGGCGCAGTACGACGTCATCGTGACGGACAACTTGTTTGGTGACATCCTGACTGATCTCGCGGGTGCGGTTGCAGGCGGTGTTGGCCTCGCATCTTCTGGCAACATTAACGCGGCAAAGGTCACGCCATCGATGTTTGAGCCTGTCCATGGTTCTGCACCTGATATTGCGGGCAAAGGGATCGCAGATCCGTGCGCGATGATTCTTTCCGTCGCGATGATGCTGCGCTTCCTTGGGGATGAGGGGAACGCCGAGAAGATTGAAGTGGCCGTCGAGAAGGAAGTAGCAAGCCGCGATGGCGCAGCTATCGTGACAACGGAGGTCGGCGACCGGATTGCCGCCACGCTGAAGTAGCCACGTAGGGTTGAGTCCAGATTCAAACAGAACCTCCGTGTAGGAAAGGCGGGAGACATTGAAGACGGCTTCAACCCGGCATCGTGTAAGTAGTGTCCTGGCTGCCCTCGGCGTCGCAATCGCGAGCTTGAGCGCATGCTCATCCGGTGATGCCAGAAACGGGATTCAGGACGCACAAGCCTTAGAGATGTCCGGTGCGGAGGTTGTGCAGGACCCCGACGGCACGGGTGTGGAAGTTTCCAAGCGGTTGTATCCCGCTTCGGAGGCTGTCGTCGTCGCCGACAAAACCAGAGAGTCGCAGCTAATAGGCGCTGCAATTGCGCTGGAACGTGGCGTCCCACTGTTGGTGCGTTGGCCGGGCGCGGAAGAGGCTGTTGACGCGGAAGTTGAACGCCTCGGGGCTACAGAGATCATCACACCATCGCGGGATGCGGGCGTGGATCCGCTAGAAGTCGGAAGCCCAGAGCGCGATATTGCTGCGGTTGCGGCCTCGCAGCCGCAGCAACCTGCAGCCCTCACGCTTCCGCCGATCTTGGTGACGGAGGAGACATCGCTCGGCGCGGCGGTGTCTGCGCGGGCGGCGGGTGCGAACCTCGAGGTTTTGCAGTTTCCGGATCCGCGAGTGAGTTCGGACTCGATGCGCACGGTCCTCGAGCAGGATACGATCGCGCTTGGGCGTCAGTGGGGCAGCACCGATGCCTACCGGGACAAGATCACGCTTGCGACGCACGGTGAACTTCCCGGTGGCGGTGGTCTGGTCTTCCCAGGTCGCCGTATGATCGCGCTGTACGGGCACCCATCGGGTCCAGCCCTCGGCGTCATGGGCGAGCAGCCGCCAGCGGAGGCGGCGCAGCTTGCAAAGGAGTACGCGCAGAAGTATCAACCGTTGGACGGCGAACCGGTCATTCCGGCATTCGAGATCATTGTCACGGTGGCTTCTCAATCGCCAGGCGTGGATGGGGATTACTCCAACGAGACGGCGATTGAAGACCTCGTACCGTACATTGACGCGATTACAGAGGCCGGTGGATACGCGGTGCTCGACCTTCAGCCTGGCCAAGGGGATTTCCTCCACCAAGCTCGACTCTATGAGGAACTCCTGTTTCGGCCCAATGTGGGGTTAGCCCTTGATGCAGAGTGGAAGTTGAATCCCGGCGAGCAGCCGCTGTCCCGAATCGGCTCGGCAACCTCTGGGGAGATTAACGCGGTCGCCGACTGGCTCGCGAACATGGTCCGGGAACATAAACTGCCGCAGAAGATGCTGATTCTGCATCAATTCCGTCTGGACATGTACCCGGACCGCGAGAACATCCGCACCGATCAGCCAGAACTCGCGTGGGTGCTTCATGCGGATGGGCACGGCGTACCTGAGCAGAAGTTCGACACGTGGAACGTACTGCGTCAAGGGCTGAGCCCTGATTTCTTTATGGCGTGGAAGAACTTTATCGACGAAGACACGCCAACCTTCAGCCCGGAGCAGACATATACCGACGTACAGCCAAGGCCGTGGTTCGTCAGCTACCAATGACGTGGCGTGCGGCCGTCGGGGTTGTATGCTCGTCCCTATGCGTTTTGGACGAATTGCTACACCCGAAGGCATGACCTTCGCTGTTATTGATGAAGCTGCAACGACCGCGCGTGCGATTGCAGGCACGCCGTTTACCGATCCCGAGTTCACCGGGAAAGAGTGGAAGCTTGAAGATGTGCGGCTGCTTGCGCCGACGCTACCGTCGAAAATCGTGGCAGTCGGACGTAACTACGCAGACCACGTGAAGGAAGTCTTCCAGCAAACGGCGGATGATCTGCCGCCAACTATCTTTATCAAGCCGTCTACAGCCGTTGTTGGACCGGGCGCGCCGATCCGTATCCCTGAGTTTGCTACCCGCGTCGAGTTCGAGGGAGAGCTTGCTCTTGTGATTGGTGTGCCGTGCAAGAATGTGAAGGCGGATCAGTGGAAATCGGTGGTGCGGGGCGTCACCATCATGAATGATGTCAGTTCTCGCGATTTGCAGTTCTCGGATGGGCAGTGGGCGCGCGCGAAAGGCATGGATTCATTTGCTCCTCTCGGTCCATGGATTGAGACTGATCTTGAGCGATTCGACTTCGATTCGCTCCCGATCAAGGCGCACCTCACGCACGATGGGGAGACTGCGACGAAGCAGGATTCCAACTCGAATCAGATGATTAAGTCGATCGGAGAAATCGTCGAGTGGGTCAGTGAGTCGTTCACGTTGTTGCCGGGCGACGTTATCTCTACCGGATCGCCTGCGGGAACCGCTGAAATGGTGCCAGGTGACGTCATCGAAGTTGAGATCCCCGGCATCGGCTCGTTGGCTAACCCGGTTGCCCGCGCCTAAACAGGGCTAAAGGCCGAGCGCGCGCATGATAGTGCGCAGCTTGGCCGTAGTCTCATCGAGTTCTTCCTGTGGGTGAGAGCTGGCGACGAGTCCACCACCGGCCCACGCACGAGCTTGGGTGCCTGTGGCGTTGACCTCGGCACAGCGGATCGCGACCATGTACTCGCCATCCCCGCTGCTGTCGGTGTAGCCGACAGTGCCCGCGTAGAACCCGCGGTCGGTCTCTGCGGTGGTGATGAGCGCCTCCGCTGCGGCGGGTGGGGTTCCGCATACAGCGGGGGTCGGGTAGAGGCGGAGCGCTAGGTCGAGGGCGGTTGGTGCCGGATCCTTCAACACGCCACGGATTGGGGTGGCAAGATGCCACATCTCTGACGTCTTATCCAGCTGGGGTCCGTCTGGGATCTCGAGTTGAGAGCACAGTGGTGCCAAGATTCCGCGGATGTGCTCGACCACGTATGCATGCTCGTCGCGGTCCTTGGCAGAGTTGTAGAGCGCCTGGCCATTCGCCTCATCTGCTGCTGGATCGTGCGGAACGCGAGCGGCCGAGCCTGCTAGGGGGTACGAGCTTACTATGTTGCCTTTGCGCCGTACCAGGACTTCAGGCGACGAGCCGACGAAGAAGTGCCCGACGCGCCCACTCGGTGTGAGGTCTGCGATGAACCCGTCGTGGGTGTAGGAAAGGTCGATGAGTCTCGCAGCGACGAGGCGAGGGTCGACGGGAGGATCAAACTCGATGTCAACTGCGCGGGCGAGGACCACCTTGTCCAGCATGGAACTCTGGATTGTGGAGACCGCCGCTTCAACTCTTCGAAGGTGCTCTTCCGGGGTGGGGTCGACGTCGATAAGCGACGCGTGGAGCTGCGCACCAGGGCCGACCCGGTAATACGGGTGAGGCTCAAGGGTGCCAGGTTCACGCACAATGGATTCCGGAACTGTCAGCGCCGCAGGCGTATCTTTGTCGAAGGGGAGCGCACCAACCACCATTTTGACGTCGCCGGATTCGAGGGCGGCGATAGCTTTCCACGCATCTGAAAACGTTTGCTGAGCACCTTGGGTGCGCACCGACCCGGTGCTTCGGGAAAGCAAGAAGTCAGGTGCGGTGGAAGGGCGGGCTGAACACATGTGGTCCTATTTTACTAGGTGCAGCCGCGCGGTCCGTATTAAGGCCTGCCATATGCGACTTGATGGTGTAAGGGCGCTACGATTAGGCACATGAATAAACCAGCAACGATGCGAGTCCGATTTTGTCCGTCCCCAACAGGTACACCACATGTAGGCATGGTGCGTACGGCCCTGTTCAACTGGGCGCAGGCACGGCACAGTGGCGGCACGCTGATCTTCCGGATCGAAGATACCGACGCAGCCCGCGACACCGAGGAGTCCTACCAGGCGATCATTGACTCCTTGAAGTGGTTGGGCCTGAGCTGGGATGAGGGTGTCCTTGTCGGTGGCCCGCATGAGCCGTACCGTCAGTCGCGGCGCATGGATATCTACAAAGAGGTCCTGGACAAGCTGATCGAGGCTGGCGAGGTCTACCCGGCCTACTCCACGAACGAAGAGGTGCAGGAGCGTCACAAGGCCGCAGGGCGTGACCCACAGCTTGGCTACGACAACTTTGACCGCGACCTGACAGAAGAGCAGATTGCTGCGTTCGAAGCTGAGGGGCGCAAGCCCGTGTGGCGTCTGCGTATGCCGGACAAAGACTGGACCTGGAACGACCTGGTGCGTGGTGAAGTGACCTTTAAGTCGCAGACACAGCCGGACTACGTGGTTGCTCGCTCAAACGGCGCGCCGCTGTACACGTTGGTCAACCCGGTTGATGATGCTCTGATGCGGGTTACTCACGTGCTGCGTGGCGAGGACTTGCTGTCCTCCACACCACGCCAGCTTGCTCTCTACGAGGCCCTTCAGCGCATTGGTGTCACCGACTTCACACCAGAGTTCGCGCACCTGCCGTTCGTGATGGGACAGGGCAACAAGAAGCTTTCCAAGCGCGACCCGGAATCGAACCTGTTCAACCACCGCGACAATGGCATCATCCCTGAGGGCATGATTAATTACCTCGCACTGCTGGGCTGGTCGTTGTCCTCCGATGAAGACATCTTTAGCGTTGATCAGCTTGTCGAGGCATTTGACGTTTCTGATGTGCTTGGCAACCCCGCACGATTTGACCAGAAGAAGCTGGAAGCGATCAACGCTGACCACATCCGCTTGCTCGAACCGAAAGACTTTGAACAGCGTCTGCGCGACTATCTGACCGAGTTCACAGACTTCCCAGCTGACTACCCGGCGGAGAAATTCGCGCTTGCCGCCGAGCTCGTCCAGACTCGCATCAAAGTGCTGTCCGATGCGTATGGACTGTTGAAGTTCCTTGTAACGGCAGACGAAGACCTTGTGCTCAACGAGAAGGCGGCGAAGAAGAACCTCAAGGACACCGCTGTTGAGCCTCTCGACGCTGGTATCGCTGCCCTAGATGCCGTCGCCGAGGATGACTGGACTACTGAGTCTATTGAGAAGGCTCTGCACACCGCACTGATCGAAGAGCTGGAGTTGAAGCCGCGCGTCGCCTTTGGCGCACTCCGTGTCGGCATTTCCGGTGAGCAAGTATCCCCACCGCTGTTCGAGTCGATGGAGCTGCTGGGGAAGGAGTCGACGATGGCGCGCCTGCGCGCAGCGCGTGAAGTGACCCCGTACACCGCACCTGAAGCTGAATAAGCACAGTCGAATGTGAAGAGGTATCGCATAGTTTGTGATACCTCTTTTTCTATCCTGACCTGGCGATTTGTGCCGTATTGGGCTTTATGGTTATAGTAGTCATCGTTGTTCAGAGCGAGCAAGGCAAAACGAAAGAAATAGTTTAGTCTTGTAAGTGAAGAAAAACAATGGCCTATGGTGTAATTGGCAACACAACGGTTTCTGGTACCGTCATTCTTGGTTCGAGTCCAGGTAGGCCAGCTACAGAACTTCGGTTCTGTGTCCTAATGCCCCGTTCGTCTAGCGGCCTAGGACGTCGCCCTCTCACGGCGGTAACACGGGTTCAAATCCCGTACGGGGTACAAGTAACAGCCAGTGCACTGCACTGGCTGTTTTGCTTTGTTCCCCAGATCCGGACCTCAGTTGAAGCGGGTTAAGCGACAAAATGTGTGCTTTTCTCGGCGTGTCGACTTAAGTGACAAAATGTGTGCTTTTTCAGGGGTTGGGATGGGTGGGTTGTGGGGTGTTGTGCTGGGGCTATGAGCGTCCTGCCCAGCCGTGTCGGATGGCCCAGGAGGGGTTGAAGTCGGTGTCGATGCCGGTGTCGTAGACTTTCGGCCGGCCGTCGGGTGAGTTGGCTTGGTCGCGTTCACGCATGTGTGCCT
>NZ_MLCR01000025.1:0-36991 GCF_001875735.1 Corynebacterium sp. NML120713
ACGCCTGAAGTGGTGGACCTTCCGGTCTACGGCAGGGAATCCCGATTCAACGAGCACTGTCCCGCCGTAGGCCCAGGCAGGACCTGGAATCCATATCCAAAAAAGCACACATTTTGTCGCTTAACCCCCCCGCACCAAATTCCTGGATTTTCCCTAGGTGGGAAGTGGCGTTGGCAAAAGCCCAGGTCGGGGGTCGGCCAGGTGGGAATGTGGTGCGTACACAGAGGCCTCAGTGCCAAGAGACGCATGTTTGAATTCCGGCCTCCGCATTTCCGCAGGTCATAAATGTGCTAGAGGTTATCGGTTGCGTTGTTTGGCACTGGCACGCCGAGATACGACACCACATTCCTGGATTTTGGGAAGCGGCGTTGGCAAAAGCCCAGGTCGCTGAGACTGTGTGAGGGAATTTGGTGCGCACCAAGCACGGACTGACACCAAATTCCTGGATTTTGGGAAGCGGCGTTGACAAATGCCCAGGTCGGAGGTCGGCCAGGTGGGAATGTGGTGCGTACACAGAGGCCTCAGTGCCAAGAGACGCATGTTTGAGTTCCGGCCTCCGCATTTCCGCAGTTCATAAATGTGCTAGATGTTATCGGTTGCGTTGTTTGGCACTGGCACGCCGAGACACGACACCACATTCCTAGTTTTTGGGAAGGGGCGTCGACAAAAACCCAGGTCGGCGAAACTGCGTGAGGGAATGTGGTGCGGGGGAGGGGCGGGTTCGGGGATGGGGGCGTCGATAGGTACACTGCTGGCGTAATCACAACCTTGAAGAAGGAGTCCTTTCCTATGCGTCACCACGCCGTAGCCGCAACGTTGTTGACCGCAACACTGCTGGTCACCGGGTGCACCGCCGAAAACTCAGCAGACAACTCAGCTGACAATACAACCGAGCAAACGACCCACACCACCCAGGAGGAGACCACCCGCTTGCTCACGGACATCGACGGCACGGACGTGCGGGTGCCGAAGCAGGTGACGCGCATGGCGGACACATGGGACGTGAACAATCAGTTCGTGCTGATGCTCGGCGGCGGGGACACCCTGGTGGCCACCACCGAGGAAGCGAAGCAGCTGCCGTGGCTGACGAAGATCTACCCGCACGTCACGGAGTTGCCGACGCCGGCGTCGGGAACCCGACTCAACGTGGAAGAGCTGAAAGAGATCAACCCCGAAATGCTCCTGACCTCCTCGAAAGAGCAGGTTGAGGCGGCGCAGGCGCAGGGGATCCCGGCGGCGCGTGTCGACTTTGACGACTTTAAGCAGCTGATGAAGTCAGTACGCATTACGGCGAACGCACTGGGCACCGAGGAGGCTGACCAGAAGGCCACCGAGTACGTGACCTACATGGAGCGCAACCTGAAGATGGTCGCCGACCGCCTGGGCGGCATGTCGGGGGAGAAGAAGCCGAAAGTGCTGCACATCGTCGGCGGGGAGGACGTGACGCAGGCCAGCGGGCCGGACTCGCTGGTTGGGGAGTGGATTGTGGCGACGGGGGCTCGCAATGTGGTGGAAGACGTTGTGGACATCAAGACGGTCACCGCGCAAGACATTGTCGACGCCGCTCCGGACTTCATCATTGTGGGCGGTACGGAGGCGCAGCAGGGCGTCGATAAGCTGGTGCAGGACCCTGCGCTGGCGAACGTGCCTGCAGTGAAGCAGGGCAACGTGGTGAAGAACCCGGTGGGGACGTCGAATTGGGACCGCTACTCAGCGGAGGAGGCGTTGCAGCTGCTGTGGGCCGCGAAGCTGTTCCACCCCGAGAAGTTCGAGGACGTCGACCTGGTCGCGGAGACCCAGCAATTTTACTCAACGTTCTACGGGTACGAGCTGAGCGCCACGGACGCGCAGCGGATCCTGAACGGGGAGGGACCAACCAACTAAGGCCAACCTTGGTTCAAAATAATCTAAGAAGATGAAGAAAAACCCGGCACCTCGTGTTCTAGGTGCCGGGTCTCTGCTTCGAATTTCTCTACTCGGGAGTATATGGAATCTGCAGGGAAAAGGGAATACCCCGAAGAAAATCCTCCCAAACTTTAAAGACACGGGACCACGAACATTTCTTAACTTTCTCTTAAATTCGCGTTGACCTTGGATTATGCCAAATAGATAAAAGTGCTGGGAAATGCGTACATATCACGCACATTAACCCCTTCCGGGGGGTAGGGCGTAACGGGGGTACCCCGAGTGTGAGCTATGGCATAGCAAGTGTGGACTTGTGATTCCAGATGGTAGGTTAAGGGAGTACCTTATCCCCACTACGGAACGTTCGGCACGTACCTGCCGATGGAGGACCACATGGCATCAGTAACTTACGACAACGCAACGCGCATCTACCCGGGTGCGACCACGCCGAGTGTCGACAAGCTCAATCTTGAAATCGCGGACGGGGAGTTCCTCGTCCTCGTCGGCCCGTCCGGCTCCGGTAAGTCGACCGCGCTGCGCATGCTCGCAGGTCTCGAGGACACCAACGAAGGCCACATCCGCATCGGCGACCGCGACGTCACCCACGTCAGCCCCAAGGACCGCGATATCGCGATGGTCTTCCAGAACTACGCCCTGTACCCGCACATGACCGTGCGCGAGAACATGGGCTTCGCACTGAAGATCGCCGGCATGGACAAGGCCGAGATCGACAAGCGAGTGGAAGAGGCAGCCAAGACCCTCGACCTGACCCAGTACCTCGACCGCAAGCCGAAGGCCCTGTCCGGCGGCCAGCGCCAGCGCGTGGCAATGGGCCGCGCCATCGTGCGCAAGCCACAGGTCTTCCTTATGGACGAGCCCCTGTCCAACCTGGACGCGAAACTGCGCGTGCAGACCCGTACCCAGATCGCGAACCTGCAGCGTCGCATGGGCGTGACCACCCTGTACGTCACCCACGACCAGACGGAAGCTCTCACCATGGGTGACCGCATCGCAGTGCTCAACTTCGGCGTCCTGCAGCAGGTAGGCACCCCGCGTGAGCTCTACGATCACCCGAACAACGTCTTCGTCGCAGGCTTCATCGGCTCCCCAGCCATGAACCTGTCCACCTTCGACGTTGACCTCAATGAGAAGGTGGCCAAGCTCGGCCGCGCCTCCATCCCGCTTTCCGACGAGCACATCTCCCACCTCACCGTGGAAGACGACGGCCAGGTCATCCTCGGCTTCCGTCCGGAATCCCTGGAGGTCGTCGACGCGAACGCGCAGCACTCCATCCCGGTCGAGATCGACTTCGTGGAGGAGCTCGGCTCCGACTCCTACCTGTACGGCCACCTCGCAGGCGGCGGCTGGAAGGAAGAGGGCCTCGACGGAGAGACCTCGGGCCAGATCGTGGTGCGCACCGCACCGCTGTCGGGCGTTATGAAGGGTGACGTCGTCTACGTCCAGATCGTTGACGGCGGACTCCACGTCTTCAGCAAGGCAACTGGCCAGCGAATCTAAAGGACACACATTGCGCGAGAAACTCAGCGTTGTCTCGCCCGTCTACGCACCAACACTGCTGAAAATGCCGTGGGCGCAGCCACTCGAGGACTGGTCCTCCGACCTCCTCGCGGCGCTGCCCCGCGGCATTTCGCGACATACGGTGCGCCTCATCGAGGCTGACGGGCTGGTCTTCGCAGTCAAGGAAATCGGCGGGGAAGTCGCCTACCACGAGTACAACATGCTCAGGAAACTTCAAGAGCTCGACGCCCCCTGCGTCGTCCCCGTCGCCGTCATCACGCACCGCGTCGACGAAAACGGGCAGGAGCTCACCCCCTGCCTAGTCACGGAGCACCTGCGGTTCTCACTCCCATACCGCGACGTGTTCTCCCGCGACATCACCGTCGACACCATCAACAAACTGGTGCGCGCCCTCGCGGTGCTGCTGGTGCGCCTGCACCTGCTGCACTTCTACTGGGGCGACGTCTCCCTCTCCAACACCCTGTTCCGGCGAGACGCCGACCAGTTCTCCGCCTACCTCGTCGACGCCGAAACCGGCGAGTTCCACGACCCCATCTCCGACGGACGACGCCTCTACGACGTCGACGTCGCCCGCGTCAACATCATTGGCGAGATGATGGACCTGCAGGCAGGCGGCTACCTCAGCGAAGAGGTCGACGTCATCACCCTCGGCAACGACATCGCCTCCACCTACAACGAGCTGTGGGACCTGATGACCGGGGAGCTCATCGTCGAGGGTGACGCGTTCGGGGCGATCGCCGGGCGCGTCGCAAGGATTAATGAGCTAGGCTTCGACGTCGGCGAAGTCGAGATTGAGCACGACGGCGAGAACACCTATCGGGTCATCATCGAGCCGGCCGTGTTCTCCACAGGCTTCTACCAGAAAAAGCTGCTGCGGCTCACCGGTCTGGAGGTGCAGGACCGGCAGGCGCAACGCCTCCTCGGCGAGATGGAGGTGTACCGCGCCGTGCGCTACGGCGGCAAGCTCCCCCTCGAATCGGTGGCACACCGCTGGATGGTGAAGAACTACGAACCCATCATCGAGCTCATCCCCCCGCAGCTGCGCGAGAAGCTTGAACCCGCCCAGATTTTCCACGAAATCTTGGATCACCGCTGGTTCATGAGCCAAAACGACCAGCGCTACGTCACCCTCACCGAAGCGGCACAGTCCTATTTCGACCATGTGCTGCCGGGGCATCCGGACGAGGCAATCGTCTATAAATTACCCCCGGAGATGTGACAGGGGCCATAATGTTTGCCGTGCTTCACACAAGGTCACTATGCTGAGGTAGTACCTTAAAACGCGCCGTGAACCGCATCGGGTAACGCTGGCAGGGAGCACGGCTACACATGAAGGATGGCCCATGAAGAAATTCACGCGAGCTTTCGCCTCAACCGCTGTCGCTGCACTGGCAGCGTCCGCCCTCGTCGCCTGTGGCGGCGGGAACGACACGGCAGGTCCGAACGTCTACTTCCTCAACTTCAAGCCTGAGCAGGACGCGACCTACCAAGCAATCGCTGAAGAGTACACCGCGGAAACCGGCGTCCCAGTCAAGGTCGTCACCGCGGCCTCCGGTAACTACGAGCAGACCCTGCGCACCGAGGTCGGCAAGTCCGACGCTCCGACCCTCTTCCAGATGAACGGCCCAACCGGCTTCAAGACCTGGAAGGACTACACCGCAGACCTGTCCGACTTCTCCCTCGCACAGGACCTCAACGAGGACGTCACCCCGCTCACCGCGGAAGACGGCACCGTACGCGGCATCCCGTTCGCAGTTGAAGGCTTCGGCATCATCTACAACGAGGAAATCACCGACAAGTACTTCGCACTGCCAAACCCGGCGGTCGCTTCCATGGACGAAGTGAAGAACTTCGAATCCCTGAAGAAGCTCGCCGAAGACATGCAGGCAAAGAAAGACGAGCTCGGCATCGACGGCACCTTCGCCTCCACCTCCCTCACCAGCGGTGAGGACTGGCGCTGGCAGACCCACCTGGCCAACGGCCCAATGCACTTCGAGTTCCAGGACCTCGGCACCACCGACGCAGACGACGTCACCTTCAAGTACAACAAGGAGTTCAAGAACCTCTTTGACCTGTACCTGAACAACTCCACCGTCGCGCCGACCCTGGCACCATCCAAGGCAGTCTCCGACTCCATGGCAGAGTTCGCACTCGGCCAGGCAGCCTTCGTCCAGAACGGTAACTGGGCATGGTCGCAGATCGCTGACGTCAATGGCAACGTCGTGAAGGAAGACAAGATCAAGTTCCTCCCGATGTACATGGGCCTCCCAGATGAGGAGAAGACCGGCATCAACGTCGGCACCGAGAACTACCTCGCCATCAACGCCAAGGCCCCAGAAGAGGACCAGCAGGCCACCAAGGACTTCCTGAACTGGCTGTTCACCTCCGAGGCAGGCAAGAAGCACGTCATCGAGGACCTCGGCTTCATCGCACCGTTCAAGAACTACACGGAGACCGACGTCCCAGCCGACCCGCTGGCACGCCAGGTACAGGAAGCCATCTCCAACACGGAGCTGACCACCCTGCCTTGGGACTTCCAGTTCTTCCCATCCCAGCAGTTCAAGGATGACTTCGGCGGCAACCTCGCCCAGTACGCATCCGGCAACATGGAGTGGGCAGACGTCGTCGCTAAGTTCAGCGAGGACTGGAAGGCCGAAAAGGGCTCCAACTAAGCACTGAACATGTTGTAAACCAGAGCGCGGGGTGTGCGAACAGCGCACTCCGCGCTTTTTATTCCCCAGATAGGCACCACAAATGCAGCAATCACTGAAGAAATATTTCCCACTCTTCGTACTGCCGACGCTGCTTGCGTTCTTGATCGCCTTCCTTGCCCCATTCGTCATTGGTTTCCTGCTGTCATTCACCAGCTTCCACACCATCACTGACGCAACCTGGGTAGGAATCGACAACTACGTCCAAGCGTTCCAAGCACGAGAAGGCTTCGTCCGAGCGTTCGGATTCACCGCCCTCGTCTCCATCGTTTCCATCATCACCGTCAACGTCTTCGCGTTCGCAATCGCCTGGACACTGACACGGAAACTCAAAGGCACCAACTTCTTCCGCACCGTATTCTTCATGCCGAACCTCATCGGCGGCATCGTCCTCGGCTACACATGGCAATCCATGATCAACGCCGTGCTCGCCCAATACGGCACCACGATCGTCTCCAACTGGAAGTACGGCTACCTCGGCCTGGTCATCCTCATTAACTGGCAGCTCGTCGGCTACATGATGATCATCTACATCGCAGGCCTGCAGAACGTGCCACCAGAGCTCGTAGAAGCAGCAGAACTCGATGGCGTCTCCAAGTGGGAAATGCTCCGCCACGTGACCATCCCGATGATCATGCCGTCGATCACCATCTGCCTCTTCCTGACCCTGTCCAACACCTTCAAACTCTTCGACCAGAACCTCGCGCTCACCAACGGTGCCCCAGGCGGCGCAACCGAAATGGTCGCCCTGAACATCGTCAACACGATGTTCCTGCGCAACAACGTCGAGGGCGTCGGCCAAGCAAAGGCCGTCATCTTCGTCGTAGTGGTCGTCGTCATCGCAATGTTCCAGCTGCGCGCAACACGCAGCAAGGAAGTGGAGGCATAACCCATGGCAACCAAAACAAAGGCACCCGCAGCAGCCTCCGAGGCGAGCGTCAGCGGCCCAGCCAAAGTACTCATCTACGCGGTGCTGGTGTTCCTCACCGTGGTCTTTCTCGGACCCATCGTGTTCATCTTCCTGAACTCCTTCAAGCAGAAGTTCGCGATCTCCAACAACCCATTCGCCATCCCACTCGGCGACATGTGGGCCGGATTCGAAAACTACATCACCGGCATCCAAGGCGAAGGCTTCGCGTGGGCCATCGTGTGGTCGTTCACCATCACGATCCTCTCCGTCGCCTCCATCGTTTTCTTCTCCTCGATGACCGCCTACTACATCACCCGCGTGAAAACGTGGTGGACGTCCACGCTGTACTACCTGTTCGTGTTCTCCATGGTCATCCCGTTCCAGATGGTGATGTTCCCAACCGTCACCATCGCCGACCGCCTCGGTCTGGCAAACCCGCTCGGCATGGTGGTGCTCTACACCGGCTTCGGTGCGGGCCTGTCCGTGTTCATGTTCGCCGGCTTCGTCAAGTCGATCCCGCTCGAGATTGAAGAAGCGGCAACCATCGACGGCTGCAGCCCACTGCAAACGTTCTTCCGCGTCGTCCTCCCGATGCTCAAGCCAACCGCAGTGACCGTCGCCATCCTCAACGCAATGTGGGTCTGGAACGACTACCTGCTGCCATACCTCGTCATCGGCCTGTCCACCCCATACCGCACCATCCCAGTGGTCATCCAGCAGTTCGTTGGATCCCAGGGCAACCGCGACATGGGCGCAATGATGGCAATGCTCGTGCTCGCCATCATCCCGATCATCGTCTTCTACATGGCTTCCCAGAAGCACATCGTGGAAGGTGTCGCAGCTGGCGCCGTGAAGGGATAACATTCAAGGCGTGAGCCTTTTCAACCCCGATTCTCGATTTATGTCCGCCTTCACCTTGATGGCGGACATTGTCATTGTCAACATGCTTTTCGTGCTGTCCGCGCTCCCCATCGTGACGGGCGGCATGGCGATCCGCGCGGCGAACGTCGTCACCGGCTACATGGTCGAAGGGCGCGGCTCCCGCTACGGGCTGCACTACCTCCGCGAGTTCCGCTACGGCGGCGGCACATTCGGCGGCGCCTCCACCCAGTGGTGGGGGATCCTCGTCGCCCTCGGCCTCGGCTGCGCCTACCAACAGTGGGTCATCTTTCAAGCAGGTATCGACGGCCCCCTCCTCAACCTCACGCAAGGGCTCACCCTGTCCGGCATCCTCATCATCGCCGGCATCAGCGTGTGGTTCTTCGCGCTCCAGGCGCTCCCGGCCCCAGAAGGGCAGCAAAAAGCGCCCCTGGGCGAAACCCTGGGGCGCTCCGTGATCCTCACGTTCCAGCAACTGCCACGCACCCTTGGCGCACTCCTGTGCATCGGGGCGGCGGCATCCCTGCCGCTATGGACCTCAGTTGCCATGTGGATTCCCGCCTACTTCTTCGCGGTGCCAGCGCTCACACTGTTTCTTGTGCAGCTGCTCGTCGCGGCACCACTCGGGCGGGGACTCGCTAGCGACTAGGCGTCCTGCGCCTGAATCTCCTGAGCGCGTTCCATGTCCTGCGTGACGATCTTGCCCTTCGCGAAACGGTTCACAATCATCGCGATCGCGCCGTCACCGGTCACATTCGCCGCGGTGCCGAAGGAATCAACCACAATGTAGGCAGCGATCATCAGGGAGATCATCGACTCGTCGAATCCCAGGTTCGCCTGCAGCAGGCCAACCGCAGCCATGATCGCGCCACCAGGCACGCCCGGCGCAGCAATCATCATGATGCCCAGCAGCAGCACGAAGCCGACGACGGCGCCGCCGGAGATCGGCAGCTGCGCCATGAACACGATCGCCAAGGCGTAGAGCGTAATCTTCATCATCGAACCGGACAGGTGAATCGTCGCGCACAGCGGCACGATGAAGCCCGCCACGTTCTCGTCCACCTTGTTCTTCAGGGTGGACTCGTAGGTCACCGGAATCGTCGCCGCGGAGGACGACGTACCCAGCGCCGTGAAGTACGCCGGCAGCATGTTCTTCAGCGCCCCGAACGGGTTCTGGCCCGCCACCGTACCAGCGATCAGGTACTGGCCCAGCACGATCACGATCGTCATGCCGACCGAGAGCAGTAGCACCACGCCGAACGCGGCCATCGTCGAACCGAAGTTCTCGTTCATAGCCAGGTTCAGGAACGTACCGAAAATGAACAACGGCAGCAGCGGAATGACGAAGCTCTGAACCACCTTCATGATCACGTCACGCAGCTCGTTGAGCACCTCGTGCATCGTGCGGGACTTCACCGTGGTCATCGCGATACCAATCACGAACGCGAGCAGCAGCGCCGACATCACCTCAAACGGTGCAGGCATCTCCACCTCGAAGAACGGCGACAGGCCGCCCTCGGAGGGGTCGTCGATATCTGTACGCAGCTGCGTACCAGCCAGCAACGTTGGGTAGAGTGCTGAAGCCACACCCCAGGCAATCAGGCCGGAAATGATCGTGGATCCGTAGGCGACCCCGGCCGTGATACCCAACCACTTACCCGCGCCCTTGCCCAGGCCCGCAATCGCGGGGGCGATCAGGGAGAAGATGAGGATTGGGACGAAGAATCCCAGGAAGTTCGAGAACAGGCCATTGAACGTCACGAAGACGCGCGCGAGCCAGTCAGGAAAGAAAAAACTGCACAGAAAGCCGGCGACGATCGCCACGACAATCCAGAAGAGCAGCGAGCTCAACACTTTCGATTTCATTGTTGCACCTTTAATACGAGGCGATGGACAGATCCACAGGCGAAAAACCTGTGATGGTTATGCTATACGGTATGTTGCTTGCACAGAGCCCTAATGGGCCATTTTCTGACACAAGTTCCATAAATACTATCATTGGGATACTCCTTATAGTATTCACTGTGGCACTTCTCATACCAGGCGTCCTCGCGACCGCCGGGAAGCTGCCCGGCAACGGCGTGATCGGGCTGCGTGTCCCGGAAGTTCGCAAGCACGAGTCCACATGGCGCCAAGCACACCGCGTCACCGGCCCCTTCTGGGTGCTCGCCGCAGTCGCCTTCGCCATCGGCGCCGCCTTTGCATTTATTGCATACGGGTGGATGTGGATTCTCGTCGCCGTGGCGGTCGTCGCCGGGTTCGTGAGCATCTCCGTCGGCGGCAACTTCGGGGCCCGCGCCGCCGCGCTTGTCGACGCCGCCCTGGACGCCTCAGACTCAGACTCCTCAGACGAGCCCGCCGTGGACCTCGGCGCGCTACGCAAGGCCGCCGGGAAGGCGGACGAACAGCAGTAGCCGTTTTATATTCACGCTGTACGCAGGGAGTTTGGTGGTTCCGCGTACAGCGTTCGCTCTCTCCGCTACCTTTACACCTATGACTTTCACGACTCAGAAGAACTGGTGGTGGCTCCCGAACACGGCGAGCCGCCTCTTCTAGTACGTTCTAGAGTCTCAACAACGGCCCGCCGGCTTGTAACCACAAGCACCGCGGGCCGTTTGCTTTGGCTCACACGCCCTCGGTGTACCAACACACGAAGGACGACCATGAGCACACACACCACCCGCCACGTGAAGTACCACGCGGACGCCGCCAGCCTCTTCGCGCACCTCGGCGGCACCACGAACCAGGACACGGTACTGCTTGAATCCGCCGACATCACCACCCGCTCCGGCATCCAATCGGTCGCGGTGCTGCGGGCCGCGGTGCGCGTCACCTGCTCGGGCATCCACGTACACGTCGAGCCACTGACCTCCTTCGGGCGCACGGTGGCTGATCAACTGCGGGAGCAGCTGGGGGAGTACCACGTTGGAGAGAACGTCTACGCGTTTCCGCCTGTTGCCGCTGCTGTTGTTGCGGACGAGCGCGAGCGCCTCACCGCCACCTCCACCGTCGAGGTACTGCGCGCGCTCAGCAAGTTCGGCTTCCTCGCCGGCGGGTTCGCCTACGACTACCTCGACACCTTCGAGGAGCTCCCGGCCGTCGCCGACGGCGCCAACACCTACCCCGACTACCAGTTCGTCCTCGCCGAAGTGCTGCTGCGCATCGACCACCAAGCACAGTCCGCGACGCTCAGCGGAGTTGGGATTGACGCGCTCGCCGAGCGTATCGACGCCGCTTCGCCCACGCCCTTACGTTCTTCGGAGGGGCCCGGCGGCACCCTGGTTGCTCGCGCCGACATCCCCGACGCGCAGTTCTGCGCCGACGTGGAGCGGCTCAAGGAACACATCTACAACGGGGACATCTACCAAGTCGTGCCCGCCCGCAGCTTTGTCGTCGACTGCCCGGACGCGTTCGCCGCGTACCTCCAACTGCGCGCGACTAATCCTTCGCCGTACATGTTTTACCAGAGGGGCGTCGATAAGCATGGTGAGTCTTTCGAGCTCTTCGGCGCCTCCCCCGAGTCCAACCTGAAGTACACCAACGCCGACCGTGAGGTGCAGCTGTACCCGATCGCGGGGACGCGGCCGCGCGGGCTCGCCGAGGACGGGACGGTCGACCACGAGCTGGACACGCGGATGGAGCTGCAGCTGCGCACCGACGCCAAAGAAGTCGCCGAGCACACCATGCTCGTGGACCTCGCGCGCAACGACGTCGCCCGCGTTGCGGAGCCCGGCACGCGGCGAGTTGCCGAGTTGCTGCAGGTAGACCGGTATTCGCGCGTCATGCACCTCGTATCCCGGGTCTCAGCGCGGCTGGCTGGGGACCTCGACGCACTCGATGCGTACCGGGCGTGCATGAACATGGGCACGCTCACCGGGGCGCCGAAGCTGCGCGCCACTTCGCTGATCCGCTCGCTCGAGGGCGCGCGGCGCGGGTCTTACGGCGGAGCAGTCGGCTACCTGGACAGCAACGGCGACTTTGACACCTGCATCGTGATCCGTTCTGCGTACGTCACCGGCGGGAAGGCGATCGTGCAGGCGGGCGCCGGAGTCGTGCGCGACTCCAACCCGCAGTCCGAAGCCGACGAGACGCTGCACAAGGCGTACGCGGTACTCAACGCGATCGCGCTGGCCGCCGGCGCAGAACTGGAGGTAATCAAATGATTGTGCTGCTGGATAACCAGGACTCGTTCGTTTACAACTTGGTGGACGCGCTTGCTGAGTATGAATCAGTAGTGTTCCGCAACACCGTTGATGCGGACTCAATACTGGCGCTGGATCCTTCACTGATCGTGCTTTCACCAGGCCCTGGGTACCCGGCCGATGCCGGCTGCATGCCCGAGCTGATCCGCCGAGCGCAGGGCAGCGTGCCGATGCTCGGCATCTGCCTCGGCTACCAAGCCCTCGTGGAACATTTCGGCGGCACCGTCCAGCCCTGTGGGCCCGTCCACGGCGTCTCGGACACCATGAGACTAACGTCAGCTGGACTCGCGTCCGGACTATTCGACGGCATGACCAGCCAGCTCGGACACCCCGGGCGCGACGTGCCGGTCGCGCGCTACCACTCGCTCGGGGCAGTGTCGCTGCCTGCAGGGATGCACGCTTTGGCACGCACCGGGGACATCGTCATGGCCGCCGCAACCGACGACGGCATGTCCATCGGGCTGCAGTTCCACCCCGAATCGATCCTCACACCCGCAGGCCCAACGATGCTGCGCCGGTGCGTCGACAAGCTGAAGAAAGGAAACTAACCATGGCAACCGAACGATCCCTCACCATCCTCAAGCGCTTCCTGGACAACCGGGAGCCGACACTCGAGGAAGCCATCGAGGCATTCACCCCGCTCACCGTCGGCGACTACGACGACGTCCACATCGCAGCACTCCTGGCCACGATCCGCACACGCGGCGAAACCTTCGCCGACATCGCCGGCGCGGCTCGCGCGTTCCTCGCCGCAGGCCGACCGTTCCCGGTGACGGGGGAGGGGCTGATGGACACCGCCGGCACCGGCGGCGACGGCGCGAATACCATCAACATCACCACCGCGGCGTCACTGGTCGCCGCCGCTGGCGGAGTGCCCATGATCAAGTGCGGCAACCGGTCCGTGTCCTCCAAGTCCGGCTCCGCCGACGTCCTCGAGGCCGTGAACATCCCACTCGACCTCGACCCCTCGCGTGCGGTGCGACAGTTCGAGTCCTCCAACTTCACCTTCCTCTTCGCACCGGCGTACAACCCGACCATCGCGCACGTGCAGCCGGTGCGCAAGGCGCTGGGCGTGTCCACGCTGTTTAACACGATAGGGCCGCTGCTCTCACCGGCGCGGCCGGAGTACCAGATCATGGGCATCGCCAACCCGGCGCAGGGACGCGTCATCGCTGAGACGATGCGCGAGCTGGGGCGGGGGCGCGCGCTCGTCGTCCACGGCGCGGGCACCGACGAGCTGGCGGTGCACGGCGAGTCGCAGGTCTGGGAGCTGGGCCGCGACGGTTCCATCACTGAATACGTGCTTACGCCGGAGGAGCTCGGCCTTCAGCGCTGCTCGCTCGAGGACCTACGCGGCGGCGACGGCGTGGAGAATGCCGCCGCCATCCGCGCGACGTTCGCGGGGGAGGGCCCGGAGGCGCACCGCTCGGCCGTCGCTGCTGGTGCGGGCGCGATGTTCTACCTCAACGGCACAGCGCCAACCATCGCCAACGGCGTCACCCACGCCCTCAACCTGCTTGCCGACGGCTCCGTGCACGCATGGTTACAGCAACACGAGGAGGCTGATTACAGTGCCTAAACAATTACCCACCGTGCTCGAAGGGATCGTGGCAAGCCGACGCGGCGATTTGGCAGCGATCCGCGAGCGTCTTGCCCACGTGAATGTCGCTGCACTCCCACGCTCGGAGCGTTCACTCTACGACAACCTGAAGCGCAAGGGCACCAGCTTCATCATGGAGTGCAAGTCCTCCTCGCCGTCCCTCGGCCTGATCCGCGCCGACTACAAGCCAGGGGAAATCGCCTCGGTGTACTCGCGCTACGCCGCCGGCATCTCCGTGCTGTGCGAGCCCTCCCGCTTCGGCGGCGACTACGACCACCTGGCCACGGTCGCCTCGAGCACGCACCTGCCCGTGCTCTGCAAGGACTTCATCATCGACGAGGCCCAGGTCTACGCCGCGCGCTACTTCGGCGCCGACGCTATCCTGCTCATGCTCTCGATTCTTGACGACGCCAGCTACGCCTACCTCTCCGGCCTCGCCGAGTCCCTCGGGATGGACGTGCTCACCGAAGTGATTAGCGAGGAGGAGGCCGTGCGGGCTGGCCGACTCGGCGCGCGGATCTTCGGCGTGAACCACCGGAACCTCCACGACCTCTCGATTGACCTGACGCGCTCCGCCCGGTTGGCGCGACTCGCTCCTGCCGAAGCGGCGGTGGTGTCGGAGTCCGGCATCCGGTCCGTGGAGACTGTGCGTCAGCTCGGCGGGCACTCGGACGGGTTCCTGGTCGGGTCGCAGCTGACCGGCCAGCCGGACATCGACCTGGCCGCCCGGAAACTGGTGTACGGGCCAAACAAGGTGTGCGGGCTGACGTCGTGGAGCGCCGCGCAGGCCGCCAAGGCGGCGGGCGCGGTGTACGGCGGGCTCATCTTCGAGGAGTCGAGTCCGCGCAATGTTTCACGTGAAACATCGGCGGACATCATCGCACACGAGCCGGGGCTGCGGTACGTCGCGGTTTCCCGCCGCACGTCCGGGTACGGCGAACTGGTCCAGCCGGGCATCCACGCGGTGCAGGTGCACGCTCCGTACCAGGGATCGCTCGAGGCAGAACGCTCCCTGGTCGAGCGGGTGCGCGCAGAGATCGGGGAGGACGTCGAGCTCTGGCGGGCGGTCTCCATGAGTGAGTCATCCGGCGTAGAGGTTGCGCTGGGGATCCTAGGGGGCGTCGACAAGCTGGTGCTCGACGCGCGCGACGGCGGTTCCGGCGAGACCTTCCGCTGGGCCGACATCCCGGACGAGGTACGCGGCGACTCGCTCCTCGCCGGCGGGCTGCACCCCGACAACCTCCGGGAGGCGCTCGCCGTCGGCTGCTCCGGCGTAGACCTCAACTCGGGCGTCGAATACCCTGCTCAGGCCGGGCGTAAGGACGCGGGCGCGCTGCGGCGGGCCTTCGAGATCATCGGCAACTACCACTACCCAAGGACAGAAATTGACTGACTACACCCACGGCGGCAGCACCATCCTGCCCGCATACTACGGCGAATTCGGCGGGCAATTCGTCCCCGAATCGCTCCTGCCGGCGCTTGACCAACTCGAGCGAGCGTTTGTCGACGCCCTCGCCGAGGAAACCTTCATGGCCGAATACCGCGCGATGCTTCGCGACTACCTCGGCCGACCGACCCCGCTTACCGAATGTCGCAATCTGCCCCTCAACGGCGCGAACGCGCGCATCTTCCTCAAGCGCGAGGACCTCGTGCACGGCGGCGCACACAAGACGAACCAGGTCATCGGCCAAGCACTACTGGCGAAGAAGATGGGCAAAACCCGCATCATTGCCGAGACCGGCGCCGGCCAACACGGCACCGCCACCGCGCTCGCCTGCGCTTTACTGGGTTTGGATTGCGTCATCTACATGGGTAAGACCGACATGGCGCGGCAGGAGCCAAACGTCTACCGCATGCGGCTGATGGGTGCTGAGGTAGTGGGCGTCGACTCCGGCGCCGGCACCCTGAAAGACGCCGTCAACGAAGCACTACGCGACTGGACCGCCACCTTCCACGAGTCCCACTACCTGCTCGGCACCGCGGCCGGGCCGCACCCGTTCCCCAAGATCGTCAAGGAGTTCCACCGCGTGATCTCCGCCGAGGCGAAAGCCCAGATGCTTGAGCGTACCGGTGGGCTGCCGGACGTCGTCTGCGCCTGCGTCGGTGGCGGCTCCAACGCCATCGGGATGTTCGCCGAGTTTATCGACGAGGAGGGCGTCGAACTCGTCGGCGTCGAACCCGGGGGAGAGGGCGTGGGCGTCGGCAAGCATGGCGCCGCGATTGCTGCCGGGACCGTCGGCATTCTGCACGGCACGCGCTCCTACCTGATGCGTGACACCGACGGCCAAGTGGCTGAGTCTTACTCAATATCCGCCGGCCTGGACTACCCCGCGGTCGGACCCGAGCACGCAAACCTTGCCAAGACGGGCCGAGCGAAGTACGTTCCCGTCACCGACGAATCCGCCCTGCGTGCGTTCCAGTTGCTGTCACGGCACGAGGGCATCATCCCGGCGCTCGAGTCCTCGCATGCGTTGGCGTACGCGCTGCAACGCGCGGCGTCCCACCCGGCTGACGCGGAGCCCCTCACAATCCTCGTTTCCCTTTCGGGCCGCGGCGACAAGGACGTCACTCACGTCCGTAGAACACTCGCCGAACACCCGGAATGGGTTGAAAATGTGCGAAAGGAGACCAACTAACATGTCCACCCCTGCAACGTCACGTTACGAAAGACTCTTCGCCTCCCTACAGGAGAGGGGAGAGGGGGCCTTCGTCCCATTCATCATGCTTTCCGACCCCAACCCCGACGACGCCCTCCAAATCATCGACGCCGCCGTCACCGCCGGAGCCGACGCCCTCGAACTCGGCGTCCCGTTCTCCGACCCCGTCGCCGACGGCCCCGCCATCCAGGCGGCACACGTGCGGGCACTCGATGGCGGAGCAACCGTCGATAAGGCACTGGCACAAGTTCGGACGATCCGCGAGCGATACCCCGACCTGCCGATCGGCATGCTGATCTACGCCAACGTCGCCTACGTACGCGGTCTTTCCTCGTTCTACGAGGCGTTCCGAGAGGCGGGCGCAGACAGCGTGCTGCTCCCGGACGTCCCTGTGCGCGAATCGGCGCCGTTCAGCGAAGCTGCTCTTGCCGCGGGTGTCGACCCGATCTACATCGCCCCTGCCAAAGCCAGCCCGCAGACTTTGGAGGGCGTCGCCGCGCAATCCCGCGGCTACATTTACGCCATCTCCCGTGACGGCGTGACCGGCGCCGACAAGGAAGCCTCCGTCGACGGCCTTCGCGAGGTAGTGGACAACGTGCAAGCATACGGCGGCGCCCCGGTGCTGCTCGGGTTCGGGATCTCCACACCGCAGCACGTCGCGGACGCAATCGCAGCCGGGGCAGCAGGCGCCATCACCGGCTCCGCGATTGCGAACATCGTGGCTAAATACACCGAACACACGCACCCGAATCCCGCGCGCATCACGGACATCGACGCGCTGACCGCCGAGCTGTCCTCCTACGTCGCGGCAATGAAACAGGCTACTATCAGGGCATGACTTGTTCACGACGCATGTTCCTCCTCGGCACCGCCACCACTTTCGCCGGCGCGTTCCTCGCCGCCTGCGGATCGGAACCAACCGCCGAGGTAGCCAAAACCCAAGTACCCGTCGGCAGCGCCGTCATCCTCGACGGCTTCATCATCGCCCAACCGACCGCCGGCGAGTACGTCGCCTACTCCCAAACCTGCCCGCATCAGGGCCAGAAGATCACCAAAGTCGATGGGGACACTGTTCGCTGCACCGGCCACGGCTCCGTCTTCAGCATTACCGACGGCTCCGCAGTCTCCGGACCAACGCAAAATCCCCTGACCCCAGCGCAGCTTACAGAAGCGGGCGAGACGCTGAACGCGTCGATGTAAGGCTGCTGCTTTCTCGGACTGCCTGGCGTGGCCTACGTGGCTATCATGTGTGCATGTCAGGTTTTCTTCGCCGTATCGACCCCTTGCTCCTCGGCATCATCCTCGCCGCGGTACTCGCGTTCATTGCGCCCGCCCGAGGCTCGTTTGCCGAGGGCTTTTCCATTGCTGTCAAACTTGCAATCGGTCTGCTGTTTTTCCTCTATGGTGCGCGTCTTTCCACCCGCGAGGCGCTGCAAGGTTTGACGAATTGGCGCCTGCATTCGGTCATCCTCGCCTTCACGTTCATCGCATATCCTTTGATCGGCCTGGCCATGCGCCCCCCCACCGCGTTCATTTCCAACTCGGTGTACCAGGGGATTCTCTATCTTTGCCTGGTGCCGTCGACTGTACAGTCGTCGGTGGCGCTGACGGGGATCGCGCGTGGCAATGTGCCGGGTGCGGTAGTTGCGGCGAGCCTGTCGTCGATAGTTGGTGTGGTGGCGACGCCGGCCCTCGTGATGGTCCTGATGGGTGCCGACAGTGGCATTCATATTGATGCATCTGTGTTCCGGAATGTTGCATTACAGTTGCTCCTTCCTTTCGTGCTGGGTCAGGTCGCTCGGGCAGTGGTGCCTGGTGTTGCTGGCTTCGCTGCGCGGAAAGCTACCAAGCTTGTTGACCGCGGGTCCATTTGGATGGTCGTTTACTCGGCGTTCTCAGCTGGTGTTGTTTCTGGCGTGTGGTCAAATGTTTCTGCGCTCGAGGTGGTCTTCCTCTCTGCGTTCGCTCTGGTTCTGGTTTGCGTCATGCTGTGGGTGACGCGGGTTGTCCCGGAGGCTTTGAGGTTCTCGAGGGCGGACACTGTAGCGATCCAGATGTGCGGGACGCAGAAGTCGTTGGCTGCTGGGTTGCCGATGGCGTCGGTTATCTTTGGCGGAGGTCAACTCGGTGTGCTGATTGTGCCGCTGATGATCTACCATCTGATTCAGTTGATGACGTGCTCCGCGTACGTCTCGCGCCTTGCAAAACCGACATCTTCGAAGGAGTAGTTTCACGTGAAACATTACGTCCGGATTCATTACAGCGCTCCAGATCTTGGGGGAGAGCTTCTCAATATTGCCGAACTTGAGGAGCTGAACCCTCGCGAATGTACGATGGTTCGGATGATCGAGCTGGACCCGAGCGAGACCATTACTGGCATTTATACCGACGGCAAAGTGATTGGTCAGGCGAATGAGCCGATGTCTATCGTTCCGCACCCAGACCTGTACGCACAGTTCGAGGGCATTTCTGCGACAGCCATTGCGGTAGAGGAGTTCGAGGCGCTGTGGGCTGAGGCTTGTAGTCTGCTGGGGCATGCTTAAACCTTGGGTGTGTCCCAATCCCACGTCGGTGCGGCTTCATCCGCAAACGAATCCACACCCCACCCATCCAACTCAATCTCGGCAGCATCATCGCGATACCCCACCCGACCAGGCTCACACACCCACTGCTCACCACTAGCAAACCGGAAATACAACACAGGCCCAGGCTTGACCACGCGAATAAACCCATCCGTGACCAACGAATGACACCTCGAGCACAACGGCACCAAATTCTCCACATCCGTTGCACCTCCTTCGGCCCAATCCCGAATATGATGCATCTGCAAAAACCTGGTATGCCCACACCCCGGCACCGCGCACTTATGCCCCCACATCCCTAACAACACCTGCACCTGCTTGCTACTTGCCAAACGGCGTTTGCGCCCAAACTTGATCACCTGCCCCTGGGCGTCATAGAGCACACCCATCAAATCTGCATGATCTACCAGATTGGCAAGCCGTGCGGCAGGAGCGGCCATGTGATTCGGTAAAAACGCCCGCCCATCTGATGTCATATGCACCATCACTTGTGCTGCTGGTGCCATCGTGGCGTGTGTGGCGGCCCCGGTGCGCACCATGTGCACCAACCCCATGAGTGATTGCAGCATTAATCGCGCCGGTGGCAGCCCGAAGGTTGAGCGCATCATCTGCGCATCCGCCTCATCCATCGCGTTGTCGTCCGCATAGGCGTGTGCGCCTGCGCGCAGGGCTGCTTGAAAGGCCACACCGTCGGTAGCGTTCATGCAAAACCAGCCGCGTAGGTATTGGCCGTCTTCGCGGATGGTCAGCCCGCAGTGTGCACCAGCATCCTGGGGTTGCCTATTGGTGGGTGTTGCGCCTGCAAGGGCGTATACGAGGCCTTGGTAGCCAGATTCGGCGGCTATCTCTACGAGTTCGTGTTGGTTTGCCTCGGTGGCGTAGTCGAGCATGTAGCGCACACTGGTGTAGTCGATGGTTCCTTGTCGTAGCGCGTCGAGGATGGTGGGAAAGGCGGTGAGTTTGCGTGCGACGGCGGCGTATTCGTAGGCGCGGGTGCGTTTCATTTTTAACACTCTGGCAAGCCATGCCCCGGTTGAGGCACACCCGTAGGCTTCGGCGAGGTTGTGGGTGTCGAATTCGGCGATCGCGGTCAGTATTTCCGCGTGTGAGTATGCGAACAGGCGTGCGCTTTCTACGATGGTGTTGATGATGGTGTCGGCGTCGATGGTGGTGGTGTGCATGGTTCCCCCTGATGTTTTGGTCGTTTTGTTTAGTATACGTGTTCGATTGATGGTGTCAAGAGGTTTATCCAAATATTTGTTGGTGGGTGTCCGCGCGGCGGACAGTGCGCGGGGTGCTTTGCGACGCCACTTTCGAGCACGGGTGTGTGGGTGGGTGTCCGCGCGGCGGACACCTTGATGCAATCGTTGGGGTCTTGAGCTGAACTCGCTCTGTCCGCGCCGCGGAATGCTACTGGAGTCGACTAAAGCTTCGTTGGAGTCCGCGCGGCGGACTGTGCGGGAGGTTGGGTTGTAACAACGGATAGATTGTCCGCGCCGCGGAATGCGTGCTTCGCCGATGCAATTCGCGAAGTGGTGTCCGCCCCGCGGAAAGTGAACAATACTGGGTTGCAACAACGGCGAGTTGTCCGCCCCGCGGAATATCGAAACACGCAATCACCTGTCCGCCCCGCGGACAATCGGAGCCGTTCGACGGCCCCATGGGAGTAGCAAGTTCTCAACCCACTCTGACCTATTGGTCCGAGCCCGCGCAGGGCAGGGGAGCGCTGTTCCCAAATCACCTCTCGGAATCATTTGATCTCCGAAGTAACGCACAGGACGTTCCGATCGATGTTAGTTGCAGACATGCCAAAACTTTGGCGAGTCCCTAACTTTAACCGATCCCACAAAGGAGCTACCCATGAAGCGTTTTACCTCCGTAGCAGCTGCTGCAACTCTGTCCCTGTCCCTGGTCGCTGGCCCTGCGTTCGCAGCGGAGGCTCAGCCTTCCGACAAGGATGCCAAGGTCGGCTCGTCGGTTGCCTTCGCGAAGTGCAAGGCGAAGGCTGAGGCCGCAGAGAAGGAAAAGGAGGCTGAGGCGAAGAAGAAGGCGGCTGATGCACAGACTGCTGGTGACATCGCTAAGAACAAGGCTGATCAGACTCGTCAGGAGATCCGTGAGGAGCTGACCTCTTCTTCTGACGAGCTGGATTGTGTCAAGGAGCTGATCAACGACAAGGATTACAAGGCAGGCATTCTCGGTCTCCTGATCGGCGTTCCGGCTGCGCTCGTTGCACTTCTTGGTGTCGTTGCTGCAGTCTCCGGCGTCATTCCGGGCATTCAGCTTCCAGCGCTGCCGTTCTAATTCACTTATCGACGCCACATTCTGACCCAGCCTCCCGTATGAGGCTGGGTTTTGCTGACCTAGATAGACACCCTATTAATACCTAATCAATAGCGCGCGAACGTCAAGCCAATCTTGGATCGTTCCGACCACGCACCACTCTATTAAGTTCCACTAAATACAGGCAGGGTATCCTCTGACAACGGCTCGGATAGGGCAAGGAAGCGTCCGAAAACGAAACTTTGCCCCTACCAAGACTATAGACCTGTCTAACGTATGTGACGTTAATAAAACATTCCCCGAAACGACAAAGCGCTCGACCCGAAACCCGAGCCTCGCGCAAAATCTTGAAATCTACTTTGCGTTCAGAGCGAGGAACGCAAGACCACCAAGAGCCGCAACACCGAGCAGGGAACCCCAGATGATGTCGAAGGTGCGGCCCATGGGCCAGCCCTTCTTCTCGTCGTTTTCAAAGGAACTTTGCAATGCGGCGGCGCCGAACAGCGTCTCTACAGCTGCTTGATCGTAATCCGCCTGGTTTTCGGCACCGGCCAGCTTGCCTGCTTGCAACAGAGCCAAAAGACCAACCGACGAGGTGACTTCGTCATCGTTGCTTGACGTGTCTGCAGCCTGCGCCGGCACAACAGCGAGCGAGAGGGCAGTGGTGGCTGCGATGGCAGCGGTAGCGAAACGCTTCATGGAAATCTCCTGAATAATTGTTAGAACGGAAGCTGAATGAGGCCCTGAAGTTGTGCGGCGCCTAGGCCACCAAGAACAGCCAGAACAGCTGCTGCGATACTTGTCCCGATGATGATGTCAGCAGTGGTGCCTAGCTTGTAATTATTAACGGCATCATTCTTATAAGCGAATTTCCAAAAAGGACCAAAGTCCGACTTTGGCGAATTCTCTTTTCGCTTAGACGAAGATTCAGAGGATGCTTTATGAGGTGCAGAAACACCTGAGCCGGGATTCTTTAGCTCCTTTCCCCAAGAATCCACAATGTACTGGATCATAGACTCATCCGTAAGGCCTGCGGTCGACCCTTGCCTCGTATCTTCCCCAGCCTGCGCCGGTACAACGGCGAGCGAAAGGGCAGTGGTGGCTGCGATGGCAGCGGTAGCGAAACGCTTCATGGAAATCTCCTGAATACAGAGGGCGATATTGCCAGGGATTTGACAACAACCGCCAATGTATCAGGCAGATTTATATTCAGCAATTTCGTGACTTACAACACTAAGTTAACCAGCCCCACGTACAGCCCCGTGCCGGCCAGGATGGAGAGGGCGGGGGAGCGTCGCCAGGCGTGGAGGGCGAGCGTCACGAAGCCGACGAGCACCCCGGCCCACACGGGCTGGTCGGAGCTGGTGAAGGTGTACAGCACGAGGACGACCATGACGCCGACGGGCATGTAGAGGCGGAGGAAGTCGAGAAGAGGGCTGCCGTCTAGCCACCCACGAAAGGCAAATGGCAGCGCACGGAGCAACACGGTGACCACGGCGATCGGCAGGATGACGGCCCACACCATGGGCAGGTCAACGCCGGCGGGAAGTCCGTTCATCGCTTCCACTCCAATCGCTTATCGACGCCAGGTACCCAAAAACGAACCAGCAGGACCAGGAAGTACGCGATGAGCGCCACCATCAGCATCTGCCCGGGGACGACGAAGGCTGCAACGAGCGCGATCCCAGTGGCGATGAGCACGGCGCTCATGTCTCGCGAAGCCTGGAACGCTTCGTAGGCGAGGACGATGAACAGTGCGGTGAGGGCGAAGTCCATGCCCTCGATTGTGCCGGGAAGGCGTTCGCCGGCGAGCGCGCCGACGAGGCCAGACACAACCCAGAGCGCCTGGCACATCACGTGGATGGCGATGAGGCGCGGGCCGGTGTGGCGCGTGGTCTGCTGTCGGGCGCTGATGACGGCGTAGACTTCGTCGGTAAGTGAATACATCGAATAGAGGCGGCCGAACGTCGAGCGGATCGCGTCCCGCGGGTAGGTGAGGCCGTAAAAGAGGTGTCGGAAGTTCACCATGAAACCGGTCATCGCGGCGGAGGCGGGGCCGACCCCGCCGAGCACCATCGGGATTGCGAGGAATTCGGTGGAGCCGGCGTAGATAAGCATCGAGAAGACCGGCGTCCACCACCAAGCGAAACCGGATTGCACCATGAGCAGGCCGAACGCCAGCCCGAGTGGCACGACGCCGAGGCCGACGAGCCACATGTCGCGCACTCCGAGACCGAGTTCTCGCAATGTTTCACGTGAAACATTCATCTAGTTGTCCTCGATGTCGGATGGGAAGGTGGCGAAAAGGGGTAGAGGCATGGGCTGGCGGCGTAGGACGTCGCCCCACAAATCGACACTCGCGGGTGTGATGACGTCGGAGGGGAGGGCCGGGGCGACGTACCAGTCGCCGCGTTCGATCTCCTCGTCGAGCTGCCCGGCATCCCACGAAGAGAACCCGGCGAAGAGGCGGAAGCCCTCCAGCAACTCAGAGAAGGAATCAGCCGGCTCATGCATGTTGACGTGCACCAGCTTGTTCGCAAGGCGCGTCAGCGTCGGGTGCTCGGCGATGTCGACGTCGTTGCGCGTGACGCCCAGGCCAACGGCAGCGTTCGGGCTGACGGGTCCGCCGTAATACATCACCGCCGGCTCGCTGGCGAGCGACTCCCACTCTGGCAGCACGTTCGCCACGGCGGCGTCGGAACGCCGGTTCAAGATGACGCCGAGCGTGCCCTGCTCACCGTGCTCAATCACGAGCACAACCGTCCGAGCAAACTCGGGCGAGTACATCCCCGGAGCGGCGACGAGCAGCATACCGCTGTCAGGTTCCGTGCGTTCGAGTGACGTAAACAGGCGGTCACCGAAGAAATACTCAGACATTACGTTCCTCCCACCAAGACTTCAGGGCAGCGACGGCCTCGTCGTGCTCGAGTTCGCCGCGCTCCAGACGTAGTTCCTTCATATACTTCCAGGCTTCGCCGACCTCCGGGCCGGGCTTAAGATCCAGGATCTGCATGATTTCGTTGCCGTCCAGGTCAGGGCGGATGCGCGCAAGGTCCTCCTGCTCGGCGAGCGTCGCGATTCGCTCCTCGAGGTTCTGGTACGCACGTTGCAGGCGGCGCGCCTTGCGTGGGTTTCGCGTCGTGCAGTCGGCGCGCACGAGTTTGTTCAGGCGGCCGAGGAGGTCGCCGGCGTCGGTGACGTAGCGACGCACCGCCGAATCGGTCCACTTGCCTTCGCCGAAACCGTAGAAGCGCATGTGCAGGAAAACCAACTGGCCGACGTCGCTGATCACGTGCTTCGGGTACTTCAGCGCACGGAGGCGCTTGCGCACCAGCTTCGCACCCACGACCTCGTGGTGGTGGAAGCTCACGCCACCGCCTTCCTTGAGGGCGCGGGTGGCGGGCTTGCCGACGTCGTGAAGCAGCGCGGCGAGCCGCAACTTGAGGTCGGGGCCGTCGTCCTCGAGCTCGGTGGCCTGGCGCAGCACTGTCAGCGAGTGTGCGTAGACGTCCTTGTGCTGCATGTGCTCGTCCTGCTCAAGCTGCAGCGCGGGCACCTCAGGCAGCACGAACTCGGCGAGGCCGGTACGGACCAGCAGGTCAATGCCCTCCCAGGGGGCGATGCCACACATGAGCTTGTCCAGCTCGGCTTGGATCCGCTCGACGGTGATGCGCTGAATCTCACCTGCCATGTCGCGCATCGCGTCGAAGACGCGCGGAGCAACCTCGAAGCCGAGTTGGGAGGTGAAGCGGGCGGCGCGGAGCATGCGAAGCGGGTCGTCGCGGAAGGAAATCTCGGGGGCCTGCGGGGTGTCAAGGCGGCGTTGCAGCAGGTCACTGATACCGTCCACCGGGTCGTGGAAGATTGGGCGGAGTGCGCCGTCGACCACGTCGAGCTCGATGGCCATCGCGTTGCAAGCAAAGTCGCGCCGAATGAGGTCGCCGTCGAGGGTGTCGCCGAACGTCACCTCGGGGTTGCGTGTCACGCCGTCGTACAGGTCGGAGCGGAACGTCGTGATCTCCACCTGCTGGCCCTCGCGCACGGCGGCCACGGTGCCGAACTCAATGCCGGTATCCCAGGTGGTTTCGCCCCATTCGTCGAGAATTTCCTGCACGGTGGGGGGCAGGGCGGACGTCGTGAAGTCGAGGTCGTGCCCGAGCTTGCCCAGCATCGCGTCGCGCACGGGCCCGCCGACAAGGTAGAGGTGCTCGCCGCGCTCCACGAAGCGCTGGGCGAGGGGCGTCAGCAAGCCACTGAGCTTTTCGACGCCCTCTTCAGCCCGAACCTGCAACGCCGCGACGGCGTTCGGGTCGGAGGGGTCGGGGAGGTCGAACGGGCACCGGTGTGTTTCTTCAGTCTTTGTCACCTCTCACACGATACTTTGCTTCCCTGGTGCTGTTAAGTACCACAAAGGTGGCCAGTACGGATACCATGAATTGAATGACTGAGAACACTCGGCCGAAGCCGGTTCCTCCGTCGGAGCGGAAGTCTTCGCACTCTGGCGGGAAGGGGCGCGGGGACGGCGCTAACTCGAAGGCGGGGGGTGACTCCCCGAAGCGGCGGCGTGGCCGTCGGCGTGGTTCGCACGCCAAAAAGCGGGGGTCGCAGCAGCAGCGTCGCCGCGGGTCGAACCGGCGGGGGCGGGGCGCGTCGGCACGGAAGAGGCAGCAGCGGCCGGTGGATTCGTCGCTGGAGACCCGGAACGAGACGAGCGCGGGCGGCCTGGTGGTGTCGGGTATGGCGGAGGCTGTGGACCGGCACGACAAGGTGGACTTGTCGAAGATTTACGTCGCGCTAATTGGGCGGCTGGACCGTCGGGGGCGTCTGTTGTGGTCGATGCCGAAGGGCCACGTTGAGGAAGGCGAGGAGCAGTGGCGCACCGCGGAGCGTGAGGTGTGGGAGGAGACCGGGATTACCGGCGAGGCCTTCAACACGCTCGGTGTGATTGATTATTGGTTCATTTCTGAGGGTGTCCGTATTCATAAGACAGTGCACCACAACTTGTTGCGCTACGTCGACGGGGTGTTTAACGACGAAGACCCGGAAGTCACGGAAGTCGCGTGGGTGCCGATGAACCAGCTGATTGAGCGCCTGGCGTACGCGGACGAGCGCAAGCTCGCGCGGATCGCGGTGAACAGGATGCCGGACTTGGCGCGCAAGGAGGCCGCGGCCGGAAGGTTGACACCGCGATGAGCAGCGTGCGTAGCGGAGCCGCGGCGATTGCGGTGGCGGCGCTGGGTCTGCTCCCGGTCACGGCGGGCGCCCTACCAGCGCCAACGTCGCCCGAGGACCCGGCGGTGGCGTCGCAGTGGGTGAACCCGGCAGTTCGTCCGGGGGAGGGCACCCGCGCGTCCATCACGCTTGTCGACGCCCCCTCGGCCCTCAACGCCGGCGAAATGTTTCACGTGAAACTTCGCATCCACAACAACACGGACGCGCCGCTGGCGAACCTGCGCGTGGTTCCACGGCGTGGCCCGGCCACGGGTTCCGTGCTGGACCAGCGCGCGGCGACGGTCGCCTCGGTGAGCGAGTACGGCCCGGTGGGGCGCGGAGTGGACGTCGATAAGGAGTTGGGCGCGGGGGAGTCAGCAGAGGTCGAGCTGGATGTTGAGCTGCCGGGCGCGGGGACGTACCCGCTGCTGTTCGAACTCAAACAGAACCTGACCTCGCTGGACACTGAGCGCTTCCACATCTCGGTGCGCGGCGAGCCGTCGGAGGACCCGGCGCCGGCTATGACCGCGCTGTACCCGATCACCGCGCCGATTGACATCGTGCCTGGCGAGACTGGGGAAGCCCCGGAGCGCTCCCCGCTGCTGCTGAAGTCGGAGACGTTGGCGAGCCAGCTCGCGCCCGGCGGGAGACTCGAGCGGCTGCTCAGCCAGTACGAGGACGCCGTGGAGGAGCCGGGCGTCGGCTTCGCCACGTGCGTGGGGCTGGACCCGGCGCTCGTGGACACGGTGGCGCGGATGGCAGAAGGCTATCGCGTCACCACCACGCGCCCGCCGGTTGCTGAGGAGCCCAAGCGACTCCGCGACAGCTGGAACACCGACGACACCACCGCCCAGGGCGAGATAGGCAAGGGACAAGCGGACGCGCAGGCGTGGCTGGCTCAGCTGCGCAGCGTCGCAGCGAAGGGCTGCACCGTGGCGCTGCCGTGGCAGAATGTAGACGTCAACACGCTGGCCCGCACCGGGGATCCGTGGCTGATGCGTGAGGCGTTGGAGCGTGGCCCGTTCGTGCTCGAGCGGGAGCTCGGCACGGCGGGAACGCTCAACGCCGTCATCCCCGGCGCCGGCTACATCACGCCGGACGCAGCCCCCGCCTTCGGCTGGGCCAACCACATCGACTCCGCGATCCCGGAGCACGGGCTGCAGGGGGGGTGGGAGGCGGCTCGGGCGGAGCGGGCGTCGACAAGTGGGGACGGGCAGGCTGCGCTCGACCGCAACGAACTGCCGGACCCCGCGGACGTGTTCCCGGCGGCGCCCGCGCACCCGGTGCACGTGCTGGCGGCGCGAAGCAGCGTCGACCACCCGGGCCCCGGCAACGCCGCGTGGGTGGCGCCGGGGGTGATGGCGGTACAGTTCCAGGACTCGCTGGCCTCGGTCTTAGCGACGGTCGGCTCCGCCCCCGCCACCGTCGGCTACTCGAATGACGCGCTGCGGTACCGCTACGAGATGGACTCCCAACGGGCGCGCGCGATCAACGCGGCGTCCGCGCTGCGGCTGGCGGTGCAGGAGGCGACGCCGGAGGAGCCGGTGTTCGTGAACCCTCCGGCGAGCTGGGACGCGGACTCGGCGGCGATGCTGCTGGGGACGGTCGCCGAGCTGGTCCGGGAAGGTAAGGCGGCGCCGATGAGCTTCGGCGACTTCCTGAATGCGCCCGACCCGGCGGAGGTGCCGGCGGCGACGCGCGTGGGCACGCTGTTTCCGGATCCGACGGTGGTCTCGGACGCGGAGGTGCTGACGGCCTCCCAGCAGGCTGAGTTCACAGATGACTTAACACAGCTGCTCGCGAACGACCCGCAGGTGGCGCTGACGCGTTACGGGTTCACGCTGCCGCTGCGCCGCGATGTGCTGGCGGCCCTGAGTATGCAGGAGCGCCAGTCGCTGTCGCGGTACGACGCCGCCGTGCGCACCACGGCCGAGCGGTTGCGGGGCAGCCGCGACGTACTGCAGGCGCTGCGGGCGTCGGTGACGCTGATCCCGCCGGGCAACGTGTACACGCGGACCTCCCCGTCGAGCCCACTGCTGATCGTGGCGCAGAACGGGATGCCGCTGCCGGTACAGACGACCATCCGGTTCCAGGCGGCGAGCGGCCCGATCACGCTGCACGTGCCAACCACGATGCGGATCCCGGCCCGCGGCTCGCAGACGGTACAGATGACGGCGGACTACCCGGAGGACCAGCGCAGTATTGACCTGCAGCTGTACCTGGCGGGTTCCGATGGCAGCCCGATCTCGCAGCCGGTGAACATTTCGGTGCGCACGGCGGGCGCCGCCGTGGAGGGCTGGGCGCTGGTTACCGGGCTCGGCGTGCTGGTGGTGCTGATGCTGATGTATTCGGTGGGCCGTCGGCGCCGGGCGCGGGCTGCGCCACGCAGCCCAACAACACAGCAACGTTTGGACAATGAACACCCACCTTTGATTGGAGACTGACGTGGTTGAGCAACCTCGGGCTGGTACGCGTGGCCGAATCGTGCCCCCTGCACCGCCGGCGCCGGTGCCCACCCCGCGAGAGAACCCAGAGCTTATCGACGCCACCGAGGCCGAGGCCCCGGACCGTTCGACGCTGACCGCGGACCCTTCGGCGGCGGTGCCGGATCCCGCCCCGGAGAGCAATTCCGTGGTGCGGGCGACGGGGTCGATGGCGATCGCGACGCTGATTTCGCGCATCACGGGGTTCATCCGCACGGTGCTGATCGGCGCCGCGTTGGGCCCGGCGGTGGCGTCGGCATTTAATACGGCGAATACGCTGCCGAACATTATTACGGAGATCGTGCTGGGATCCGTGTTGACGGCCCTGGTGGTGCCGGTGTTGGTGCGCGCGGAGAAGGAGGACCCGGACCACGGGGAGCGCTTTATCCGCCAGCTGTTCACGCTGACGCTGACGCTCCTGACGGTGGTGACCATCATCGCGGTGGCCGCCGCGCCGCTGCTGACTCGCGTCTTCCTCGACGATGAGGGCCAGGTGAACGTCGCGCAGTCGACGTCGTTTGCGTATTTGGTATTGCCGCAGATTTTCTTCTACGGCATGTTCTCGCTGTTCATGGCGGTGCTGAATACGAAGGAGCATTTCCGGCCGGGTGCGTGGGCGCCGGTGGCGAACAACGTGGTGTCGATTGCGGTGCTGCTGGGGTACATGATGTTGCCGGGCAGTTTGAATCCCGCGGCGCCGGCGTCGATAGCGAATCCGCATGTGCTGCTGCTGGGCGTCGGCACGACGTTGGGTGTGGCGGTGCAGTGCCTGATTATGCTGCCGGCGCTGCGCAAGCTCGGCATTAACCTGCGGCCGCTGTGGGGTATCGACGACCGCCTCAAGGTGTTCGGCGGGATGGCCCTGGCGATCGTGACCTATGTGGGGATTAGCCAGGTCGGCTACATCGTGACCACGCGTATCGCGTCGATGGCGAGCGACGCCGCCCCGATTATTTACCAGCAGCACTGGATGCTGCTGCAGGTGCCCTACGGCATCATTGGCGTCACCTTGCTGACGGCGATCATGCCGCGCCTGTCCCGCAACGCCGCCGACGGTGACGACGCCGCGGTGGTCCGGGACTTGACGCTGGGCACGAAGCTGACGTTCATCGCCCTGATCCCGATCATTGTCTTTATGACGGCGCTCGGCCCGGACATCGGGCACGCGCTGTTCGCCTACGGCAACTTCGACGGCGGCACGGCCCGCACGCTGGGCCTGACGGTGAGTTTCTCCGCGTTTACGCTGATCCCGTACGCCCTGGTGATGCTGCACCTGCGCGTGTTCTACGCGCGGGAGGAGGCATGGACGCCGACGTTCATTATCGCCGGCATCACGATTACGAAGGTGGTGCTGTCGTACCTAGCGCCGCTGGTTGCGGATTCGACGCAGTCCGTCGTGGTGCTGTTGGGTGCTGCGAACGGCTTCGGTTTCGTCGCCGGCGCGGTGATCGGCGCGCTGTTGCTGCATCGGAAGTTGGGCACGCTGGAGGCGCGTTCGGTGCTGCACACGTCGCTGTGGGCGGCGGCTTCGGCGCTGGTCGGTATCGCGGTGATGTTCCTGGTGCGCTGGCTCGTGCGTGATGTCGCGGGTATCGACGCCCCGTCCTTCCTCGGCGGGCTCATCGGCCTGCCGTCGCTGGGCTTCCTGCTTGAGGTGATGGTCCTCGGCGTGCTGTTCGTGGTGGCGACGGGCCTGGTGCTGTCGCGCTCTGGTCTGCCGGAGGTGCAGAACCTGGGCCGCGCGCTGGCGCGCATCCCGGGCATGGGTCGCTTTATCCGCCCGGACGAGGACGCCGCGATCGAGGTCGGCGAGGTGGATCTGCGGGATGTGTCGCAGCAGTTCCTGGCCGCCGATACGTTCAATGCGTCGCCGGTGCCGCCGCCGATGTCGGCTGGTGTCGTGCGTGGTCCGCGTTTGGTACCGGGTGCGTCGGTGTCGGATGGCCGTTTCCGCCTCATCCGCGATCACGGCTCCACGACGGGCGCGCAGTTCTGGCAGGCCCGCGAGGTGTCGACGGGCCGCTCCGTGGCGCTGACGTTCGTCGATACGACGGGCATGGCCCCGATGGCTCCGGCGACGCCGCGCCAGGCCGCTATCGACGCCGCGGGTGTGTCGCGTCGCACGCGCAAGCTCGCGATGCTGCGCCACCCGGCGCTGCCGGAGAACATCGAGATCGTGTCGTATCGCACGGGCGCCCTCGTGGTTGCGGACTGGGTGGAGGGCTCCTCGGTCCGCGCCGTCGCCGAGTCGGGCCAGACGTTGCACACGGATGCGGTGGCGAACGCGCTTGCCCCGTTGGCGGGCGCGATCGCCGCGGCGCACGAGGCTGGGGTGCCGCTCGGGTTGGATAACCGCCAGCGCCTCCGTATCGACCGCGAGGGCCACGTGCGCCTCGCGTTCCCGGCCGTCTTGCCGGACGCCTCCGCCGCCGACGACGCCGACGCCTTCGCCTCCGCGCTGCAGCTGCTGACCACCAACGTCGACTCCGATGACCTCGCCGACGTCGCCAGCACCACCCGCGCCCTCGTCGACGCCGACGCCATCGAGTCCCACGACTTCCGCGAGCTCGAGCGCCAGCTCACCCGCGACGAAGCCGAGGACGCACCCGCCGAAGCAATCGACCCCGTCGAGCCGGTGGAGGAGGAGCCGGAGGAGCCGAAGGACCTGCGCGGCGGTTTCGGATCTCGCCGTTACGGCCCGGTCACACTCGCGGTGTTGCTGTCGCTCGCGGTTGGCGCGGTGATCATCATCGCGGCGCTCACCGCGTACCTGGTCGGCTTCCTCTCCGGCGACGACACGAACGCGCCCGTCACGGTGGACTCGGTCCAGACTGGGGTAGAGGAGGTCGAGGAGGAGGTCACGGGCCTGCCCGTGTTGCTCACCCCGATGCGCGCGACCATCGAAGGTGCTTCCGCGCCCGAGCTTGTCGACGCCGACCGCTCCACCACCTGGACCGGCTCAGACAACGTGAGCGTCGAGCTCCGACCCGCCAAGGGCGCGACCGCCCGCACAGGGTTCACCCTGGAGCACGTGATCGTCGACACCCCGTCCAACGGCGACACCTTCCGGATCTACGGCCTGCCCGCCGGCGCCTCGTGGAACGGCGACGTCGCAGACCTGCCGCTGCTGCAGGAGGGCACGTTCCTCAACGGCCAGAACGGCATCGACGTGGAGGACTCACCGGAACTCACCGGCTTAGTCCTCAACGTCTCCGGCCAGGACATCATCCTCCGGGACGTCACCCTCATCGGGCGCACTAGCCTCCGATGATGTCCACCATGGTGGACAAAAAACGCTTCCTCTTCCGGCGCTGATGCATCACACTGGATGCATCAGCAATGGGAGGGTGCATCATGCGCAGAAAAACAGACCACCAACTGGTCCACGACTACATCGCCGGCGACGTCCACGCTTTCGACCTCATCGTTCGACGCCACCAACGCAACATGTTCGGCGTCGCCCTTCGCTACTCCTGTAACGAGCAGGACGCCCAGGACATCGTCCAAGACGCCCTCCTGAAAGCGTCGCGCCACCTGCACGGCTTCCGCTTCGAGTCGAAGGTCTCCACCTGGCTGTACCGCCTCGTTGCCAACGCCAGCCTGGACCACCAACGTCGGCGCCGCGCCGAGTACACCGTGTCCCTCGACGATTACGACGTCATCCCCCAAGACAAGGACCCCCGCCTCGCCCACGACCCAACCGCCAACCTGGATCGCCTCATCGCCGTCAAGGACGCCCTCCGCGTCGTGCCCGAGGCGCACCGGAAAGCCGTCTACCTCATCGACATCATGGGCATGTCACTCCAATCCGCCGCCGACACCTGCGGCGTCCAGCCTGGCACCATGAAGTCCCGCCGGGCCCGCGCTCGCGCCATGATGCTCGAGCACATGGAAGAGGTCTGCTAGCCCTCGTAGGGGCTGCGTGACACCAAATTCCTTTGCGCCGTGTGCGCGACCTGGGTTTTTGTAAACCTGCTCCCCGAAACGCTTTATGTCAAGTGGTTGTGAACATGGTTGGGTGTTAGATCGTGATGGGTTGTGGGGGCGGGGCGGTTTGGGTAGTGGTGCGGATGATGCTGACTTCTGCCGGAATGCCTGTGCCAGCTGCGGTGTTCGGAAGTTGAGTGATGATGCCTTCGCGTAGCGCGTTTCGCATCCCCTCCTCGCGTTGGTGTTGCAGTTTGTCCCAGGTGCCGTCGAGGACTGCTTGTGGCGGGTAGTAGTTGATTCCACTGTGGGGAGTGGCGTTATAGACCGGCACCCATTCGTTGAGCCAGTTTTTGGCGTGGCCGAGTGTGGCAAACGTTTTCGGGTAGTAGGTCCTGCCTTTCATGGTGTGGAACACCGACTCGGTATGCGGATTGTCGTTGCTGGTGTGAGGCCGGTTAAATGAGCGGGCCACACCGTGTTTGGCGAAGAGTTTGCCGAGGCGTTTGCTTGTCATCGCACTGCCGTTATCAGAGTGCACGGTTTTCACGTGGGGAAAACGAGTCAGGATGTCGTCAAACATTGCTGCTGCTACGTGGCTGTTTTCGCGTTCTGCTACGACGCAGCCAACGATTGCGCGGGAGTACAGGTCAATGACCGTGTGGCATGCAAAGTTTTGTCCGACGTATTGTCCAGGCAAGAAGGTAATGTCCCAGCACAGTACCTGGCCAGGTGCTGTGGCGCGTACATGTGGCGGGGAGGCGTTTCGTTTGCGTTGAGCTTGCTTGGCTTTGGTGTTGTGTCGTTGGTAGAGCAATCGTCCATGTTTTTTGGCAACTCGGTAGAAACTGCGCAGGCTTGCCAGGTAAATCCCGTTGTTTAACGCGGCGTAAAATACCTGGTCCACCCCGGAATGTGGATTGGCGTCTAACAATTCCAAGATGCGCTCGACAGTGGTATCGGACAGTCGGTTGATCCGTCGTTTGTCGTAGGCAATTGGATCGGCAACACGTGGGCGTGGCTTCGTTTGATAGAACACGCGGCTGCGTGAGACTCCGATGATGCGCATTGCGTGAGTTTTCGAATAGCCACAGTCAACTAACTGGTCAATCAGTGTTTCTTCTGCGTGTTGTCCTTGGTCGTAGAGGCGTTGTTGGTCTTGAGTGAGGACTCTTCCGCCACGTTTGAGTCCACGCCATGTTGCCCTGGCATGGTCGCTAAAGCTTTTCCCAACACATCAGTGGCTAATTCAGCCCGCTCTGCTCTTTCTGTTGCCTTATCCAGGGCACGCTGCATAGCTTCCTCCCGACGCTTCGCATCGAGTTCGAGCTTGCGCTTTTGCTGCATCAACGCGGAGACTTCCTTGCGTAACTGCTGGATTTCAACGCACTCATCCATCGTCAACGTTCCAATCCTCCTTGGTGTAGTACGCGTGGTGAGATCACCATCGGCAACCATTGCTGTCCAGCGTCGCACGGTGTGGTCAGCAAGTCCATGTTCAATCAACCACGCTTCTTTCTGGCCATACGGCACCAGCTGATATTCAATGACCATCTCACGGATGTAGTCAGGTGAATACCTTCCCCGATATGCTTCATCAACGCTGCGTTTGGCTCGTTGAATACCATCTAAACCATCAGTGGTGGACTTTGATAACTGTAATGCGCGGGCCCAGCGCTTGATATCGCAAGACTGGATTGCCTGTCGGGTGCACCATGGGCCTTTCGTGCCGTACGGCAACCGGTTATAAATCGTGATCATTTGTCGCTGCTGTGCTGGATGAAACCACCTGCCAGAGCCAGTAGTGCGGTACGGGGAGAACACGACTGCTACTGCTTGAAGTGAGGCCAACGTGTCTTCATCGAGTACTTGCCCCGCTGCCAGCACACGCGGTGGCATTGCTAGGATCTCTTTGACTTCCTCGCGTGATGTTTTAGTCTTGCCCCCGTGGGTCCTTACCGGGGTTGCAACGGTCGGTGGTGACGTCAACGCTGACGGCACCAACTCAGGCAACTGTGGGTCGGTCATGAACAAAACCTCCTATGGATTGACGTTCACAACCATCCTGACACTAAGGGAAAAACAGGAATTTGGTGCGCAGGTTGGCCAGCCAGTGACAAAGGACGCAATCCTCCCTAGGTGGCAGGCTGGTTGTGGGCCAAAACCCGAAGGAGGTCCACACTCATGTCCCCGCACGATATTCCCCCGCTGATACCAAACCCACCACGCAAGGATTGGGCAGACTACAACACCAACCCCGACCCCGACAAGACTCGTAAGCGTCGGCGTGCAAGCATGCCATCTGCACGCGATGTGCTGGCGTTGCCGACTGTCACGCTTGCACCCGGTGCCACGCTTGCTGATAGTGAGTTGGTCATGCCGGATGCTGCGGCAGTCGTGTTTATCCCCAACACTGAAGATCGCGGGATTGTCACCTATAGCGATACCCAGAAACAGCAGATGGTCAGGATCTATCACCAACTACCGTACGGGACAAAGAAGGTTTGGCTGGCCCGTCACGACATGGACGCATCACGAGTGATTCGGTGGATGAAGCGGTTTGATCTTGGCACGTTTACCCAGCAACAACGCGCCGCAGTCTATACCGGGGCAACTACCCCTGTACCGGTGGTGTTAGACGCTGAAGCAATCATCTCACTTGTCCACCAGTATGTTGCCGCCCCGCATGGGACAAAGCAGGCACTGCTTGATAAGCACGGCATCGTCAAAGACACGATGCGCCGATGGATCGATAAAGTCGCAAACGGCACGATTGCCCACTACACGCATACAAGAAAGGTAGAACCCATGAACACACCTAAGACCACCAACAACGACATGGTCACCATGTCGCGTAAGGAATACAACGCGCTACGCCGCGAGCTTGATCGAACACGCAAAGAGCTCAAGCTGTGGAAGGACACCAGTGATGTGCTGGGAAAAGCTATAGCGTCTCTGCCAGAAAACACTGGCGGGGACTCAAACGTGGCGGGAAAATCCTCACAGTAGAACAAACACAACGCTATGAGGAAGGCCTACAACAAGAAAACGAGCTAATCGAAGCCCTCGTTGGTATCGGGCACTCAATGAGGAAAGCCTGCAATGTGTTAGGCGTGGCCCGTTCCAGGCGGTATTACCAGGACAATCCTCGCCCGAAGAAGCAAGATCCGATCCCGCATCACAAACGCAACATCAAACGCTTAACCGATGCGCAAGTCAACGACATTTTGGCCTTGTTAGATGCTAATCCGTATTCGAGTGTGGATGATGTCTTCTACCACGCATTGAACAATGGGTGCTATATCGCCAGCTTGCGTAGCTTCTACCGGGTCGCCAAAGCACACGGCAAACTCTTATCACAACGCCACGGCACACGCAGAACACGCCCACGGCGTGCACGCGGCAACAACCAGCCCCCACATGTTGAAGCACACCGGCCAGGTCAAGTGCTGTGCTGGGATATCACCTATCTTCCAGGCAAGTACACAAACCAGTACTACGCCTGCCATACCGCAATCGATCTGTATTCCCGTGCTGTTGTCGGCGCAGTTGTTGCCCACCACGAAGATTCCCGCGTGGCACGACATATGTTTGAAGAAATCTTTGCCGCACACCCTGATGTCGACACGGTGCACTCCGATAACGGGGCAGCGATGACCAGTCGCAGCCTTGGCAGACTTTTTGATGCCCACCAGGTCAAACGCTCCTTCAGCAGGCAGTCGATTAGCAACGATAATCCGCATATGGCCCTAGGTGGCAGGCTGGTTGTGGGCCAAAACCCGAAGGAGGTCCGCACCCATGTCCCCGCACGATATTCCCCCGCTGATCCCCAAGCCACCAGAGAAGGATTGGGCAGACTACAACACCGACCCCGACCCCGGCAGGACTCGTAAACGTCGGCGTGCAAGCATGCTTTCTGCACGCGATGTGCTGGCGTTGCCGACTGTCACGCTTGCACCCGGTGCCACGCTTGCTGATAGTGAGTTGGTCATGCCGGATGCTGCGGCAGTCGTGTTTATCCCCAACACTGAAGATCGCGGGATTGTCACCTATAGCGATACCCAGAAACAGCAGATGGTCAGGATCTATCACCAACTACCGT
>NZ_MLCR01000020.1:0-32504 GCF_001875735.1 Corynebacterium sp. NML120713
ACGCCTGAAGTGGTGGACCTTCCGGTCTACGGCAGGGAATCCCGATTCAACGAGCACTGTCCCGCCGTAGGCCCAGGCAGGACCTGGAATCCATATCCAAAAAAGCACACATTTTGTCGCTTAACCCACTAACGACGCTCCGCCGACCATCACCGTCACCTCAACGACGACGCACCCGAACGCTCAGCCGCCTGCACCAGTTGACGAACCGGTGGGCGAAGTGGGCGTCGATAAGCTGCTCTCCACTATCGCCGACGAAGTTGCCAACCAGTTCGGCGGCACCGTCGCAGTCGCTGCGGGCGGCGTAGGAAGCAGCGACGACCCAGTGATGCCAGCCTGGTCCACCATCAAAGTCCCCCTCGCAGTTGCCGCGTACCGCGTGGCGCCCGACACCGCGCAGCTCGCAGCACCCGCCGCGATCACCGCCTCAGACAACGACGCCGCGCTGCAACTCTGGAACGCCCTGCCACCCGGTGCCGGCGATACCGTCTTGGCCGAGGGCGGCGTACCAAAAACCATCAACACCGAACGCATCCGGCCCGAGTTCTCAACCTTCGGCCAAACCATGCTCACCGCCGCCGAGGAGTCCACCTTCATGTCCAATCTGAGCTGCCTGAGCGATGCCGGCCCCGTCCTTGAGTTGATGGGGCAAATCGTGCCCGGGCAGGACTACGGCCTTGGACAGCTCTCCAACGCGCGGTTCAAAGGCGGGTGGGGGCCCTCGATGTCCGGTGGATACGAAGTGCGCCAGATGGGACTCGTGTCAAATTCCGCAGAGCAGGACGTTGCTTTGGCTTTGGTCGTTGTCCCCGCCGACGGCAGCTACCAAACCGGCCAAGCCATGGCCAACGCCGTTGCAGAACGGCTCCGGAGCCAGCTGGATCAGCTGCCGGTTGCGGTGTGCTGATCGTTTGATGAGGGTGTCCGCGGGGCGGACAGATCGATCGGGCACTGTGATATTCCGCGGGGCGGACACTATCGGCATTGATACCAAGCCGTTTTTCAATAGGTGAGGTGTCCACGGCGCGGACACTACCCGCACATCCGAATCCCACGCCCTCGAAGATGGACGTCGAAAAGCATCTGCGCACTGTCCGCCCCGCGGACACTGCCGACATTGACGCCGACCCATTTCTCAGCAAGCGAGATGTCCGCCGCGCGGACGGTCCCCTCTGCCTTAAGGAGTCGGTCACGTTATTCCGCCGCGCGGACAACCTGAATGAACCGGTGCAGGGTTTGAACGTGTTGCGAACTGTCCGCCTCGCGGATACCGCATCAAGATCTGTATCGCTGGCGTACGCATTCCGCCGCGCGGACGGTCCCCTCTGCCTTAAGAGGTCGGTCACGTTATTCCGCGGGACGGACACTTCCGCCCCGAGCCGGCCTCGTTCGCTGTCCGCAGCGCGGACACCACCAACAAAAACCACGCCACACCCCTTGACACCACCAATCGAACATGTATACTAAACGAAACAGGCAACACACAAAGGGGGAGTCATGTGTACCACCACCATCGACGCAGAAACAATCGTCAACACCATCCATGTAAGCGCACGCATGTTCGCCTACTCACACGCGGAAATACTCACCGCGATCGCCGAATTCGACACCCATAACCTCGCCGAAGCATATGGCTGTGCTTCTACCGGGGCGTGGCTTGCCAGAGTGCTAAAAATGAAACGCAGCCGCGCCTACGAATACGCCGCTGTGGCACGCAAACTCACCGGCTTTCCCGCCATCCTCACCGCCTTGCGCGCAGGACAGATTGACTACACCAGCGTGCGCTACATGCTCGACTACGCCACGTATGCCAACCAGGCAGAGTTAATCGCAATCGCGACGCATTCGGGCTACCAAGGCTTAGTCACCGCTCTTGCCGGGGCGGACACCACCGAACACCAACCTGCAGATACCGGTGAAGTCTGCGGGCTACATATCCGTGAGGATGGTCAGTATATCCGTGGCTGGTTTTGCATGAACGCTACTGATGGTGCCGCGTTCCAGGCAGCGCTGCGTGCAGGGGCGCACGCGTATGCCGATAGCAATGGGATGGATGAGGCTGATGCGGCGATGATGCGTTCAACGTTTGGTTTGCCGCCGCGTCGCTTGATGCTGCAATCACTGATGGGGATGGTGCACATGGTGCGCACTGGGGCTGCCAAGCATGCCACGATGGCGCCGGCCGCACAGGTGATGGTGCATATGACTACTGATGGGCGAGCGTTTTTACCGAATCACATGGCCGCTCCTGCCGCACGGCTAGCCAATCTGGTGGATCATGGGGATTTGATGGGTGTGCTCTATGACGCCGACGGGCAGGTGATCAAGTTTGGGCGCAAACGCCGTTTGGCAAGTAGCAAGCAGGTGCAGGTGTTGTTAGGGATGTGGGGGCACAAGTGTGCGGTGCCTGGGTGTGGGCATACCAGGTTTTTGCAGATGCATCACATTCGGGATTGGGCCGAAGGAGGTGCAACGGATATAGAGAATCTTGTGCCGTTGTGCTCTAGGTGTCATTCGTTGGTCACGGATGGGTTTATTCGGGTGGTCAAGCCTGGTCCGACGTTGTATTTCCGGTTTGTAAGTGGAGAGCAGTGGGTGTTTGCACCTGGTCGGGTGGGGTATCGCGATGATGCTGCGGAAATTGAGATGGATGGCGCAGGTGTGGATTCGTTTGCGGATGAAGCCGCACCGACGTGGGATTGGGACACACCCAAGGTTTAAGCACGTCGGCGCATCTTTCTACGGCAGCATTGACTGAATCTGCTTCATGAGCTGAGGGTTCGTAGCGACGACACCACCAACCAACGCGATGATGCCCAGAATTACCAGTGCGGCGATTCCACCCTTCGAGGAACCGGAGGCGCTGCCACCTTCTTCAGTTGGGGGCTCGGACTGCGTGCTAGCCGCCGGAGTTGTTTCGGACGGGGCTGTAGGCGTTGTTGCCTCGTCGGACGGCTTGGCTGGGACCGAAGTTTGACGCGGAGACTCGGCAGCTGGGGTCGTCCCTTTCGGCTTCTGCGGGGCTGACGTAGCTGACGTCGAGGGCACCGTCGTCTTAGATGGTCTTGCCGGGACCTTTGTTTGCGTTGACGGAGCTGCGGGAGCTGTCGTCTTGGCTGGGCGAGGCTTCGGCACTGAAAGGGTGATCGTCTCGGAAGCTTGATTGCCGGCTTCATCCGTGGCGGTGATGACTACACGGTGTGTGCCCGAATCTTTGGTCGAACCAACAATCCGGTTCCCTTTATGTCGCAGTCCGGCTGGCAGGCCGGTCACGGACAACGCCGTCTTGGTTGCGTCCTCGACTCGGATCGGCAGGTCGAACTTAGTTGCCGCAGGCGGGTTGTGGTCAACCAAGATGCGAGGCAAGACGGTGTCCACCACGCGGAATTCGATGACACCGTCTCCAGTATTTCCAGCCCTATCAGAAGCTGTGACAAAAGCTTGGAAGTATCCAAGCGATGAAGGAGTACCGCTGATTGTGCGAGAGTTTTCGTTGAAGCGCAGGCCGTGAGGGAGGCCCGAAACGGTAACCCGCTTCAGTCCCACGCTGTCTGTTGCATTAACAACATACGAAAACGGTGAACCGACTTCGGACGAAAACTCAGCGTTTTGCACTGTTGGGGAGGTGGTGTCTTCCACAATCAATTCGAGCCCAGCTTCGGACGTATTGCCGCCGGCATCGGTAGCGATGACGGTGACGGAATGCGTACCAACCGCGTCGGTGACGCCATCGATGGCTCTGTTGCTTTCGTCATAGAAAAGTCCGCGGGGAAGACCCTCGACGCATACGTCGACAGGTGTTGCGTCGTCAACCTCAATGCTGATGGAGTCATTGAATTCCGAATTGGCTTCCCAGCGAGCGTTGCTCCGCACGTTGATGGTCGGCTTCTTCGTGTCGCGCACCTCGAGCGGGATGGTCGCCGTCGCGCTATTGCCGGCGGGGTCCGTGGCGGTTACGTGGATGTCGTGCGTTCCGACTGCGTTGGTCTGCCCGTGAATGTGTTCCTCATGTGACGTGAGGTCATCGGGGAGAGCGCTGACTGTCACGTTGGGGGAATAGCCGCTGTTGTCGGTTACTGGAATCTCAAGGTCGGCGTACTCGCCGGCCTCCAGGACCAGCGCAGTGGTATCGATCACGGGCGGAGTGGCGTCGTTAATCTGGAAACTGATACTGCTCGATTTTTCGTTCCCACGTGCGTCGCGTGCCGTCACGGTTGCATCTTGTTCCCCTGGCTTCGTCGGCGTCCCTCGAACAGTGACGGTGGCGCGGAGCCGTGGTTCGTCGTACTGAATGTCCGCATACAGACCTTCTGGCAGGTCGGTTACCTCGACGGTCAGCTCGTTGTACTCGTCCGTGATGGTGAATTCGAAGGGTTCAATCTCGGCATCGGAGTCGAATTCTTTCTTTTCGACGTCCTCAACCACGGGAGCGGTCTCGTCAGTTGCCTTCGCGTACTCGTAGAGAAGGTCTTCCTGCCAGCCCTCTGGAAGCTCAATCGGATTAGTCTCGAGAAGGCTTTGAACTTCAATGCCCTTCACGTTGCCGTTCTCGTTGTAGTAGATCCCGGAAACCAGGCCGGCAACGTCGTCGCCGATGGTGACCGGCGTGTTCACCTCCGGCTCAAAATCCCCGTCAGGGAGGAGAAGGATCGCGTCGCCGACTGTGCCTGCCACCGTCAACGAACGCCAGTCGATGCTAGCCGTGTCACCAAGGTGTACCTGGTCGGTCGAAAGGAGCTCCCCAGGTGCATCAGGGTTTTCGCCCAACCGCGTGCCATCTGGGGCCTGGATGTAGGGGAGCTGCGCATCATAGAAGCTACCGATTTCGGCCAGTGCCCAGTGCTTGGGCCACCCGTATGTCGTAGAAACTCCGCGCGCGCCGCCCGGCCCGGTGCACGCGGGACTGGTGTAGATCCGCTGGTGGACGTGATCGATGTATTTCGCTGTGCACTCCTGGTCGAGGAAGAGGTCGCGATCATTGTCGTCGAGCCCCACGGTGTCGCCTTGGTTGACCGCGACGGGGTTCTCGGCCTCGTCCTGGGCCTTTTGGTATGCGTCCCACTGTTGCATCGCGAGGCCCGAATAGTTCACGTACTCGTTGCTAGTTGGAGTTTCTTCCCATCCGACAGCAATACCGTACTTGTGGGCTTGACCTTCTGGGACATCGTCACTCCCGGAGTTCACCCCGATAAAGTGTTTTTTGCCTTCGTCATCGACGATCCAGTTCGGCCCACCGGAATCTCCCTCATGCATCGGATTTTGTTGTGTGAGGAGGATGACGTTATTAATCACGCCCATGACGTAGTTCTCCATCACGTGGCCGGTTGTTTGACCGAAGCCGTACACCATCTGTCCGACGCGAAGCATCGACGGTAGGAGAACGCTGTCGGAGGAGTAGCGATTCTCCCCGAGCAATGCCGAGCGGTTTTCGGGGATATCGATATAGCCCCAGTCTTTGCTCATGGTGCTGTTGGTGAGACTTCCCTCGAAGTCGAACTCAGTCACCATCGTGCCCAGGTAATAGTTCCTTTTTTGTGTGTCGGTGAAGTAGAGAGGGCCGCCATCGCTGCAGTGACCAGCTAAGAAAATACGGCTGTTGGACTTATCGATGTATCCGACGGTGCAACGATGACCGTTGTTAAAAATCTTGTCACCCTGGTTAATCGTGCTTACTTCGCCCGGAGCATATGACAGCATGGATTCACGCTCGAGGAGTAACGCCACTTTGTTCGGTTCGCTTGTCGGAGGAACTTCTGGGTCTGCGAGGAGGACGAGTCCCTGTCTGTGGTCGTCGTTGCTAAAGACGCTCTCATACATCCCGAGGTAGCGGCCGCCGACTGAAACTGGGGCGCCATGTGTCAAATACGCATGGCTCGGAAGCGTAATCGCCAGGAAACCTTCGGTGGTGTTCTCAATCGTTGCATCGTAGTCTTCCCGTGGGCCGTGAACGGTCACGGTATCCCCGGCCGAGAGGTACGAACCGAGAATTGGCTCAGCTGACTCACCGACTTGTGGAAGCAGCGAGTCCGGGATCGCGTAGGATGCGAAGCGATTCCGGAAGAGATCTTTGTTGCGAGAAAAATCGGTCTGCCTGTCCTCGAAGTAGTGTATGGAGCCCTCGGAGTCGCGGTAGTACAAGAAATGCCCTTCGCCGCAAAGCGCATCGGTGTACACGCGCCCGTCGGCGATGTGGGCAACTTGGCAAAAGTACTCAGCGCCACCCTTTGAGAATGAGAGCTCATCCCGCTGCTCGAACAGCTCCTCATGCTGATCGGGCACCCACTGGCTCGTGGTCTGGGCTGTGGCGTCGGGCGGGGAAATGACAGTGGCGCTCATCGCGAAGGCTGTGAAAAGGGCGATAAGCGTCTTACCAGGTCGAAGGCTTCGCATGAATTAAATGTACAGAATCTTCACGAGCTTCTCACAGTTTTGGTATAGGAGATGCGTCACGAAGTCCGAGCATGCGCTTGACCACGTTCTCGGCAGAGATGAGGCACATGGGCACACCGACGCCAGGAACGGTGGTTTGCCCGGCGTAGTACAGGTTGTCCACTTTGGCGGAAATGTTGCGACCGCGGAAGAACGCGGATTGCCGCAGGGTATGTGCAGGCCCGATGGCGCCACCTGCGAAGGAGTAGTAGCGTCCGGCGAAGTCGGCGGGGCCGATAGTTCGCTTCACGACGACCCGTTCCCGCAGGTCAGCGACACCAGTGCGTGCGACGATGAGGTCCAGTGTCGCGTCAACGATGGCGGCGACGCGCGGGGACTCTGCAGCGCCGTACGCGTCCCCGTTCCCGATCGACGGGTCAGCCGCAACCGGGATGAGCACGAACAGATTCTCACACCCGGCGGGCGCGACAGTCGGGTCCGTGGCGGAGGGCTTGCACACGTAGATCGAGCGCGATGCGTCACGCGAGCCACTGCTGTCAGCAGGGAACACGGCGTCGAAGTCTTCGTCCCAATCCTCGGAAAAGAACAGCGTGTGGTGAAGCAGTTCCGGCAGCGCACCGCGCACACCAATGAGCGCGAGCACGCAGCTCACACCTGGGTTGTGGCGCTTGAAGTGCGCCTCGGAATAGGAGCGCGCGGACTCGGGGAGCAACGAAGCCTCGGTGTGGTGCAGGTCTCCGGCGGCGACGACGGCGTCGGCAGGCAGGAAGCGTTCTCCGCTGTCGCTGAGCACGTGGATGCCGGTGGTGGAGCCGTCGATAACTTCGATGCGGGTCGCTTCGTGCTCGAGCAAAAACTCGACGCCGTGCGCGCGGGCGAGTCGCTCGAGCGCCGTGACGATGCCGCTGAATCCGCCTTGTGGGTAGCGCACGCCGAGGGTCAGGTCGGTGTGGCTCATCAGGTGGTACAGGCTCGGGGTGTCGCGCGGCTGTGAGGACAGGAACACCGCCGGGTACTGCAGGATCTGGCGCAGGCGGGGGTCGCGGAAGCGTCTGTCCACGTAGCGCTGCAGCGGCTGGAGCAGCAACACCGCGAGGGTGAATGCGCGGGAGACGACGTCGCGGTGCAGGAACGGCCGCAGGGAGCTGAACGTGGTGTAGAGGAATCGGTCGAGCGCGATGTTGTAGATGTCGGCGGCGCTGGCGAGGTAGTCGCGCAGCGCGTCACCCGCGCCGGGCTCGAGGGATTCGAAGAGGTCGGCGACGGCGTCGGTGCCGAAGGGGACGTCGAGAAGCGGGCGGTGTTCGGGGTAGATGCGGTAGCCGGGGTCGAGCAGCTGGAGGTCGAGCTTGGCCGCGGTGGAGGTGCCCATGAGCTCGAAGAAGTGGTCGTAGGCCTCGGGCATGAGGTACCAGGAGGGGCCGGTCTCGAAGCGGAAGCCGTCGATGCGCAACTCGTCCGCGCGCCCGCCGAGGTGCCCATTCTTCTCGACGACCACCACCGCCGCACCGCGCTTCGCCAGCAGGCACGCTGTTGCCAGGCCTGCGATTCCCCCGCCGATGATGACAACGCGCTCCGTCACTGCAGCCTCCTTCCCGTCGCCGCCGTCCGCGCGATGATGGCTGCTTTCCGCGGCGCGGACACCCGGACTCGTTCGGTGAGGATGGCTTCTGGTGGCGTGTCCGCGAGCAAGTCGGTGAGCGCTTCGAACAGGTTCGCCGCTACCGCGACGGCGACACCGCAGCGCTTGGGCAGCGCGGGGATGGCGGACCACGCGGCGTCGAAGTCGTGGCGGATGTCCGCGAGAATCGCGTCTCGGCCGGCCTTGGTTAGCGGGTAAGAAGCTTGCGGGAAGTAGTTACGGGCGAGCCGGTTGGTGTCGTCGGCGTAGTCGCGCAGGAAGTTCACCTTCTGAAACGCGGCCCCCAGCGCCCGCGCACCTTCCTGCAGCTTGCTGTACTCGGCCTGGGGAGGGCGTCGGCCCCCGAAGAAGACATCCACGCACAGCAAACCGATGACCTCGGCGGAGCCGTAGATGTATCGCTCGACGGACTCCTCCGTGTGCGCCTCGCCGGTTACGTCGTGGCGCATCGAGGTGAAGAACGCAGCGAGGTGGGCGTCATCGAAGTTGCAGCGGCGAGCGGTATCGGCGAAGGCGTGCAGGATCGGGTCGGTGTGGAACGTGGTTGCTGTGGCGCTGCGGACGCGCTGCTCGTAGTCCTTGAGGGCTGCCGCGCGCTCGGGGGAGGGGGTGGCGCCGTCCACAATTTCGTCGGCGATGCGCACCACCGCGTAGAGGTTGCGGATGTCGGTTCGCTGCGGCTCGGGAAGTAGTCGCGTGGCGGCGCCGAAGCTCGTCGAATAGCTGCCAATGACCTCGCTCGCGGCGCGCCGTGCCATGTGGCTGTAGCGTTGCTGCGGGCTGGGGTGGGAGCGAAACATTGGTGGGCTTTCAGGTCATCGGAAGTGATTTTTCATAGTCTAGGCTACATGTGGACCCGCGGTGGGAGCCGTGCTGGGAATACCACGCGTGTAACTACTATATGTAGTATCACTTGCAGAAATATCACCCAAGGTATAGTGTCTTCTCTTGTAGCGCCGATCAAGACGGCGCGGGGAAAACTCCCGAAATAGTCTTCATTTTATGTAGAGAGAGAGCCCACAGGTTATGTCTATTACCGTTTACACCAAGCCGGCGTGCATGCAGTGCAAAGCAACTACCAAAGCACTCGAAAAAGCAGGGCTGGAGTACGACCTCGTAGATATCTCCGTCGACGACGAAGCGCGTGACTACGTCCTCGCGCTCGGCTACCTCCAGGCACCAGTCGTTGAGGTAAACGGCGAGCACTGGTCTGGGTTCCGCCCGGAGCGCATCCGTGGCCTGGCTGCGGCTTAACTCTTCCGACGTCTCACGCCGCTAGTGTTTTACACATTGGCGGCTCTTTTTATGTAGAGGGCATCCAACATGTTGATCGTGTACTTCTCGTCGTTGACAGAGACGACGAAGCGGTTCGTCGATAAGGTGAGGCTTCCGGCACAGCGTATTCCGTTGCGGCGCACGGACCCAGCACCAATTATCGACGAGCCCTACGTCCTCATCTGCCCGACCTATGGCGGGGGCGTATCGATGACGCACGTGAACACCAAACCTGTCCCGCCGCAGGTCATCAAGTTTTTGAATGACGAACACAACCGCAGCTATATCCGTGGCGTCATCGCGTCTGGCAACTCCAACTTTGGCACGGACTACGGCCTGGCTGGTGACGTAATATCGGAGAAGTGCAACGTCCCGTACCTTTTCCGCTTTGAGCTGCTGGGTACTGATGACGACGTGCTTCGCGTGCGCAACCAGCTGATCGAGCACGCCGACCGCCTCGGTTTGCTGCCGCTGACCCCCGAGCAGGAAGACGCGCTAGAGTCGGTTGGGCAGCTGCCGGGGCAGGAAAACGCACAACGCTTAGCGCAACTGCGCGAGAAATATACAAATAAATACCGTAACGCCGATCGTTAATCAACGCTGAACCATCAAGAGGATATCTGTGTCTACGAACCCTATTCATGGCAAGAATGTGCCGGAGCCAGTCAACGAGGCTGACAAGCTGGACTACCACACGCTCAACGCGCTACTGAACCTGTACGACGAAAACGGCCAGATCCAGTTCGATAAGGACCGCGAGGCTGCGAATCAGTTCTTCCTGCAGCACGTGAACCAGAACACGGTGTACTTCCACGACCTCGAAGAGAAGATGAAGTACCTGGTGGACAACAAGTACTACGAGCCCGAGGTTATTGAGGCATATGACTGGGAGTTCGTGAAGGACACGTTCAAGCGTGCGTATGCCTTTAAGTTCCGCTTCAAGTCCTTCCTGGGCGCGTACAAGTACTACACCTCCTACACGCTGAAGACATTCGACGGTCGCCGTTACCTCGAGCGCTTCGAGGACCGCGTGGCGATGACCGCGCTCTTCCTCGCTGACGGCAGGGAAGAGGTAGCATCCGCACTGGTCGACGAGATCATGACGGGCCGCTTCCAGCCAGCGACGCCGACATTCCTCAACGCAGGCAAGGCGCAGCGCGGCGAGCTCGTGTCTTGCTTCCTGCTGCGCATCGAGGACAATATGGAGTCCATCGGCCGTGCGATTAACTCCTCGTTGCAGCTGTCGAAGCGCGGCGGCGGCGTAGCGTTGCTGCTGTCGAACATTCGTGAGGCCGGCGCGCCCATTAAGCACATCGAGAACCAGTCGTCTGGTGTGATTCCAGTGATGAAGCTGCTGGAGGACTCCTTCTCCTACGCAAACCAGCTCGGCGCACGCCAGGGCGCAGGTGCTGTGTATCTCAACGCGCACCACCCTGACATCATGAAGTTCCTGGACACCAAGCGCGAAAACGCTGACGAGAAGATTCGTATTAAAACGCTCTCGCTGGGCGTCGTCGTCCCAGACATCACCTTTGAGCTGGCGAAGCGTAACGACGACATGTACCTGTTCTCGCCGTACGACGTCGAGCGCGTCTACGGCGTTCCGTTCGCCGACATCTCCGTCACCGAGAAGTACGAAGAGATGGTGGAAGACCCGCGCATCCACAAGTCGAAGATTAATGCGCGTCAGTTCTTCCAGACGCTGGCGGAGATCCAGTTCGAGTCCGGCTACCCGTACATCATGTTCGAGGACACCGCGAACCGAGCGAACCCGGTCAAGACTGGCCGCATTAACATGTCCAACTTGTGCTCCGAGATCCTGCAGGTCAATTCCCCGTCGGAGCTCAACGCTGACCTGACGTACGCGAAGGTCGGCCACGATATTTCCTGCAACCTTGGCTCCTTGAACATTGCGATGGCGATGGATTCCGACGACTTCTCCCGCACCGTCGAGACCGCAATCCGCGGTCTTACGGCGGTGGCGGACAAGACGTCGATTGACTCGGTGCCGTCGATCCGTGAGGGTAACGACGCCTCCCACGCCATCGGCCTGGGCCAGATGAACCTGCACGGATTCCTTGGCCGCGAGCACATCCACTACGGCTCAGAGGAAGGCCTCGACTTCACGAACGCCTACTTCGCGGCCGTGATGTACGAGTGCATCAAGGCATCGCACAAGATCGCAGTGGAGACGGGCAAGAAGTTCGAAGACTTCGAGCGCTCCGAGTACGCCACCGGCGAGTTCTTCGACCGCTACAACCCGGAGGATTTCCAGCCGAAGACGGAGAAGGTCAAGGCGCTGTTCGAAAAGTCGACGATTGCAGTGCCGACGGCCGAAGAATGGGCAGCACTGAAAGAAGCGGTCGCTCGCGACGGCATCTACAACCGCTACCTGCAGGCAATCCCGCCGACCGGCTCGATTTCTTACATCAACAACTCAACCTCCTCGATCCACCCGATCGCGTCGAAGATTGAGATCCGTAAGGAAGGCAAGATCGGTCGCGTCTACTACCCGGCGCCTCACCTGAACAACGACAACACCGAGTACTTCGACGACGCCTACGAGATCGGCTTCGAGAAGATCGTCGACACCTACGCTGTCGCTACGAAATACGTCGACCAGGGCCTGTCGCTGACCCTGTTCTTCAAGGACACGGTGACGACGCGCGACCTGAACCGCGCGCAGATCTACGCATGGCGCAAGGGAATTAAGTCCCTGTACTACATCCGCCTGCGCCAGATGGCCCTGGAGGGCACCGAGATCGAGGGCTGCGTATCCTGCATGCTGTAAGCGCTGGTTGAGAACAGTGCTGGCTTAGAACTCGACGAAGCCGTCCACTCCGCGCAGAAGGCTCCAGGATGCGTTTTCTGCTCCTGTTGAGTCGCCGGATTGGATGGCTTCTGCCACTTTCAGGTGGTATGCCATTGCATCAAGGTGTGGGTCGTTCGGCATGATGCCGTAGCGGGTGCGCCCTTCAAGCACGTACAGAATGGGAAGGGTGAGGGTGCTAAACATCTCGTTGCCGGAGCACTCCAATATTAAGGTGTGAAAACGTTTATCCGCCTCGAGGAACGCGTCCGTGTTGCCCTGTCCAGCTTCGGAGAGCTCCATGAGCTGTTCGGCGAGCGCCTTGAGTTCCTGTGCTTGTTCCTTCGTTGCGTTCGTCGCTGCGAGCGCTGCTGCGACCGGCTCGACTGCCTTGCGCAACTGGTCGAGTGACACGATCTGCTTCGCTCGGTGCGCTTCGCTGCTGAGACGCCAACGGATCACCGCCTGGTCAAAGACAGCCCAGTGTTCTTCCGGCAGCACCTTAATGCCGACTCTGCGAGAGGAGCTCACAAGCCCGAGCTGCTCCAGCGCGCGCATTGCCTCACGCGCGACTGTGCGCGAAATCCCAAACCGGCTGGAAAGATCCTGGAGCGTAAAGCGCTCTCCCGGCGCCATTGTCCCCGATACAATCTCGCCCCCAAGCTCGTCGAGCACCTTGGTCAGAAGAGGTCCTTCGGCGGATTCGGCAGGATCGAGGGTGAGAGGCATGCTATTCATCCTTTTTCTCGTATCGGAGAGTTTGAATTGAGACTATTAATCAGCATAACCCCGGCTGTGAACTACAACGCAACGAGTCGGGCATGGGTGGGGGTAGGAGGGGGTGAATCCTAAGGAGAAAGCGCTGTAGGGAACTGGTCGCGTTTGGCGAAAGTCAAAGTCGGCTGTCCGGAATGTACCCCCGCCAAGTGTCCGCCGCGCGGACAATCGCAACCGGCGCCGCTGCGTAGAGGCGCTTGCGCTAAGATGGGCGCCATGACTGAAGAGTATCTTGGCTACCTGCAGGCTCATAAGGAGCCGATGAAGGCGATTAACTGGAACGAAATCCCTGATGAGAAGGACCTCGAGGTGTGGGACCGCCTCACGGGTAACTTCTGGCTCCCAGAAAAGATTCCTGTTTCGAATGACATTCCGAGCTGGAACACGCTGACTGATGATGAGCAGCTTTCCACGATGCGCGTGTTCGCAAACCTGACGCTACTGGATACGCTGCAGGGCACCGTCGGTGCGGTATCTCTGCTGCCGGACGCGAAGACGCTGCACGAAGAGGCCGTCTATACGAATATTGCGTTCATGGAGTCCGTACACGCCAAGTCCTACTCGAACATTTTCATGACGCTGGCGTCCACCCCGCAGATTAATGAGGCGTTCCGCTGGACAGAAGAAAACAAAGAGGTGCAGCGCAAGGCTAAGATTGTAGAGTCCTACTACCGTGGCGACGACCCAATGAAGAAGAAGGTCGCCTCCGTCATGCTGGAGTCCTTCCTCTTCTACTCGGGCTTCTACCTGCCTTTGAACTGGGCGGTGCACTCGAAGCTGACGAACACCGCGGACATTATCCGCCTCATCATTCGCGACGAGGCGGTGCACGGCTATTACATCGGGTACAAGTACCAGGTCGGCCTGCGCGACGAGTCGCCGGAGCGTCAGGAGGAACTCAAGGAGTACGCCTTCGACATCCTCTACGACCTGTACGAGAACGAGATCCAGTACACGGAAGACATCTACGATCCGCTGGGCTGGACCGAGGATGTGAAGCGATTCCTGCGCTACAACGCGAACAAGGCCCTCAATAACCTGGGCTACGAGGGACTTTTCCCGGTCGATGAGGCTCGCGTTTCGCCGGCGATCCTGGCGTCGCTATCGCCAAACGCTGATGAGAATCACGACTTCTTCTCTGGCTCGGGTTCCTCGTACGTCATTGGCAAGGCCGAGGAGACCGAGGACGATGACTGGGACTTCTAACCCTGTCAGCTGAGTGCTTTTCGACGCCACTTCGTGCCACCGCAGCAGTTTGCGGTGGCACGTTTTTCGCTTTCGGGCGTCAACATGCCCAAACTTTGGGTTGATACTAAACGGGGGACGTGTGTGGGGGAGTTTCGAAACGTTGCGAGCGTACTGGCTTGTGCTATGTGTTTGGTGGCTGCTGTGACTGTTGGTGTTTCGGCAGGTAGCTCATGGTGGCTGTTGTCAGGCCTTGGCGGGGGTGCGAGGTGGACGTTGGGGAAAGGCCCGGAAAGGCTGGCAAATGTATGGGCGCGTCACTTAAGATGATGCGGTATCACAATTAGCTTTCGTGTACCTGTTTTGTGCGCGAAAGTTACAGTCAGGAGGAACGAATGACCGCTGTGGCGCCAAGGCTGGAGACTAAAGTCCAGTCGACACGTCCGGAGCCAACTGGCAATGGCCGGATTGGCTCTCAGATTTATAAGCAGCTCACCACGACAGACCACAAAGAGCTGGGCATCATGTACATCATCATGTCCTTCATCTGGTTCTTCGTTGGTGGCTTGATGGCTCTGCTGATCCGTGCTGAGTTGTTCAGCCCGGGCCTGCAGTTCCTGTCCAACGAGCAGTTCAACCAGCTGTTTACCATGCACGGCACCGTGATGCTGCTTGCGTTCGGTACGCCAGTTGTGTGGGGCTTCGCTAACTATGTCCTGCCGCTGCAGATCGGCGCGCCGGATGTGGCGTTCCCACGTCTGAACGCGTTCGGCTTCTGGATTACCTCCGTTGGCGTGTTCGCGATGCTGGCTGGGTTCTTGACCCCGGGTGGTGCGGCTGACTTCGGCTGGACCATGTACATGCCGCTTGCTGACGCAACGCACACCCCATCCGTCTCCGCGAACCTGTGGATCGTCGGTGTGGGTGCAACCGGTATCGGTACCGTTGCATCCGCGATCAACATGCTGACCACCGTGCTTACTATGCGTGCACCGGGCATGACGATGTTCCGTATGCCAGCGTTCACCTGGACCGTGTTCGTTACCTCGATCATCGCGCTGATGATCTTCCCGCTGCTGCTCGCTGCTGCACTGGGCGTGCTGTACGACCGTCTGCTGGGCGGCCACATCTACGACACTGCAAACGGTGGCGCAATCCTGTGGCAGCACCTGTTCTGGTTCTTCGGACACCCTGAGGTGTATGTCCTGGCGTTGCCGTTCTTCGGCATCATCTCTGAGATCATCCCGGTCTTCTCCCGTAAGCCAATGTTCGGCTACATCGGCCTGATCTTCGCAACGCTCGCGATTGCTGGCCTGTCGATGGCTGTGTGGGCGCACCACATGTTCGCAACCGGTGCTGTCCTGCTTCCGTTCTTCTCCTTCATGACCTTCCTGATTTCCGTCCCAACCGGCGTGAAGTTCTTCAACTGGGTAGGCACGATGTGGAACGGTCACATCACCTTCGAGACCCCGATGCTCTGGGCGATGGGCTTCCTGTTCACGTTCCTCTTCGGTGGTCTGACCGGTATTATGCTGGCTTCGCCACCGCTGGACTTCCAGCTGCATGACTCCTACTTCGTGGTTGCGCACTTCCACTACACCCTGTTCGGTACCGTGGTGTTCTCCGCAATCGCTGGTGTCTACTTCTGGTTCCCGAAGATGACCGGCCGCATGCTGGACGAGCGCCTGGGCAAGATCCACTTCTGGTTCACGTTCATCGGCTTCAACATGACCTTCCTGGTCCAGCACTGGCTGGGCAACATGGGTATGCCACGCCGCTACGCTGACTACCTGGACACCGATGGCTTCACGCTGCTGAACCAGATCTCCACGGTCGGCTCCTTCATCCTGGGCATCGGTATGCTGCCGTTCATCTGGAACGTCATCAAGTCCTGGCGTTACGGCGAGATTGTCACCGTGGATGACCCATGGGGCTACGGCAACTCGCTCGAGTGGGCAACCTCCTGCCCGCCACCGCGCCACAACTTCACCGCGCTGCCACGTATCCGCTCCGAGCGTCCTGCGTTCGAGCTGCACTACCCGCACATGGTGGAGCAGCTGCGCCGCGAGGCTCACAGCAACCACAAGGCTGATACGCCAGCAACGTGGAAGGGCACGAAATCCGGGAAGTAGCCAAATGGTGAACCTCTCATCCTGACAGATCACACCCCTCATCGGTTCTCCGATGAGGGGTTTTGTGTTGTCAAAAGGTGCTACCCTCATCACAGTCAGCCAGAAACACGAAGGAGTACACCACCAATGACGGCGTTTGAGGTAGAGCTGCAAGCAGGTCTCAAGCCTGCGGTTATCACCGCGTCGGGCCCAGACCGCCCGGGCGTTTCGGGTTCGTTTTTCACAACCCTGTCGCGCCACAATGTCCAGCTGCTCGACGTGGAGCAGACGGACTTCCGAGGGCGCCTGATGCTGGCAGCCTTCGTGGGCATGGACCCAAACGACTTGGTGGATATCGAGCGTGAGCTGCGCGTCGCGCTGTGGGACTATGGTCAGCGTGTCACCATCGAGACGGATGTCTCCGCCCGCTCGGACCAGCGCCCGCGTTCCACGCACGTGGTGGTGGTCCTTGGCAACCCGGTTACGGCTGAGGCGGTTTCACGGCTGGGGACGGAGTTGGCGTCGGTAGGTGCAAACATTGACACGATTCGCGGGATCGCGCAGTACCCGGTGACAGGTTTGGAGCTGTGCATTACGATCCCGAATTACTCGCCGGGTGACGGGCAGGAGATCCGCAAGAAGCTCGCGGAGATCTCAGCAGAGCTGGGGATTGATCTCGCGATGGAACACGCGGGCTTGCACCGCAGGATGAAGCGCCTGGTGTGCTTCGACTGTGACTCGACCTTGATCACTGGCGAGGTCATCGAGATGCTGGCTGCGCACGCGGGACGTGAGGCGGAGGTCGCTGCTGTGACTGAGCGCGCGATGCGCGGCGAATTGGACTTTGAGGAGTCGCTGCGCGAGCGAGTGAAGGCACTGGCGGGGCTCGACGCGTCGGTGATTGAGCAGGTGGCGAAGGACATTGTGCTCACGCCTGGAGCGAGGACCACGATTCGCACGTTGAACTCGATGGGGTACCGCACCGCAGTGGTGTCCGGTGGGTTCATTCAGGTGCTGGAGGGGCTGGCTGAGGAGCTGGAGCTCGACTACGTGCGCGCGAACACGCTCGAGATTGAAGACGGGAAGCTGACCGGTCGGGTGATCGGCAAGGTGGTGGACCGCCAGGCGAAGGCGGAGTTCCTGCGCGAGTTTGCGCAGGACAGCGGCCTGCGCATGGACCAGACGATCGCGGTGGGTGACGGTGCGAACGACATCGATATGCTCTCTGTCGCTGGTCTGGGTATTGCGTTTAACGCGAAGCCAGCGTTGAAGGAGATCGCGGACGCGTCGGTGAACCACCCGTTCCTGGACGAGGTGCTCTACATGATCGGCATCCCGCGCGACGAGATCGACGACTCGAATGAGCGCCAGGGCATCGACGGCCGCGTAGCGCTGACAAGCCGCGAAGCATGAGCAGACAGTTAGCTTGGCAGCTCCTGCACGAGCGCACCAGCGCTGACTACCGGCAGCGCACAGAGGACCCGCGCGACCCGGAGACGGTGCAGGCGATGCAGCTGGTGATCAACCTGCCGAAGCAGGACCCGCCGGCACGTAACGCCGTGCTAGTCGACGCCGCCCGCGCCACCGTCGCTGTCTGTCTCGCGGAACAAGCGGGCCAGCCCGGGCCGTGGCGGGAGCACCTGCAGCGCTGGTACGACCACCGCATCCGCAAGGTGACTCGCCGTGCGCGAAACAAGGCGTGGTTGGACGTGCAGGAGGTGCCCGGGGTGACGGTCGGGTCGGTGCGAGCGTTCGTGCCATCCGCGGTGTGCGACGTGCCACACGAGGTATCGAAGCTGCAGATCAAGGGGACGGACCTGCCGATGGAGACAGTGGAGGGGCAGGTGGGGGCGTCGACACCTGTGATTGTGGTGGATGCTGGGCTCGAGATGTCTGCGGGGAAGGCGGCCGCACAGGTGGGGCATGCCTCAATGCTGCTTGCTGCACAGCGCCCGCTTGAGTGGGTGCAGGAGTGGGCCGAGGACGGCTTCCCGCTGAGTGTCCGCGAGGCGGACAGTGGCGTGTTTGCTGAGTGCTTGGCGTATGCGCGCGAACACGACGGCGTGGTGGTCGCCGACGCAGGGTTCACGGAGGTCGCGCCAGGTTCGGTGACGGCGCTGGCGTTTAGCGCGCTGCCACCAAGCGTTTTAGCGCGCCTCTGACGGTATCGGGGTTGGTGGTCTCCCAGAAGGCTGGGAGGCTGCGGCGTAGGAATGAGCCGTAGCGCTTCGTGACTAAGCGGTTATCGAGCACAGCGACGACGCCGCGGTCACTGACCGAGCGCAGCAGGCGGCCCGCGCCCTGCGCCATGAGGAGTGCTGCATGCGTGGCGGAGACCTCCATGAACCCGGAGCGCCCGGCAGCATCCGCGGCGTTGGCACGTGCCTGCAACAGCGGGTCGTCGGGGCGGGGGAACGGGATGCGGTCGATGATGACAAGCGACAGGGAGCGGCCGGGGACGTCGACACCCTGCCAGAGGGTCAGCGTGCCGAACAGGCAGCTGTTCTCGTTGCGGGCGAACTTGTCCACGAGCGCGCCGGTGGAGTCTTCGCCCTGCAACATGATGTCGAAGGGGAGGCGTGTGCGCATCGCCTCCGCGGCCTGCTGGGCGGCGCGGCGCGAAGAGAAGAGACCGAGCGTGCGACCGCCGGCAGCGGTGATGAGCTCGGCGATCTCATCGAGCGTCGCGTCCGACAGGCCGTCGCGGCCAGGTGCAGGCAGGTGCTTGGCGGTGTAGAGGATGCCGGACTTCGCCGGGTCGAAGGGGGTGCCGGCGTCGAGGCTGTCCCATGTCTTGTCCGGAAGACCCCAGGAGGCCGCCATGGCGTTGAAGTTCCCGCCGACAGTCAACGTGGCGGAGGTAAGCACCACGGTGTGTTCGCCGAAGAGCTTCTCCCGCAGCAGGGCGGCGACGGAGAGTGGCGCGACGGCCACGGAGTCGTCGTACTTGTCGGAGCGCGTCAGCCACACCACGTCGTAGTGCTTGGCTGGGTCGTCCTCGTCGAAAACTTCGAGGATGCGGACGGTGGCGTCGTGCAGGTCCTCGAGGTGGTTCTTGAGGTTGCCGCGCTCGGCGGCGGTTTCCGGGTCGTTCGCGGCCTCGCCTTCGGGGGCGTCCGCGATGGCGTTGCGCGTGCGCCACAGTGCATCGCGGACACCGGTGAAGGCGCCGCGCGCGGGATCAGAGATGCGTTCCCAGCGGCCGGGCTCCTCCAGGGCGAGTGCCGCGTTGAAGTCGTCGGCGACGTCTTCGAGAATCGCCTTATCCGCACCGAGCTTGCCCGCACGCCGCGCAGCGAGCGTCAGCGCGCGGGCTGAGAGTTCGTTGGTGGCTACGGAGGTGATGCGCCCGTCGAGCTCGTGGGCCTCGTCGATGATGACGACGTCGTGCTCCGGCAGTACGTCAACGTCTGCGAGGGCGTCGATAGCTAGCAGCGCATGGTTGGTTACCACCACGTCGACGGAGCGGGTTTTCTCCCGCGCGAGCTCGGCGAAACATTCGTCGCCGTGCGGGCAGCGGCTCGCTCCCAGGCACTCGTTGGAGGTGACGGACACCTGGCGCCACGCCAAATCGGGTACGCCGGGTTCGAGGTCGTCGCGGTCGCCGGTCTCGGTGTCCTGCGCCCACTCGGCCACCCGCTTGACGTGTTTGCCCAGCCAGGAAATGTCGTCTTCCTCGATGAGCGCCTCCGGTGTCTCCTCGTCTAGCCCGATCTTGTGTAGGCAGACGTAGTTGTTGCGGCCCTTCTGGATCGCGAAGGTGGGGCGGCGCTCCAAAAGCGGCTCGAGGGCGTCGGCGAGCCGGGGCAGGTCGCGCTCGACGAGCTGGCGTTGCAGCGCGATGGTGGCCGTCGATACGACGACGGTGCTGTCCGACTGCTGCGCGTGCCGAATCGCGGGGATGAGGTAGGCGAGCGACTTGCCGGTGCCAGTGCCAGCCTGCACGGCGAGGTGGCGCCCGGCGTCGATCGCTTTGGTGACGGCCTTCGCCATCGCGACCTGCCCGGGGCGCTCTGCGCCACCGAGGGCGGCGACGGCGGCCGCGAGCAGGTCTTCGGTCGTTTGGGCGAAAGGCTGGTCACTCACATCGGGAAAGTCTACCTACTCGGTGGGCTCAGGGAAGCCGACGAAGCGCGTCGGGATCGCCGCATCGCCCTTCGCCAGCGCCAGGCCCTCCCACGGCAGGGTGGTGCGAGCGGTGTTGTGCAGCTCGCGGGCGGCCTCGAGCTCGTCATGCTTGTCGACGACCTCTCCGTCCCGAATCAGCGGTACCACCAGGTCACGGTACTCGAGGGCTGGCTTCGTATCGATTTCCGCGCGCAGCGGGTAGATGAGCTCTGCCACCGCGACGCCGGAGGCGCGGTAGGCGCGCTTGGCCAGCTTCGCGCCGCCGTAGGTGCGCTTCCCGGAGGAACGCTTGGCCACGGGGTGGCCGTCGACCTCTACAAGCTTGTACACCAGCGTGGCCGTCGGCGCGCCGGAACCGGTGACCACCGAGGTGCCGACGCCGAAGCCGTCGACAGGGTCGCCGCGAAGGCCCGCGATCGCGAATTCGTCGAGGTCGGAAGAGACGATGATCTTGGTGTTGAATGCGCCGGCCTCGTCGAGTTGGGCGCGCACGCGACGCGACACGATGCCCAGGTCACCGGAGTCGATGCGGATCGCGCCGAGCTCAGTGCCCGCGACCTCGAGTGCGTGCTCGATGCCTTTGGTGATGTCATACGTATCGACGAGCAAGGTGGTGTCCTTGCCCAGGCTTTCGACCTGTGCCTTAAACGCGGAGACCTCGTCGGGGCGACCTTCCTCGTCGACGTGCAGCAGCGTCCACGCGTGGGCGGCGGTGCCGGAGGCCGGGATGCCGTATCGGTAGGAGGCTTCCATGTTGGAGGTGCCGACGAACCCAGCGATGTAGGAGGCACGCGCAGCAGAGACCGCTGCCTGCTCGTTGGTGCGGCGCGAGCCCATCTCGACGATCGGGCGGCCATCAGCGGCCGTGACCATACGGGATGCGGCGGAGGCCACCGCGGAGTCGCCGTTGAGGATCGACAGGATGACTGTCTCCAGGATCACGCACTCGGCGAAGGTGCCGCGCACCGTCATGATGGGGGAGTATGGGAAGTAAATGTCGCCCTCGCGGTAGCCATCGACCTGGCCGGAGAACGAGTAGTCCCGCAGATATTCCTTGGCCTCGTCAGAGAGGAAGTCGAGCGCCTCGATTTGCGCGTCGGTGAAACGGAAGTTCTGGATGGCGTCGACAACTCGGGCGGTGCCTGCGACGACGCCGTAGCGGCGGTCATTCGGCAGGCGGCGGGTAAAGACCTCGAAGGCGCACTGCCTGTGTGCGGTGCCGTCTTGAATGGCGGCGTCGAGCATGGTCAGCTCATACATGTCCGTCAGGAATGCCGTCGAGTAGTTGGGGTGGGCCTGGTTTTCAGTCATGTTCGATGAGTGTAGTGCGTAGACGGGACTGCTGGGTGCATTAGCACACAATGCTTGCGGGCGTCGTGTTTCTGAAGCAGGTAAGGTGGTGCACATGAAAAAGACAGGAATTGTAGCGATGAGTTCGCCGATGGCGTCTCCTGAGCTCGACGAAGCCATTGACGTCGAGGTTGCGACGAGCGAAAACCTGCCGTGGATGTGCATAGTGTGGGACGACCCCGTCAACCTGATGAGCTATGTCACCTACGTTTTCCAAACCGTCTTGGGCTACGACCGCAAGCGCGCCCAGGAGCTCATGATGCAGGTGCACACCGAGGGGAAAGCGGTGGTGTCCTCTGGTGAAAAAGACAAGGTCGAGGGCGACGTGAAGAAGCTGCACACCGCTGGCCTCTGGGCAACAATGCAGCAGGCCGGATAGGCCAGGGCAAGGAGAGAGTAGCGAATGCAAGCTTGGCGGAAGAAGAAGGGCCTGTTGCGCTCAGGCATCAAATTTACGACGCTGTTTGACCCCCTCGAGCGCGAGATCATCGGGGACTTGACGGCGACGGTGTCCGAGGCGCTGATCGCCCGAGCGCAGTCCGCGCCGCGCGACGAGTTCTCGGAGATGATGGGGCTGTCCGTGGGGCACTCCGAGGCGCCGACGGACCCGAAGCTAGCCCGCCTGCTGCCGGACTTTGAGCGGGAGCAGGACGAGGAGTTCGAGGGCGACAACGGCCTGCTTCGCAGCTTGCACGAAAACGACATCATTAAGGCGAAGCTGACCAACCTGCAGGTGGTCAACGAGGCGCTGGGCCCAACCGGTGGCGTTGAGGTGACCATCGAGGAAGAGGAGGCGCACCAGTTCCTGGCGGCGCTCAACGATATGCGCCTGTACGTCTCGGCCGACGACCGCGGCGGCGAGGCCGCCGAGCAGCAACGCGCGCAGCTCATCGAGTGGCTGGCGTTCTGTCAGGAGTCGCTGCTGCAGGCGATGATGGGCGAGTAAGCATATGACGCAACCTCCACACGCACCGAGGCCAGGCTGGGGCTACGGCCAGACTGGGCAGCCGGGCTACGGCAAGCCCTTCGACCGGCCGTTCTCGCACCCGGACCAGCAGCTTGCCGCGTTTGGCGTCGACCCTGCGATGGACCCCGCCGCGCAGCGCAAGAGCAAGTTCAAGCAGCAGCGCAGAACCGGGCTGCTGTTCGCCCTCGGCTACATCGCGATTATCTGGGCCGTGCACATCCTGAACATGGCGGTGTTCGGCGGAGGGCTGAATAACTTTGGCGTGCACCCGCTGGACCTGACCAGTATCTGGCACATCTTCACCTCGCCGCTGCTGCACGCTGACCTGGACCACCTGATCGGTAACACCGGCTTGGGCGCGCTCTTTGCGTTCCTGGTGGGATACTCCGGTAAGCGGGTGTTCTGGGAGGTCACCGCGTTCGTGGTGCTGATCGGTGGCATCGGAACCTGGTTGTTCGGTGGGATCGGCACGAACCACATTGGTGCCTCAGGCCTGGTCTACGGCTGGTTGGCGTACTTGCTGGTACGTGGCTTTTTCAATAGGTCGGCGGGCCAGGTGCTCTTGGGTATCATCCTCGGGTTCACGTACTCGGGTTTGATGTGGGGCGTGCTGCCGCTGGTCGAAGGTGTCAGTTGGCAGGCGCACCTCTTCGGCGCGATCGGTGGTGCGGCCGCGGGCATGATCATCACCTCGGACGATCCGCCGGAGCTCGCGATGAAGAAAGCGCAGAAGAAACAGCAGAAGCAGCGCAAGAATCCGAATCAGCCCTATGGGCTAGGATGATGTGACGTGAAAACGCTCGAGAACAATGCTCCTATCGGTCTTTTCGACTCTGGCGTGGGCGGCCTGACGGTAGCCCGCGCCGTCATCGACCAGCTGCCCAACGAGTCGATGATCTACATCGGCGATACCGCGAACAGCCCGTACGGGCCACAACCGATTGCGCAGGTGCGCCAACACGCGATGCGTATCGCCGACGAACTGGTGTCGCGTGGCTGCAAGATGCTGGTCATCGCCTGCAACACGGCCACTTCCGCATTCTTACACGACGCCCGCGAGCGCTACGACATCCCAGTTGTTGAGGTGATTCAACCAGCGGTGCGGCGCGCAATCGCGACGACGCGAAATAACAAGATTGGTGTGATCGGTACGCAGGGCACCATCACCTCCGGGGCCTACCAGGACCTGTTCGCGCTCAACTCAAATTTGGAGGTGACGGCCACTGCGTGCCCGCGGTTTGTCGAGTTCGTGGAACGTGGCGTGACGTCGGGCCCGGAGATCCTCAGCATTGCCAAGGAGTACTTGGCGCCGCAGCGCGAAGCGGGCGTCGATACGCTGGTGCTGGGCTGCACCCACTATCCGCTCCTCTCTGGCATCGTGCAGCTGGCCGTGGGGGACGACGTCACGCTCGTGTCCTCAGCGGAGGAGACTGCGAAGGACGTGCTCCGCATCCTCACTGAGCGCGACTTGCTGGCGGATCCCGAGGTGGAACCAACGCGAACCTTTGAATCCACCGGCGACCCGGCAGTGTTTGACTCCCTCGCGACGCGCTTCCTTGGGCCGATGGTGCACGCCGTAAACCACCCCATGAGCTAGGCCACAGCTGCCAGTTTTTACTGACATGGCTACAAAACTGAGCGTTTTTAGTGGAAACGTTAGAAATTGCGTAGTTTTCATGGCACAGTAATTCCATGAAGTTGACCATTCTCGGGTGTTCAGGGAGTTTAGGCGCCCCCGGTAATCCCGGCTCGTCCTATGTGATCAGTACTCCGGGCAACCCGGACATACTGATGGACTTTGGGCCAGGCGCATTGGCTGCGATGCAAACGCGCGAAGAAATGGATCCTTCCAACGCGCACCTGATTTTTTCGCACCTGCACGCGGATCACTGCTCTGACGTGCCCTCGCTGCTGGTATGGCGACGCTACCACCCGGAGAAGCCCGCGGAGAGCGCGCATAAGCTGTACGGCCCAGGCCACGCTGCGACGCACTTTGGCCGCATGGCTGCGAACACCGCCGACGAGGTCGACGACATCAGTGACACCTTTGACGTACACACGTGGAGCCCTCGCACCCCGGTTGAGATAGATGGCGTGCAGGTCACCCCGTTCCCGGTGGATCACCCGGCGCAGGAATCGCACGCGCTGCGGGTCACGTGCAAGAAGACCGGCGCGACGCTGGTCTACTCGGGCGATAGCGGGGTCACGCCTAACCTAGTCGAGGCGGCCCGCGACGCGGATCTCTTCCTCTGCGAGGCCGCCTGGGGTCCGACATCCGAGGGGATGGCGCCCGGCATGCACCTGTCTGGTGAAGAAGCGGGGCGGATTGCGCGCGAAGCGGGCGTCAAAAAGCTCGTGATTGTGCACATCCAGCCGTGGGCGGACCAGCAGGCCACCCTTGAGGCCGCTGCGCGCGAGTTCGGCGGGCCGACGGTGCTCGGCAAGCCCGGCGCCTGCTTCGAGCTGTAACGCAGTGCGTTACCCTGGAGGGCATGACAACTTCTGATTTTCTGCGCGCAGACGGGCGCGCGCTCGACGAAATGCGCCCGGTGCGTATCACCCGCTCGTTTACCTCGAACCCGGCAGGTAGCGTCCTTGTAGAGTTCGGCAACACCCGCGTCATGTGCACCGCCTCCATCGAGGAAGGCGTGCCGCGCTTCAAGAAGGATTCCGGCGAAGGCTGGCTGACCGCCGAATACTCCATGCTCCCGGCCGCAACCCACGAGCGCATGCCACGCGAATCGATGCGCGGCAAGGTGAAGGGCCGCACCCACGAGATCTCCCGCCTGGTCGGGCGTTCGCTGCGCGCTGCGGTGGACCTGCGCCAGCTGGGGGAGAACACGATCCAGCTCGACTGCGACGTCCTCCAGGCCGATGGCGGTACCCGCACTGCCTCCATCACCGGCGCGTACGTCGCGCTTGCGGACGCCATCTCCGTCCTCAAGGAGCGTGGCGTCGTACCGGGTGAGCCGCTGCTCGCACCAGTCGCCGCAGTCTCCGTAGGGATTATCGACGGCCGTGTTTGCCTCGACCTGCCGTACGAAGAAGACTCCCGCGCTGAAGTTGACCTCAACGTAGTCATGCAGGAGGGCGACAACTTCGTCGAAATTCAGGGCACCGGCGAGCACGGCCTGTTCGGCCGCGAGGAGCTCAACCAGATGCTCGACGTGGCACAAAAGGGCTTGAACGAGCTCATCCAGGCGCAGAAAGCCGCGCTAGCATGACGGTAAGGGTGCTGGTTGCGTCCAATAACGCAAAGAAACTCAAAGAACTCCAGCAGGTGCTCGACGACTGCGGCATCGACGGCGTGGAACTCGTCGCGCTCGGCGAGGTGGAGCCGTACCCGGAGCCGAAAGAAGACGGGCTGACGTTTGAGGAGAACGCGCTGATCAAGGCGCGCGCCGGGGTAGCAGCCACCGGGCTGCCGTGCGTGGCGGACGATTCCGGCCTGGCCGTCGCCGCGCTCAACGGGATGCCCGGCGTGCTCTCCGCCCGCTGGTCCGGGCATACCGGGCAGCATGGCGCCGAGGACACCGACACCGCGAACAACAACTTGTTGCTCGCGCAGATGGCGGACATCGCTCTGCGTGACGCGGCGTTCGTGTCTTGCTGCGCGCTCGTGACCCCGCAGGGCGAGGAGTTCACCGCCGAGGGCCGCTGGGAGGGTAGCCTGCTCGAAGCGCCGAAGGGCGAGCACGGCTTCGGCTACGACCCGATCTTCCAACCAGCCGACACCCCCGGCCGCTCGTCAGCGCAGCTCACACCGGAAGAGAAAAACGCCCGCTCACACCGTGGGACGGCGTTGCGGGCGCTGGCACCGCGCATCGCGGCGCTTTGTAGCTAGCGTGGGCAGCTAGCGTAGCTGGAACGTGCGCGTGACCTCCTTGCGGCGCTTCGCCTCCACCCAGAAAGACAAGAAGGGGACGACGCCAGAAATCGCGGTCACCGCCCACGTCTGCGCAGCCCAACGGGCCTTCAGCCCCAGGTTCAGCGACGTGACCAGGAACAGGATGTACGCCAGCCCATGCACGCGCGCCACCCACTCCAGCATGGACACGTCCATGTGTAGGAGGTACTGCATGATCATGCGCGCGCATAGGAGCAGCAGCAGGATGCCCGTTGTCCACGCTGCGACAGAGAACGCCGTGAGCGCTTGCTTTACTCGGCGCTGACGCTCCGGGTGAATCTTGGGTGCTGCTGCGTTTGGCTGCGGCTGGGTCATGCTTTCAGGCCTCTCACTTTCTGTTCGGTTCACTCTTCGGCTCGCTGTTTGGTTCCGTCGAACCACGACGGCGTGGTGCGAGCATCGAGTTGTATTCTTCCACATCGAGAGTAGGGCGCTCCGGCAGGAAATCCTCATCAATCTCCACCGGATCACGGCTGCCGTCCGCACCGTAGCGTGCAAGGTCCGCCTCGTAGAGCTCATCCATCGACCCCGATGCGTTCAGCGCATCAATCTTTTCGTTCTCCATCTTTAACCCCGCCTTGTAGGCGTAGACGAAAAACGCACCGAAGAACGGCCACTGCAACGCATACCCCAGGTTCTGGAACGTCCCCGTCCCGGACTGGTAGCGAGTCCACTGCCAGTACGCCAGCAGACAGCACGTAATCACCGCGGCGATGAGCAACACGACGTGCCATGCGCGAACCCGAACGTGCCGACGCTTCGGCGCGCCCTCTTCACCTGGGAAACTGTTTTGCTCGCTCACAGTGCTTCAGTCTAGCAACAACACTTATCGACGCCCCTCCGACAAGTTTTGCGGCCCCGATACTTGTTCTGTGGTTGCGTGTGTCCGCGCGGCGGACACATTTGGCGTCTTGCCGCTGACAGGTGGAGCAGATCGCGTGTCCGCGCGGCGGACACCTCCCCCAACCTGGTAGCAGCAGCCCCGGTCCTTCCTGCTAGTTTGTGCCCACTTGTGCAGTGTGTAGGATGAAAGGCGCTTTATGCGCCCGTGGCGGAATTGGCAGACGCGCTGGATTTAGGTTCCAGTGTCTTTGACGTGTGAGTTCAAGTCTCACCGGGCGCACAAGAGGAAAGAGCCTCCGGGATTGCAAATGACGCAGTGTCGGAGGTTCTTTTGTGCGCGCCGCAAAAGCCAAAAGCTGGGCTTAAGGGACATTTTGTGTGTAACTAACTGTGTCCAGCCCACCCTTTTCTCACGCCTAAGCTGGGGTTCCACTGATGATCAATGCCGGTATCGAATTCTTTCGGTCCGTCGACCTCTTCCCGTTGACCTCTTCCGGTCGACCTACTCCGGTTTACCAACGCAGGTCAGCGCAAAATCGGCAAAATAGCCCCAAAACCATCCAAATCGGGCTGACCTGGGTTGGTCGACGCAATGAGGTCGACCGGAACACCCGAGCGCCTCGATGCGACCAGAATTGTGCACGTCAAGGGCTTTGCGCGTCCCCCTGGCTATATGTGGCCGCGCAACGCGCAGGCGGCTGGTTCTAGTCCCCTAGAGCCCTCGATGCCGCGGGTCCCTGCGCTACCCGCAGACTCCAGATCACACACCAGGCGTCATTCGGTGTTGATTTCTCAAAACGGGCGAATGGAACTGTTTTGAAAACCATATCTGGTTGTTGGCCGAGGTCATCCCGGGAAACCAGATAGATTTATACACACAAAATGTCCCTTAAGCCAAAAGCTGAGTAGCGGAAGCCGCAAAACTACGGCGCGTCGATCGGGAACTGGACGGAGCCGTCCGTCGACTGGGTGGGTGCTTCGTCCTGCTCCGGCCCGTAGATGAGCCAGCCGCCGAGGGCGACCAAGGCCGCGATCGCGATGGTCGCGATGACTGCGCGCTGCTTCTTGGGCTCGGCAGGGCGGTCGGGGTTGTACTCGTCTTTGAGGTAGGGGTCTTGGTTTGGCGTCGTATTCTTATCCACGGCGCCAAAGATATCATCTTATGCGCCGGTGGTTGCATTCAGGTCCCAGTCGCGCAGGATGCGCTCGACGTGGCCGGTTGCACGAACGTTGTACTGTGCCTGCTCAACCTTGCCGTCGGCGCCAACGAGAATGGTGGAGCGGATGACGCCCTGCACGATGCGGCCGTAGTTGTTCTTCTCGCCGAATGCGCCGTAGGCGGTCATGGTTTCCTTGGACGGATCGGAAAGCAGGGTGATCTTCAGATCGTGGTCTTCGCGGAACGTCGCCAGCCTTTCTGGCTTGTCGGGGCTGATGCCGACGACAGCGATGTTGGCGTCGTTAAACACTTCGAGGTGCTCGGTGAAGTCGCAAGCTTCCTTGGTGCAGCCCGGGGTGTTGGCGCGTGGGTAGAAGTAGACAATAACGCGCTTGCCGGCGAAGTCTGCAAGCGAAACGGTTTCGCCTTTGTTGCTGGTCAGGGTGAATGCGGGGGCGGTGTCGCCTTGTTTGAGTCGAATGTTGTCAGTCATAATTCCCCGTTTTACACTAGATTGGTTGGAAGTTCTGTAAATAGTTAACACATCTAGGAGTATGTAGATCGTGGCACGAGATATTCATGACATTGAGCGCAGCCTTGCAGAGACCCGCTCGAAGCTCGCTAGCACCCTCGATGAGCTCGCAGACCGCGCTCAGCCATCCAACCTTGCAGACAGCGCGAAGAGCGAAGCTGCCAACTGGCTGCAGGACGAGACCGTCCAGAAGGTCCTGATCGGCATCGGCGTTGGTGTGGCAGCACTTGTCGGCATCAAGGTGTTTAACAGCCGCAAGCGCAAGAGCGAGCTGAAGAAGCTGCAGGAGCTGCTCTCTCAGCGCTAAAACGCGCAGAAGAGTGCCCCGCCCTCCACGTTGGAGGAGCGGGGTTTTCTGTTACTTGGCGACGATCGTCGCCCCGGCCTCTTCCATCTCACGCAGCGCCGCCTGGCCACGCTCCTCGTCGACGGGGGAGCACAGGTCGGCGAGGACGCGGACGTCGAAACCCTCCTTGCGGGCATCAAGCACCGTGGCGCGCACGCAGTGGTCCGTAGCGATGCCGCACACATCAATGGCGGTGACGCCGTGCTCGCGCAGCCAATCGCCGAGCAGTACATCGCCGTCAGTGACGCCCTCAAACCCGGAATAAGCAGCGGTGTAGTGCCCCTTCCGGAAGTACTTGTCAATACTTATCGACGCCAGCGGCGCGCGCAGCTGTGCGCCATCGGTGTCAGCAACGCAGTGGACTGGCCACGTATCCACAAAATCCGGGTCCTGCGAGAAGTGGGTGCCTGGGTCGATGTGCCAGTCCTGCGTGGCGAGCACGAAGTCGTAGTCGTCTCTGTGTTCTTCGAGCAGTGTGCGCACGCCTTCGGCGACGAGATCACCCTTCGCGGTGCCGAGGGAGCCGCCGGGGCAGAAGTCATTTTGGATATCAACAAGGATGCAAGCGACAGTCATGCCGATAGCCTAGCCGGTGGCGCGCCTGCTCGGGGCGTTTCAAAGTATGGGGGAAGTTATGGGGGGATTTGGGTTAAGATACGAAAAAGCCCCTGGCCTGCAGTACTGTTCCCGCTGGTCAGGGGGTTAAGGTGGTGCGCCATCAGGGAATCGAACCCCGAACCCACTGATTAAGAGTCAGTTGCTCTGCCAATTGAGCTAATGGCGCTTGTTGTCTTGGAGGCTGTCCTCGTTGGCAACGTTGAATACAGTAACACTAAGGTTCGCAAGGTGTAAAATCGCCTGGTCAAGGTGGTTATTTTCGATCGTTATGGAACGGTTATCGTTTCGGGTCGTTGTAAAGTAGCGTTTCGTTGTGCTGGGGCGATAGTGTTGTTGGTTGCTAAAACTTCGGGTGTTGTGAGGAAGCGAGAAACGTGACAAGCATGCGGCGGTCTCTCATTGGTGTTGGCCTTGTCGCCGTGTTGGCGGCGGGTGTAGTTGGGTGCTCGTCGGAGGCGGGCAAAGGCATCAACCAGGTGGCGGAAACCACTGGTCAGACGACCGTCAAACCAGAGCCCCCGGCGTTTTCGGTGAAGGACGAGGCGACAGACGTCGAACCCCTCGACCCGATTACGGTGAAGTCCGAAGCCGGGCTCGAAGAAGTCGAGATGACCAACGAGGCAGGCAAGGTTATCGAATCGTCCTTCAATGATGACCGCACCGAGTGGGAGGTCACCGAACCGCTTGGGTACGGCCGCTACTACACCATCGTGGCGAAGGATAAGGCTGGCCAGAAGAAGACCGTGAGCTTTTCCACGGTCGTCCCAGCGGCAACTACGAACGTCTACATGGGCCCGCTTGAGGGATCGACTGTTGGTGTTGCGCAAGCAATCACGTTCCGTTTCGACGTCCCCATCCAGGACACGAAGGCGCTTGAGGAGCTCATCGACGTTGAGACCTCGAACGACACCGAGGGTGGCTTCTTCTGGCTGGACCCATACGAGCTGCGCTGGCGCCCAAAGGAATTTTGGGAGCCAGGCACCACGGTGAAGGTGACGGCCGACCTCTACGGCAAGGACCTCGGCGGCGGCGTCTACGGCGCGCAGGACAACGAGACCACCTTCGAGATTGGGGACGAGGTGAAGACAGTCATCGACAACAACGAAAAGATGCTGCGCGTCTACCAAAACGGTGAGCAGATCCGTTCGTTCCCGGTATCGCTGGGTACCGACTTCCAGTACGACACCCCGAACGGCACCTACGTCGTTGGCGACGAGCACACCTCGCTCGTGATGGACTCCCGCACCTTCGGGCTTGGGCTGGGGCAGGGCGGCTACGTCACCCCCGTGGACTACGCCACCCAGCTGTCCTACTCGGGCATCTACGTGCACTCGGCACCGTGGGCGGTGTGGGCGATGGGTTCCACGAACCAGTCGCACGGCTGCGTCAACGCGACGTACTCGGACGCGCAGTGGTTCCAGCAGACCGTAAAGCGAGGCGACCCGGTCATCATCAAGAATACGAACGGTGGCACGCTCAACGGCTACGACGGCCTGGGCTACTGGAACCTGGACTGGGAGCAGCGCTCCGGCGGTTCAGAGGATCCGAACGCTTAAACCTGTCTGTTAGAAAAAGTTCCCGAGCCCGGGAACTTTTTTGGGTTTGAGGCCCATTTCGGTCGACCAATACATGTGTTTTCCCAGGTCGTGACGCCTGTCCATGAAGAACGTTCCCCGCTCATCGAAAGCCCCGGGAACAATTCGGGTTAAGCGACAAAATGTGTGCTTTTTTGGATATGGATTCCAGGTCCTGCCTGGGCCTACGATGGGACAGTGCTCGTTGAATCGGGATTCCCTGCCACAGACCGGAAGGTCCACCACTTCAGGCGTTGGATGTGCTATGACAGCAGACTGTTAAACCAGCTGCATGCCAACTCAACACAGAAAGAGAAAACACAACAGGCCCCTATGCCCGGCATGCGAGCACACCGCCACAAAAATGGGCACCACATCCAGCGGAAAACAGCGATGGCGCTGCACAGACTGCGGGCACACCTTCACCAACCCCAACACAGCCAAGACCAGCGCATATCGGTTTGCCATCTTCATTGACTGGATCACCAACCAGCGTCCCCTCGACGCTGTCGCTGCTGCGCACAACGTCTCCAGGCGCACATGCGTGAATGCGACCAAGCCAACTCACCCGACGGCCGGCCGAAAGTCTACGACACCGGCATCGACACCGACTTCAACCCCTCCTGGGCCATCCGACACGGCTGGGCAGGACGCTCATAGCCCCAGCACAACACCCCACAACCCACCCATCCCAACCCCCGAAAAAGCACACATTTTGTCACTTAAGTCGACACGCCGAGAAAAGCACACATTTTGTCGCTTAACCGGCTTAAGGGACATTTTGTGTGTGTAAATCTATCCGGTTTCCCGGGATGACCTCGGCCAGCAACCAGATATGGTTTTCAAAACAGTTCCATTCGCCCGTTTCGAGAAATCAACACCGAATACCAC
>NZ_MLCR01000026.1:0-30836 GCF_001875735.1 Corynebacterium sp. NML120713
GAAACGCCCGGTCCCTTTCCGAACCCGGTTAGCTAAGCCCGCCCGCGCTGATGGTACTGCACCTGGGAGGGTGTGGGAGAGTAGGTTACCGCCGGCCTATAACTTCATTTTCTTGTGTGTGGTGGGTTCCATTATTCCCGTTGTGGGGGTGGTGGTACCCACCACACTCTTTTTTGTGCACCCCACAACAAACAAACGGGGATGAGAGTGCGCATGGAGGGGTTAGGGCCAGCGCACTGAAGGATCTGTCGTGAAGTGGACGAGCTTGCCGGAAAGGGGGTCCGTGAAGGCAACGGAAATGCATTCCAACAGCATTGGTTTGGTGAAGTCGTCCTCCCCAAAAGGATGTGGGACGGGGTAGATAGAGTCGCCGATGATGGGCACCCCGGCGTCCAACATCTGGATTCTCAGTTGGTGCGTGCGTCCACTGATCGGTTCGAGGAAATAGCGCGCGAGCGGTCCTTCCACTCCGTAGCGTTCTTGTAGCACTGTTTCCTCTTCTGACGGCAAACGGGACGCGCCAAGGAACATCGTTTCTGAATTGGGTTCCGCGCCGCGGACAATCTTGGAAGCAACTTCGCCGTGTTCTTTGACGATGTGATGCCGCCAAGGTCCGGCAGGTAGCGAAGGATCATAAGGAGCAACCGCGGAATACAGGCGGCGGACTTCTCGGCGGGCGAACATGTCCTGGTACGCCCCGCGGACTTCACGGCGCTTCGTCAGTAGCAACAATCCACTCGTCATGCGGTCGAGGCGATGCGCCGGTGTGAGCTCCTCGTTGTCGGTCTCGCGGCGAAGGCGGACGGTGAGGGTCTCCGTGATGTGGGCGGCGCGTGGCATCGTCGCCAAGAACGGCGGTTTGTTGACGACGAGGACGTTGTCGTCTTCGAACATCACGGTATGAGTGAACGGTACGGGAGTTTCGGGGGCGGGGCGTCGATAAAAGAAGACGTCTGTGCCTGGCTGCAAGATATCGTTGGGAGAGAGCGGGGTGCCGTCGCGGAGGACGACCTCGCCGACGGCGAAGCGCTGGAGGACGGCTGCGGCGTCGTCATCGGGGTGGCGGTGGCGCTGCCCCTTGATGACTTCGGTGAGGAAGTCACCGGCGGCGATGGGGGCATCAGGGACGCGGACTCGTGATGCGCCGAGGCCATCGCGCGGAGGCAGTGGCGGGGGCGACTTCCTTCGTTTTCTACTCATATTCTTTGCTAGATTAGTCGCTATGGATCTTGGAGCGATGTTGCAACCAGTACTGGCGTTCTTCAATGAAGGTATCGGGAAGGTGATCGCGGACGTGCTGCGAGCACTCTATGAGACGTTCTTCCCTGCGAACTCTGAGGGCGCGAAACCCGTGGAAATTCCCAAATAAGGGCCACGATATCGATGTGGGTTTTGTCTACAATGGGGGTAGAAACTGCCTACCTTCTTGAGAAAGGGCGAAACACATGTCGAATGAAGAAATGGTCGTCGTAGCTGTGGACGGAAGCCCGGCTTCCCACAACGCGGTCCGCTGGGCGGCGAACACCGCCGCGAAGCGCGGCATCGCGCTGCAGCTGGCTGCAAGCTACACCATGCCGCAGTTCCTGTACGCGGAAGGGATGGTTCCGCCGAAGGAGCTGTTCGACGATCTGCAGAAGGAAACCATCCAGAAGGTCGAGGAAGCGCGTGACATCGCGCTTGAGGTCGCCCCAGATATCAAGATTGGGCACGCAATCGCGGAGGGATCCCCGATTGACATGCTGCTTGAGATGTCGCGTACCGCGACCATGATCGTGATGGGGTCGCGTGGCCTTGGCGGGCTTTCCGGGATGGTCCTCGGCTCTGTGTCTGGTGCGGTTGTCTCCCACGCAAGCTGCCCGGTTGTGGTGGTCCGCGAGGACAACAACGTGACCGAAGAGAATAAGTACGGCCCGGTCGTAGTCGGCGTTGATGGCTCTGAGGTTTCCCGCCACGCAACGGAGGTCGCCTTTGAGGAGGCGCACGCTCGCGGTGCGGAGTTGATTGCGGTGCACACGTGGATCGATACTCAGGTGCAGGGGCCGGGCGCTGGGTTCTCTGTCACGGACGAGCACTGGAAGGCTGTGCAGGAGGAGAAGGACGAGATCCTCAATGGCTACCTGGAGGACTCCGCCGCGAAGTACCCAGATGTGCAGATCCGCAAGGTGATTACGCGTGACCGTCCAGTCCGCGCGCTTACCGAGGCCGCTGAAGGCGCACAGCTCCTGGTCACCGGTTCCCACGGTCGTGGCGGGTTCAAGGGCATGCTGCTCGGCTCGACGTCGCGTGCGCTGCTGCAGTCCGCGCCGTGCCCGATGATGGTTGTTCGTCCGAACGACTAATCTCGCGGAACGCAACCAAGTCCCAGCGGTGCCGTTTCCAGATCGTTACCCGTTGGTGTCCGAATCGTAGTGGCATTATGCCCGAATGGGAGGCACCATGGTCAGTAGACATTAAACGATCGTTATAGAAGGAGACGTGCACATGCTGGGACTTGGCTTTTTCGGCTGGATTATTATCGGTGGACTTGCGGGCTGGATCGCTTCGAAGATTAAGGGCAAGGACGCCGATATGGGCATCGGCCTGAATATTATTGTCGGCATTATCGGTGGCCTGATTGGCGGCTGGTTGCTGGCGAAGTTCGGAGTGGACGTCGACAATGGCGGGCTCTGGTTTAGCTTCTTCACCTGCATCCTTGGTGCGGTGATCCTGCTGACCATCGTCAACTTTGTGAAAGGTAAACAACGCCAATAGCTAGTAGCGCGAAAAGCGCGTGATGTATGTACCGGCCGGAGGGACACACCCCCGGCCGGTATTTTTCTTTTCAGAAACTACGGTACGCGGTATGGTGAACGTACTGGTTTGTCTACTAGAGATTTTGGAGGAGCAGTCGCGTGAGCAGCGGTACAACCAGCAAGGCAAAGAGTGCTTCCAGGAGGCGGAATCGTCCCAGCCCCCGGCAGCGGCTGCTGGATGCCGCCACGAAACTCTTCCAAGAAGAAGGCATCCGCGTCATCGGTATTGACCGTATTTTGAGGGAGGCGGACGTCGCGAAAGCGTCGTTGTACTCTCTGCTTGGGTCGAAAGACAACCTGGTCATCGCGTACATTGAGCGGCTGGACGAGGAATACCGGCAGCGTTGGGCGGAGCGCACCGAGCACGTCTACGACGCGGATGGGAAGGTGCTGGCGTTCTTCGACATGGCGATTGAGGAGGAGCCGGACCGGGAATTCCGTGGCTCGCCGTTCCTGAACGCGGCGAACGAGTATCCGCGCCCGGACACGGAGTCAGAGGAACGCATCGTTGCGGCGTGTAAGAAGCACCGCCAGTGGATGTACGACACGATTACGCACCTGCTCAGCGTGAAGAACGGCTACAACTCGGCCTCGCAGACGAATGAGCTTTTGATCTTCCTCGACGGCGGCCTGGCTGGAGCCCGCTTTGTGCGCGATACCGCACCGTTGGAAACTGCCCGTACGCTAGCGAAAGCTACGCTTGGGACTCCTCCTGCTGACTATTCGATTTAGCCTCCCGCTGCACTTTCGACCGCTCTTTCTCGATGGCCTTTTTGGCGCGCTTCTCGTCGCGCTTGGCCTCGGCTAGGGCGGATTTTTCTGCGCGGATGTCGCGGCGAACCGCTGGGATGGTCGTCGGTCGCACGAGCGCGCCAGCCTTCTTGCGGCGCCAGGCCCGTTTGCGCTCGCGCTTCTCCCGCTTCTTTTCGACGTACGCTTCGCGCGCCTCGCGTACATGGTTGCGGTGAATCTCCTCGGAGGGGAAACGCTTTACAAGCAACGCCCAGAGCAGAACGGTCTGTGAGGCGGTCCAGAAGTTGTTGACTACCCAGTACAGCAGTAGCGCGATCGGTACGAGGCCGAGCAGGCCCGCCGTGGTCAGGGACAGCGCAATGAAGGGGATCATCCAGTACAGGAACCGGTAGCTGCCGCGGGTGAACGCGTTTTCCCACTCGAGGGTGGTGCGGTTACGGATCTGGGAGAGCAGCAGGTTGATGCTGGTGAAGCAGATGGCGGCGATGAGCATCGGGATGGCTAGGCTGCGAACGGCGTCGACCGTAGTGCCGAGGGAGGCAAACTGCTCTGGTGTCATGGAGACGTAGGCGGGGAGGGGGACGTCGAAAAGCGTGGTGTTGCGGAAGCTTTCGATCTCGTCTGGGGTGAGCAGGCCGATCCGGTGGGCGTCGCCGACGTCGGGGACGGCGAGCCAGTACAGCAAGCGGTACAGGCCGAAGAAGAACGGCAGCTGGATCATGGCGGGAACGCAGCCGGCGAGCGGGTTGTAGCCGTGCTCGCTGCGCAGTTTCTTGATGGCTTCGCGCTCCGCCTCGATGTCCTCGAGCGCGGTGGAGCTGCCGTAGCGGTCCGCGATGGCTTTCATGTGCGGGCGCATCATGTAACTGGTGCGGCCTACCTTGTACGTCTTCCAGGAAAACGGGGCGATGGCGCCGCGCACTGTGATGACCAGCAGGATGATGGATGCGATCCAGGCGCCAGAGACGGGGGCGCCGAGGACGTCGGCGAGGAGCCAGTGCCAGAACTGCAGCACGGCGGATACGGGATAGACGAGGATTTCCATCATTCGCTAATGTTAGGCCATGGTTTACCAACAACCCAGACGCAAGGTGCGCGCCTCCCAGGTGTTCGGCGAGGTGCTGCTGACCATCGGGGCGTTGTTGTTGCTGTTCGCGTTTTACGAGTCCTATTGGACGAATATCGCGTCCGGCAAGATGCAGAACGAAGCGCAGGACACGTTGTCGGAGCAGTGGAAGAACCCGCGCCAGCTGCGCACGCCACAGCTCGGCGACGCATTCGCGCGCATGTACATCCCTGCGTTCGGGTCGGACTACCAGTTCGCCATCATCGAGGGCACCGACGAGAATGAGTTGTTGGTGGGTCCGGGCCGCTACCCGGACACGCAGATGCCGGGCGAGCCGGGCAACTTCGCGGTGGCGGGGCACCGCGTGGGCAAGGGCGCGCCGTTCAACGACCTTGGGGCGCTGAACAGCTGCGACGCCATCGTGGTGGAGACGCAGGATTCCTGGGTGACGTACCGCGTGCTGCCGATGGGCCTGGATCCGCAGGAACGCCGGGACGTGGCGGCGGGCTGCGTGCCAGCCGAGATCAACGAGCCGATCGCGACGGGCGAGTACCGCAACGTGGTGGGCAGACACATCACGCTGCCGGGGGACGTGAACGTGATCAACCCGATCCCGGAGCAGCCCTCCATTGAGGTGCGCCCGGACATGCTGGGCATGATCACGCTGACCACGTGCCACCCGCAGTTTTCGAACGCGGAGCGCATGATCATCCACGCCGTGCAGACTGAGGTGCTGGCGAAAACACCGGGCGAGCAAACGCTGCCGCAGGCGATGTCGGAGGTGAGATAGACAATGTATGGAGCACTTTGGCGGATGCTGCCGGGGCCTACGCCGGTGAAGTGGCTGCTCGCGATCGTGATCGCGGTGGCCGTGTTCTTCCTGCTGATGGAAGTGGTGTTTCCGTGGGTGTCGGCGCAGATGCCCTACAACGACGTTGCAGTGTAACGCCCTAGAGCTGCAGGTTCTTGATGGTCTCCTCGGCGACGAGCTGTGCCTTGATCGACTCGTCCTGGTTGGTGAACACGGTCACGGCCGTGTTGCCCTTGGCCACGGAGTAGGCGGCGCCGATCCGGTTGGGCACGGCCCCGCCGCCGTGGCGCCCGCCGTTCCACCCGGCTGGCTGGTTGGCGGGCTCGGTGTAGTCGATGGGTGTTGCCCAGTCGACTACGGCCATGGCGTCCTCGGGGCTGTCCATGTGCCGCACGATGACGGTCAGCTGTGGCTCGGGCGGGTAGGACCAGAACTGGCAGGCTGGGGGGTCGAAGCGGGCGTCGATACCTACGCCGGTGACGCGCTGGCCGTTGGCGTCGGCGACCCAGTCGGTGTCGAGGTATGGGCAGGGCTGCCACGCGTTGCGGTCGGTGGCGGGCAGGGCGTCGAGAGGCAGGGCGGCTTGTTGCTTCTCGACGCTCCCTTCGTCTGCGGGCGCCGGATCCGGGTCGGGGGCGGCGCACCCGGCGAGGACGCCGAATGCCATGACTGCTGCGAGGGTGGGTAGTGTCAAACGCATGGGTTCCAGATTAGCTGTGTTGTCGCCGGGCCCCGGCGAAACCACTGAGGTGCCGGTAAACCGCTCCTTGGATATCGGTATCACGGTGTTGTCGGTGTCGCTGGTGTTGGTGTCGCTGGCGGCGCTGGCGCGGATGTCGCTGGATGAGGCGCTGCTGCACATCACTCTGGTGACGACGTTTTCCTTCCTCCTGTTCTACGGGATGACAGAGATGCACTATTGGGCAACCCCGGGCCGCGTGCTGTGGCTCGTGGGGCTGACTGGCGTGTGGATGCTGGACACGACGATCTCCGTGGTGGCGATGTACTGGGTGTTCACCCTGTTCTTCGTCTACATGCGCGCGTTCAACGACTGGCGAGGTATTGCCGGGGTTGCTGCTGGGCTTGTGATCACGGTGCTGGTACAGCTGCCGGATCATCTCACGCTGGGCAGCGTGTTGGGGCCGGCGCTGTCGGCGGTGGTGGTCCTGGCGATCAACTATGCCTTCACCACGATTACGAAGGTGAGCGACGAGCGCGCCGAGCTCATCAACGAGCTACTGGAGACACGCGAACAGCTAGCAACCACGGAGCGTGCTGCGGGTGTGGCGCAGGAGCGGGAGCGGCTCGCGCACGAGATTCACGACACGGTGGCGCAGAACCTGTCCTCGATCCAGATGCTGCTGCACGCCGCGGAGCGCGACCTGTTGGCCACGGACCTTTCGGAGGAAGAGCTGGCGGGGCCGTTGAAGAGGATGGAGACGGCACGCAGGGCGGCGTCGAGAAACTTGGCGGAGACCCGTGCGATTATTGCGGCGCTGACACCGGCGCCGCTGAGCACGACGTCGCTGGAAGAGGCGCTGCGCCGCATCGCGGCGGACTTCGGTACGACGGGCGACATGGACATCGAGGTGGAGGTTGACGGTGAGCCGCAGCAGCTGCCGATGCGCATCGAGGCCGGCCTGCTGCGTATTACGCAGGGCGCGGTGTCGAACGCGGTGAAGCACTCCGAGGCGAGCCGCATGCGCATCACGCTGACGTTTGGGGATGACGAGGTCCGCCTTGATGTGGTGGACAACGGCAAGGGCTTCGACGTAGCGAGCCAGGCCAAAAAGCCCTCAGGGTTAGGCCATTTGGGCCTCGATGCCATGCGTTCTCGGGCCGAGGAATTGGGCGGTGAGCTGGCAATTGAGTCCCAGCCCGGCGGGCCGACAGCACTTTCTGTGGCGGTACCGAGTAGTATCAAACAAAAGACTGACCAGGTGGAGAGGAAAACTTCATGATTCGTGTGTTGCTGGCTGATGACCATGAGATCGTCCGGCTGGGGCTTCGGGCCGTGCTCGAGGAGGCCGAAGACATTATGGTCGTCGGCGAAGTTGCCACAGCTGAGGGCGCGATCGCGATGGCGCAGGCCGGTGGCATCGACGTGATTTTGATGGATCTCCGCTTCGGCGCGGGCGTCGAGGGCACCCGCGTGACCACGGGCGCGCAGGCAACGGCGCAGATTATCGCCTCGATGACGAACCCGCCGAAGGTGCTCATGGTGACCAACTACGACACCGACGCCGACATCCTTGGCGCGATCGAGGCCGGAGCCGTCGGCTATCTGCTGAAGGACGCCCCGCCGGAGGAGCTCGTCGCCGCGGTGCGCTCCACCGCGCGTGGCGACGCCACAATGTCCCCGGTGGTGCGCGAGCGCCTCGAGACGCGCGACCGCACTCCGCGCTCCTCGCTCACGCCGCGTGAGCTGGAGGTGCTGCAGTTGGTGGCGGCGGGGTCGTCGAATAGGGAGATTGGCACGGAGCTCATGCTCTCCGAGGCGACCGTGAAGTCCCACCTCGTGCACATTTACGACAAGCTGGGTGTGCGGTCCCGTACTTCCGCCGTGGCGTCGGCGCGCGAGCAGGGCGTGCTCTAGTAGTAGGGGTGGGCTTCGTGGAATGCTTCCACGATGCCGAGGGGGATCTTGCCGCGGTTGGCAATGGGCAGGCCTTCGGTCTGCGCCCAACGGCGGATCTCGGCGGGGTCAAGGGCCCGATCGGTCGCGTCGCACGCCTCCCTGGCTGCTTCGACGTACGGCTTGAGCTGCGCCAGGAAGCGCTCCGCGTTCTCCGGCTTGAGGTCCAGCACGTAATTCTTCCCCTGTAACCCGAAGCGGATCACGCGAACATCCGCCTCGTGCAGGGGCGTGTGGTCCAGGTCGTCGAAAAACTGGGTGATATTTTGCCGGGCCATGAAGGCTGTCCTTTCTCCGGTACTCCCAAGAGCGATACTTGGGAGTAGTGTTCGCGTTTGGAGGAAGTCTAGCAAATACTTTGGCCGATAATACTAATTAAGTTTCTTCTGCACTTCCGCGGACAGTTTCTGCAGGTCTTCATCAATAGAGTTGTGAGCCAGGCGCTGCTGTACCGGGTTCATGTGCTCGGCGTTTTCCACCGCGGTCTGCAGCTCCGCGAGGCGGACCTCCGCGTCGGTGGCGAAGCCCTTCGGTAACTCGGCGGTCTTGACCTGGCCCTCGAGGGCGTCGACGCGCGACTTCAGCTGCCCGCCGCGCTCAGAAAAGCGCGAGACCTCCTGGGAGGACAGGCCGACGCTCTGCGCGCGCTGCTGTACCTGCTTCTGCTGGTAGGACGTCCAGCCTTTGTAGAACAGCGGCAACAGCACCGGCAGGAGCAGACGGGTCGCGCCGAGCCACTGCTTGGCTTTCTTCTTCGTAATGCCGGACTCCTCAATGCGCTGCAGATGTGCCTTCGCTAGCCGCTCCTCGTGCTTGCGCTTCTGCTTCAGGCCCTGCTTCTCTGCCTTCAGCAGGCGCTTCTCGGCCTTGTCCAGCAGCTTTGCGGTGCGGAAGTCCTGCTTCGCCTCCTCCTTGGCAAGCTTGCGGGCGTGCGCCTGCGCGGCCTTAATCTCAGCCTTGGCCTTCGTGCGTGCTTTCCGGATGGATTTGAACAGTCCCATGCGAGTTAACTCCTTTACGCTTCAGCGTTCGTTTGGACACCAACCTTACCTGTTTCTCCACTGCGCCTAGTAGAGTATTGCCCATTGTGAGTACGTCGAAGCAGCAGGATGGCACACGCATGCGGCCGTCGGATCTTGTGGGGTGCCGCTTCCGGTTCCGCCGGAGGTGCCAGTTCCCGGACTACCCGTCGCGCGAGGAAGCTGAGGCGCACCTGCCGCAGCGCATCGCGGTGCAGGAGGCGGTACTCGCCCAGCTGCCTACTAAGCCAGCGCTTGGCGACGGCCGGCGCCGCCTCTTCACCCGCGCCGACGCCGCGGACGCCACCACCGAGGGTGTCTTCGACCTGATGCGCCGCGGCACCCACCTGATCACGCGGGCGACGCTCCATGGGGACATCGCCGGGGTGGCGGTCGAGGTGGACGTCGACATCCTGGTGCGCACCGCCGACGGGTACGTGCCAGTGATCATCTCGAACCACAGAGTCGCGCGCACGCACCCGACCTCGACGCTGCAGGCCGTGCCGGTTGGGCGCCTTGGGCTGGGGGCACCACTGCGGGTAGCGGGCAAGTACCGCCACCACACCGTCGACGGCTACCGGCTAGCCATGGCGCACCTCCTGCTTGGGGAGCGCTCCGCGGGCCGCGGCGGCGTCATTGGGCAGGATAGGTCGCTGGCGTACGGAGTGGACGTCGAAAAGTATGTCGCGCCGCTGCTGCTCGCGCTCGCCGAGCCCACGCCCGAGCACCCAACCCGCTACAAACAGTGCGCCACCTGCAGGTTCTGGCCGCTGTGCCTGCCTGAGCTCGAGGCGCGCGACGACATCTCGCTGGTGCTGCCCGGCGGCAAGGGCGACCGCTTCCGCGCCCAGGGCATCACGACGGTCCAACAGCTTATCGACGCCCAGCTCGGCGAACCTTCCCGCATCGCCGAAGCCTGGCGCGCCGGGATCCCCCTGCTCAGGCGGCCGGGGCCGATTGCAATCCGCCGTGCGGACGTCGAGATCGACATCGACATGGAGTCCTACATGGACCAGGGCGCCTACCTATGGGGCACCTTCGACGGCGAGCGCTACCGGCCGTTCGTGACGTGGGAGGAAGTCGGCGGCGACGCGGAGGAAGCCAACTTCGCCGCGTTCTGGCGCTGGCTCCTCGACCAGCGCGCCCAAGCCCACGCGGAAGGCAAGACCTTCGCCGCCTACTGCTACGCCGCGGCGGGCGAGAACCACTGGCTGCGCATGTCCGCGCAGCGCTTCGCCAGCATCGACGCCAAGGAAGTCCAGGAGTTCATCGCTTCCGAAGAGTGGGTCGACGTGTTCGCGTCGGTGCGCAGGCACCTCGTAGGCACCGACGGGCTGGGGCTGAAAGTGCTCGGGCCCATCGTGGGCTTTCACTGGGAGGACGACGACATGGACGGCGAAGCCTCCATCGACCGCCGCTTCGCCGCCGTCCGCGGCGACGAGGATGCAAAGCAGACCCTACTGCAGTACAACGAAGACGACTGCCGGGCCACCCGTGCCGTCCGCGAGTTTCTCGACGCCGACGCCCCCGGGATCCCGCTGCTTTGAGTTTGGGGTTAGCGCCTGGTGCTTTAGTGCCTGGTGTTGCGGGCGACCGCCGCGGTGATGAGCACCAGCACCACCACGAGGCAGGCCAGCACCATCATGAACCCGGCCCACGGCAAGCGCTCGTACACCCAGCCTGACGCCGCTCCCACCAGCGAGGATCCCATGTAGTACCAGAACACGTACATGCTGGACGCCTCAGCCCGGTCGCGCTCCGCAATGATGCCGACCCACGCGGAGGCAGTCGAGTGCATTGCAAAGAAGCTGGCCGTAAACACCAGCAGGCCGGCCAGCAGGGCCACTAGGTTCGGTATCGCGGCCAGCACCAGCCCCGCAACCATGAGCGACGCCCCGCCAATCACCACGTGACCGCGCCCGTACTTGCGCACCAGCGCCCCCGCACGCGACGCCGACTACGTCCCCGACAAGTACAGCAGGAACGCCAACCCCACCAGCGACGGCGGCAAACCGAAGTAGTCAATCGCGCGGAACCCCAGGTAGTTGTACAGCGAAACGAACACGCCCATCCCGATGAACGCCGTCGCGCACAGCGCGAGAATCCTCGGGTTCCTCGCGTGCCGAACCATCGCCCGGAACTCATTGCCCGGCCGCAGCTTCGGCTTTGGCGTAAAGTTGCGCTGCGCAGGAAGGAGGATCGCCGTCGCGATCGCGAGCGCCAGCGCCGTCACGCTACTGGCCGCGAGCGCCCACCTCCACGAGGTGACCGCCAGCAGCCCCGTCGGGATCAACCTGCCCGTCAGCCCGCCGATCGTGTTGCCCGCGATGTACAGCCCCATCGCGCCGGGCAGGTCTTTGGCGTCGAGCTCCTCGGACAGCCAGGTCATCGCGACGGCTGGGGTGCCCGCGATGGCGACGCCTTGCAGGGCGCGCAGTAGCACCAGCTGCTCCATCGACTGTGCCAGCGGCAACAGCAGCCCGATGCCCGTCGCCACCAGCGCCGACACGATCAGCACGCGTCCGCGCCCGTACTTCTCTGAAAGTATCGACGCCGGCACCACACACAACGCCAACCCACCTGTGGCCGCCGACACCGTCAGCGCCGTCGTGGACGGTGAGGCGTCGAAAGCCTCCGCCAGCGTGGGCAACAGCGCCTGGGTGGCGTACAGGGCGTTAAAGATTCCGAGCCCGGCAAGCAGCATCGCGACCGTCGCGCGACGATACTCAGGGCTGCCTTTCTTCATGTCCACATCCTGGCACTTTGTGGTGGGGACCTCAAGGAGCGTTCTAGATTGCTGCACCACATTCCTGGTTTTCCCTTAGTGCGTGGGGGAATGTGGTGTCTTTGCGCTGTGGCCCGCGGGTCGGTGAGTGCATCTAGCCAAATAGTTCCCAAGCCCGGGAACCATTTTGTGTGTGAGGCCGGTTCCAGTCGACCAACGGCTGTATTTTCCAAGGTCGCAACGGCTGTCTATGAAAATAGTTCCGGCGATCACGAATTGGTGGGGAACTTTCTCAAAGGGACGGGGAATGAACCGCCCTAAACCGGCCAGGCTAACCCCGCCAGCTACCCCCTCTTGCCTAAAAGGTAAGGCTATCCTAATATCCATAGTGGGTCCTGGTTCCTTCAACGGACTCGTCGTGAATACAGATAAAACCCGCCGTGTTTCATAACCCTCTATGAAACACGGCGGGTTGCCTTTAGCGGGACTTACGGGTTAAGCGACAAAATGTGTGTCTGCTATCGGCGTGTCGCGGGGTTAGATGTGGCCTTTTTGGATGCCGATTGAGTGTGTGTACTCGGTATCGATACCGTTGTCGTAGAGGGCTGGTTGTCCTGTTTCATAGTCGGCTTGGTTCTCGTTTCGGGTCAGGGTTGTAACTTTGGCGAGTTGGTTCTGGCCCCAGTTGGACTGTCTGGCGATTTCTATTGGATCGCCAGGCAGTTCCGTTTTCAGATACAGCCACCAATCCAGCATTTTGCGTTGGTGCTCACCGCGTCTGCCGCGATGAGTTCTTGCAAGGAGCTTCAGCTGGGCGTTGATGCCGCCTTCAAGACTGTTGGTGGTGGATTTGATCCGGTGCGGCTCGAGCACACCTTTCGGGGGCTTGAGGTAGACAAACAGCAGGTCATTGCGCCACAGGTGGTTGAGACTGTTGTAGGCCTTGCGCACGTTGACATGGGTCCACACGAGTGTGTCTTTTGCTGTTTTCGGGTCTTTGACCTGTGTCTTTTCGTTGAGCCAATCCTTGTAGAGCGTGTGAAACTCTTGCAGTTGTGCACCCCATTGTGCAGCCTCGTCCAGGGTGGTGATGCGGGTGAGTTTCAGCGCGAGTCGGTAGATGGTGCGGCCAGCATCAGTGCGTGGTCGTGAGGTGGTGTAGCGGCGTACTCTGCGTTGGGCGTGCACGAGGCAGCGTTGGATTTTGGTGTTTGGCCAGCACGTTTTAATTGCGCTTGTGGCTCCTCGGCCACCGTCGATCACAGCGATCAACGGTGCTTCGATGCGCTCGAGCAGGCGCTTGTAGTCGTGTGTGGTTTCTTGTTTGCACCAGTGCCAGGCGATGACGTGGTCGAGCGTTGCCGCCACGATCAGACAGCCACCTGCGGTGTAGGTGCCGTCGATGAAGATCTGGTCGTAGACCCTGCCTGTATGGCCGATGGTCGGGTCAGGCACGTCAACCAGCCAAAAGGCATCGAATTTGCGCTGCAGCGTACGTGTCGAGCAGCTCATGTTGCCGGCGATCGCCGCAAGACTGGTCCCGGCGGTCAGGTGCTGGATGAACGCACGAAATAGGGCTGCGTTGGTGATATCGCTGCGCTGCTTGGTCAGTGAAGCACCGCAGATTTTGCACCGCCACCGGGTCGTCCCGTTGCTGGTGGTGCCGTTTCGTTTCATATCGCCGCCACAATGGCAGCGTGGTCGGTTCTTTGGCATTGGGCAACCGAACCACCGCTCCGTAGCACACCATGGCAGCCACACCGGGGATTTTCGCAAGAGAGGGCCAATATATGCTTTTGGAGCATATATTTTCCGCAAACGCGGAGTTCAGAGCATGAAAATCAACGATTCCGGACACACATTTTGTCGCTTAACCCGGACTTACTTGGAAGCCGCTGCGAAGCGCTCATTGACGTCGTCCCAGTTGACAACGTTCCACCAAGCCTTGACGTAGTCGCCCTTGACGTTCTTGTACTGCAGGTAGAAGGCGTGCTCCCACATGTCGAGCATCAGCAGCGGGGTGAAGTCAACGGAGATGTTGCCCTGCTGGTCGGTGAGCTGCTCGATGATGAGGCGGCCTGCGATGTGGTCGTAGCCCAGGACTGCCCAGCCGGAGCCGTGCAGGCTGGTTGCAACACCGGAGAAGTGTGCCTGGAACTTCTCGAAGGAGCCGAAGTCGCGGTCGATTGCCTCGGCGATTGCGCCGGTTGGTGCGCCGCCTGCGTTCGGTGCCATGTTCTTCCAGAAGATGGAGTGGTTGGTGTGGCCACCCAGGTTAAATGCCAGGTTCTTGGACAGTGCGCGCAGCTTGTCTGGGTTGGCGTCGCCGTTGCGCTCTGCTTCGAGGGCCTCGAGGGCGGCGTTTGCGCCAGCGACGTAGTTTGCGTGGTGCTTGTCGTGGTGCAGCTCCATAATCTCGGCCGAGATGTGTGGCTCGAGTGCGTCGTATGCGTATGGGAGCTCTGGAAGTTCGTAAACAGCCATTGTCAGTTCCTTTCGTTTGGGGTTGGTGACGTGCCCCATAATAGACAAGAATCACATTCCCGCAATGGCGTACGCTGATTTTTATGGGTTTCTTGTTTGCACCGACGCCGAAGCTGGTTCCTGAGGATCGCGCCTTGCCTGGCCGTAACGAGCCGGTGTTGGCGTACCCGCGTCCGCATGCTGTGTTGGGAACGCCGATTACTGGCCCGTGGCGCGAGGGACAGCGCCGCCTGCTGGTGGGTATTGGGTGTTTTTGGGGTGCTGAGAAGATGTTTTGGCAGATGGAGGGGGTGGAGTCGACGTCGGTTGGGTATGGCGGGGGTGTGACGCCGAACCCGACGTACCGGGAGGTGTGCAGTGGGCAGACGAACCACGTCGAGCTGGTGGAGGTGGTCTACGACCCTGAGCGCGTCTCGTTGAAGGAGCTGGTGCGTGCGGCGCTTGAGGCGCACGACCCGACGCAGGGGTTCCGCCAGGGTAATGATGTGGGGACGCAGTACCGCTCGGCGTTCTTCGCCGACACGGAGCACGAGGCGCAGGACATCAAGGGGTGGGTTGCGCAGTATGGTGAGCCGCTTGTCGACGCCGGCTATGCCCCAATTACGACTGAGGTGGGGTGGGGCGTCGATTATTACTTGGCGGAGGATGAGCACCAGCAGTACCTGTACAAGGTGCCGAATGGGTACTGTCCGCACCACTCGACGGGCGTGGAGTGTGGAATCTAATGTTGCCGAAGATTGTGGCGCATCGTGGCTTTTCGGCGATGTACCCGGAGTCGACACACTTGGCGTTTGAGGCTGGCTTGAAACTGCCGATTCACGGCGTGGAGTGCGACGTGCGGCTCACGCGCGACGGGCGACTGGTGGTGTTCCATGACGGCCTGGTGAATCGCACGACGGACGGGATGGGGCGCGTGTCCACGATGGACTTCTGCGACCTGCGCGAGCTGAACTGCGGCACGAAGGAGTGCCCGCAGCAGGTGATGCTGCTCGAGGAGCTGCTCGAGCTGCTGCAGGACTACCCGGACAAGCACCTCTATATTGAGACGAAACATCCGACGCGCTACGGCCCCGAGGTGGACGAGGCGACATTTCGGGCGCTGGCGTACGCGGGCATGCTGGATTCGGACCAGGTTGCGATCATTTCCTTCTCGCATAAGGCGGTGCGGTATTTCACACGGATGGCACCCGATTTGCTCACGTATTACCTGTTTAGGGTGCGTGAGGCGAAGTGGAACCCGAAGAGCGTGATGCTGTCGAGCCCGTACGGGATTGGGCCGGGGTTGGCGCATGTGCAGCAGCGCCCGGAGCTGATCGGTAAGTATGGGTGCCCGACGTACGTGTGGACGGTCAACGACCCGAAGGATATGCGGTGGTGTGCCGAACACGGCATCGATACGATTGCGACGGACCACCCGCAGCTGGCGCTGCAGACGTACGCAGGGCTGCTGTAGCGCCTGTACGATGTGTTTCTATGGCTAAAAAGAACCGTAGAAAGCAAGAGAATCTCCCAGAGGGAATGAGCCGCCGCCAGGCGAAACTCGCTGCCCGCGCCGCTGAGCGCGAGGCGCTGCAGAAGGACCCACGCCCGTACGCGGGCCTGGCCGCCGAGGCCAAGTTGGTGGCGCTGCAGGAGTTCGTGCCGTCCGCAACTGCGCAGGTGAGCGTGAAGGACACCCCGGTGCAGCTGGTGACCGTGCTGCCAGGCGCCGTCGCGGCGATGGTGCGCGAGGACGGCGATCGCCTGGTTGCGCTGCAGGTTGCCGCGCACTCCCAGAACCCGGGCCGCGACCTCGCGTACGCCCTGGACTGGGTACTCGGCGCGAAGGAGGGCGAGCAGCTACAGTCCACCGCGGCTGACGGCCAGCAGCCAGCCCTGAAGGACATCTTCCCCGCCGACGCCACCCTGGACGTCACCTCCTACGACGACTTCTCCTGGTGGTTCCCGGAGGACGCGCAGGTTCCGCCGCAGATCCAGCAGGCGATGGCTGCCGCGAACGACGCCGTCATCCCGTCCGTCGAGGTCAAGGCGGACGCGCCGGGCGCGGTGTGGTGGATCAACCCAGGTAGTGGCAAGGCACACATCCGTTGGGTGCGCACCGAGGACAACGAGAACCAGATGCTTGCTGGGCTGGCGCGCATCGCGGCCCGCGGTGAGCTGCACCTGGGCGAAGGTACGAAGTTCGCGGGCGCGTTCCGCACCCACGGTGTCGTCGTTCCGGTGTGGGACCTGGACCCGGCGGTTGAGCCTGCATCCTACGCGGACGCGTTGGTGGCGCTGAACAAGGCTATCGAGGCGGAATACGCGAACGACGCCCAGCTCAGCGCCGACGAGCGCAAGCAGCTGGATAACATCAAGTCCCGCCAGGTCACCATCTAAACAGGGGGCGACTGGGCTACTCGGGGGCTATCCGGGGGCCTACCTGAGGGACGAGAAGAGCTGCTCGGCGGCGACCTCGTCCCACAGGATCACGTTGCCCACGTCCGCGTCCATAAACCCGCCCACCGGGATGGTTTCCGTGTTCAGCCCCATACTGAACGCCAGCCCGATGCGGGCCAGGTTCCACACGTGGTCCTTGCTGCCCACGGTGAACATGGCCGGGGCGGTCCACAGCAGTGGCAGCGCCCGGAACGGGTTGAGCAGCACGCCAGGGGAGAGGATACGGCTGGTCAGAGCGCCGAGGAACTCGCGCTGGCGCCCGACGCGGTCCAGGTCGCCCTGGGCGGTGGCGCGGGTGCGCACGTACCCAAGGCCGGTCGCGCCGTCCATTTTTTGGCAGCCGGGCTCGACGAACAGGTTGGCCAGGGGGTCCTGAATGGACTCTGAGACGCAGATCTCCACGCCGCCGACGGTGTCGACGATGTTGGCCAACCCACCCATGCCGATTTCCGCGTAGCGGTCCACGCGCAGGCCAGTGGCCTGCTCAACGGTCTGGATGAGCAGCTGCGGGCCACCGTAGGCAAACGCCGCGTTGATCTTTTCCTGCCCGTAGCCGGGCACAGCCACATAGGAGTCGCGCGGGATGGACACCAGCGTCGCCTTGCCGAACAGCGGTATGTGCAGCAGCATGATCGTGTCAGTGCGGGTGGTGCCCAGGTCACCGCCGGTGCCGAGGCGCGCTGCGTCCTCCTCGCTCAGGCCCGTGCGCGAGTCAGACCCGACGAGCAGCCAGTTCGTGCCCGAGGTGTTCGCGATGCGCTCGGCGGGCAGGGCGTCGACGCGGGAGAGCCGGGTGTCGACAAGGAAGGTGAGGGCGAGCAGCACCACGAGGAGGGCTGCGAGCAGACGGCCGCAGCCACCTTTACGACGCCTCCTCCGCCCCTGCGGGCGCTGTGGGCGCTGTGGCCGCTGCGTGACCTGCATCGGAATGTGCTCGCGCTCCGGGCGCTGCTGCGCTGGCCTGTGCTGCACAGGGCGCTGTTGCGGAGGGTACTGGCGTGGCCGGTATTCGCGCGGTTCGTACTCGCGCGGGCTGTATTGCCGTGTTTCCTGCGGCTCGCGCCGCTCCGGGCGGGCGGCGGGTCGCTCCTGCCAGGCGGCGGGCCGTTGCTGTTCCCGCTGCGGGCGTCGCTTCCGGATGGGGCGGCCGTAGCGGTCCACGAGCGGTTGGCCGTCTTTGCCAAGCACGAAGTCCTCGAGGTTATCCCGGGGATCGTTGGAATGCGGCGTATTCATGGCAACAGTGTAGACGGCAGGAGTGGGTAGGCGAGAAAAGCGATCGCGTCGATGAGGAAGTGGGCGAGGATGAGCGGCCAGACTTTGCCGGTGCGGTGGTAGTAGTAGGCGAAAATCACGCCCATCGCGATGTTGCCGAAGCCTGCGGAAACCCCCTGGTAGAGGTGGTAGGAGCCGCGCAGGACCGCGGAGGCGGCAATCGTGGCGGGCACCGACCAGCGCATCTGCCGCAGCCGGGTGCAGAGGTACATCACCACCACGACCTCTTCGGCGAACCCGTTGGCAAACGCCCACAAGAGTGAGGTGGGGATCTGGACGGCCTCGGTGGTGGGGATGACGACCTTGGACCAGCCGAAGTGTACCGCCCCGATGTAGAACGCCAGCCCCGGGATGCCGATGAGGGCCGCGAACCCGGCGCCGCGCAGCCAGTCGCGCCACTTCGGCGCAACCCACGCGGTGCCCAGCAGGTACCACGCCAGGCCACCCCACCCGATGAGCGAAAGGGCTGAGACCGCCTGGAGCGCCACGTCGAGCCAGCCGATGGAGCTTGCCTGGGAGTAGAGCGTCGTCGATTGCTCGTTGAGGGGCGCCTGCAGCAGCGAGTCCACCAGGCGCAGCGCGGCGCGCAGCCCGCTGGCGCCGAAGGTGACGGCCAGCACGAGGAGGACTTCAACGCGGTACCGAGTGTGCATGCAGGCTACAGTAGCCCCATGACAACGATTGCGTATCTCGGCCCGGCGGGAACGTTCACGGAGCAGGCCGTCTGGAACTTTGACCTGCCCGACCCGCAGCTAGTGCCTGTGGATTCCCCGGCGGAGGCCCTCAACGAGGTGCGCGCTGGGCGCGCAGACTACGCGGTGGTTGCGGTGGAGAACTCGGTTGATGGCGCGGTCACCGCGACGACGGACGCGCTCGTGGAGGCGCCCGGGGTGCAGATTTACGGTGAGACCGAGCTGGAGATCGCCTTCGCCATCATGACGCGGCCCGGTGCTTCACTTGTCGACGCCACTCGCTTCGCCACCCACCCCGTTGCCTACCAGCAGGTGAAGCGCTGGATGGCCGAGCACGCCCCGAACGCGACCTTCCACCCGGCGACCTCCAACGGAGCGGCGGCGCAGCTCGTTGCTGAGGGGGAGGCGGACGTGGCCGCCGCCCCGGAGCGTGCGGCGGAGCTGCTCGGACTCGAGGTGCACGCGCGAGGCGTGGCCGACTTGTCCACGGCGCGGACGCGCTTCGTGTTGGTGGGGCCGTCGGGAAAGCCGACGCCGCGCACGGGCAACGATAGGACGTCGATTGTGTTCCAGACCCCGAACGAGCCTGGCACGCTGGTGGCCGCGTTGCAGGAGTTCGCGTTCCGGGGCGTGCATCTTTCCCGTATTGAGTCGCGCCCAACACGAAAGGAGCCGAACACGTACTCCTTCCACGTGGACATCGTCGGGCATATCGACGACACCGCCGTCGCGGAAGCGTTGCGGGCGGTGTACCTGCGGTCCTCGCAGATTACGTATTTGGGGTCGTGGCCGTGCGCGCAGCAGGCCACGTGGCCCAGCGGCAACCCGCGGCTGGCGGAGGCCCAGGCCTGGGTGGACGGGCTGCGTTAGCTCTGGCTGCCCCCGGCTAGCCCCAGCCGAGCTCGTGCAGCTCGTGCTCCTCGAGCCCGAAGTAGTGGCCGACCTCGTGCAGGACGGTCACCTTTACTTCGTGGCGCAGTTCCTCTTTGTCGCTGCACATCGCCTCGAGCGCGTCCTTGTATACGAACACCGCATCTGGCAGGAACCCGCTGTGGTTTGAGTGCTGCTCAGTAAGGGGGATACCCTCAAACAGTCCAAGTAGCGTGGGTTCGTCCGGGTTAAAGTCGCGGGCCAACACCACCATGTTCGTCATGTGGCGGGCGAACTCCTCGGGGATGGTGTCCAGGGCGTCGTTGATCATTGCCTCGAAGACTTCCTGGCTGACCGGCTCCATCATGGTCGGGGCTGCTCCTCCCGCAGCGGGCGGCGCTCTGGGCGCTCCGGTGGCGGGTTGCCGTCAATCTTGAGCACTTCGCGCCCGGCGGTCGCGGACCCGGTCAGCGTCGAGAATTGCCCCTCCGGGTTGGAGAAGACTAGTGCGCAGTTCACGCTGCGCGAACCCCCCTCCCATGCCGAAGTCTTCTGCGTGGTCCAGAACGGTTGCAGCGCGATTTGGTAGAGGTTTTCCTCCGCGCCCATGTACTTCTGGGCGGCGTCGGTGCACACGTCGCGCAGGTAGGTGTCCTGCTCCTCGACGCTCGGGGTGTGGTCGGGGAAGACCTGTTTGAGGTTGACCGTGCTCGTGATCTCCATCTGGTGCGGCTCGTTACAGTCCACGGTGCTCAGGCTGGAGGCGCCGTCGATGGCCACGCACTCCCCGGGGTTAAAGGTGCGCGCCTGGTCCTGCTCGGACACGCGGCCCGTGGTCAGGATTGGGGTGCCGTCGCGGTTGGTTTCCTGCAGGCCGCACAGCATGGTGCGGTCGCCTGCTTCCCATGCGGTCGCCGGCGGCAGGATCGGTGCGATGGAGTAGCGCCCGTTCGGGTCGAAGGCGCCGTTGAGGTAGCGCAGGGTCGCGCCCCCGCAGAGCTCCTCGCGTAGTTGTGCCTGGCGGGTTTGGTTCGGCATCGGTGCGGACGGCCCGAACTCGGAGGTGGGGTAGGTGGCCAGGTCTTCGCGGGCGGAGATTTCGAAGCGGTGCTCGAGTGCGCAGTCGGTTTGCTCGAAGGCGGTGATGTGGCCTTCGGCGTCGGCTTCCCAGGTCAGGCAGGCGCCTTGGTCCGCCGTGGTGAACGGCGCTGGCTTGTTTTTGCTCTGTCGCTTCGGAGTGGACGTCGATACCTGAGCCTCATCTTGAGGCGCGGGCGACGCGTTGTAGGCGTAGGAGCCGAATCCGACCGCACCCGCGAGCAGCGCGACGAGAAAGCCGCGCAACGCTGTTGTCTTGGTAGCCATGTGCCTTTCCTATCACTCGAGGTTGCGCAATACCTGTGTGTGCAGACTGTAGCGGTCCGTCCGGTACACACTGGCACAGTATTCCACACGTGTGCCGTGGCTTTGCGCATAGCGCACGATTCGCAGCAGCGCGCGGTTCGCGGGCACGTCGAGCAGCGTAGCGACGCGGGCGTCGGCGTTCACCGCGGTCACGGTCTGCTCGGCCTCGGTGATGCTGAGGCCGTAGCGCTGGTCGAGCACCTCGTACACCGATGCTTGCAGGTCGTATTCCAGCAGGTCGGGGACGAGCTCGCCGTTGTACCAGCCGTCGTCGACGGCGTAGGGTTGGGCGTCGCCAAGCCGGAGGCGACGCAGGTGAATGTGCTCAGCGTGCGGCGGGGTGCCGAAGTACTCAGCGACCTCTCGTGGTGCGGCCGCGCGCTCTGCCAGCAAAATATTTGACGACGCCACGACGCCCTGCGCCTGCATCTCCTCAGAGAAACTGGCAAGCTGCAGCTTGCTCACCAGGGGGCTCGGCGCCACGAATGTGCCCTTGCCGCGCACCCGGCGGAGTTTCCCCTGGGCGACGAGATCCCCGATCGCGCGACGCACCGTGATGCGGGAGACCCGGTAGGTCTCTTCGAGGGCGCGTTCGCCGGGCAGCGGGTCTCCGGGGGACAGCTCGTTGCGGCAGTACTCTTCGAGGATGATGCGTAGCTGCGCGTGTTTCGGGAGGGGGCCTTCCTGGATTTCGGTGGGGGGCTGCTCGGGCGTGGACATACCCCCACCATAGCGCACTGGTTATTACCAGAGTTGGGTGTTGGTGCAGGTGGCGTATCGAGGGGCAGAACCGGGTAGAGTTGTGGGCGTGATTGATCTGAAATTTCTGCGCGAGAATGCAAACGACGTCCGAGAGTCCCAAACCGCCCGTGGCGAGGATCCCTCCCTCGTCGATCAGCTGCTAGCGGCCGACGAGCAGCGCCGCGAGGCTATCCAGGCAGCAGATGAGCTGCGTGCGGAACAGAAGGCCTTCGGTAAGAAGATTGGCCAGGCTTCCCCGGAGGAGCGCCCGGCGCTGCTCGAGGGCTCGAACGAACTCAAGGCTAAGGTGAAGGCCGCCGAGGCCAAGCAGGCCGAGGCCGAGCAGGCCGTGCAGGACCTGCAGTACAAGATCGCGAACCCGATCCAGGGCGCACCGGCAGGCGGCGAGGAAGACTTCGTCGTCCTTGAGCACGTCGGCGAGGTCCCGACCTTCGACTTCGAGGTGAAAGACCACCTCGAGCTGGGTGAGAGCCTCGGGATTATCGACACGAAGCGTGGCACCAAGGTTGGCGGCGCGCGCTTCTACTACCTGGTCGGCGATGGTGCTTGGATGCAGCTGGGCATGATGATGCTCGCCGCGCAGAAAGCCCGCGAGGCCGGCTTCAAGGTCATGATCCCGCCGGTCCTGGTCCGCCCCGACGTCATGCAGGGCACTGGTTTCCTCGACGAGCACGACGAGGAGATCTACTACCTCGAGCGCGACGACCTGTACCTGGTGGGCACCTCCGAGGTGGCGTTGGCCGGCTACCACACCGACGAAATCATTGACCTTTCGGATGGCCCGCTGCTCTACGCCGGTTGGTCCAGCTGCTTCCGCCGTGAGGCCGGTTCCTACGGCAAGGACACCCGCGGTATCCTGCGCGTCCACCAGTTCGACAAGCTGGAGATGTTCGCGTACTGCAAGCCGGAGGACGCCGAGGAGATGCACCAGAAGCTGCTGGGCCTCGAGCGTGACATGCTCTCCGCAGTTGAGGTGCCGTACCGCATCATCGACATCGCCGCCGGTGACCTCGGCTCGTCCGCGGCACGCAAGTTCGATACCGAGGCGTGGGTGCCGTCGCAAGATACGTACCGTGAGCTGACGTCGACGTCGAACTGCACCACGTTCCAGGCGCGCCGCCTGTCCATCCGCTACCGCGACGAGAACGGCAAGACCCAGACCGCCGCCACCCTGAACGGCACGCTTGCGACGACGCGCTGGCTCGTCGCCATCCTCGAGAACAATCAGCAGGCCGACGGCTCCGTGAAGGTGCCTGAGGCGCTGCGCCCGTGGGTGGGGAAGGACGTACTGGTTCCCTAATGCGCACGATTGATGGACTGTTTGAAGTAGCCGACGGCTACACCGCCCCGCGGCCGCACAGCGGCGACATGCACAACCGCTTCTACCAGCGGATCGTGCGCGCGGCGAAGCGCTACTTCCGGTTCGCCGGGACGAAGGCGACGGTCCACGGCCTCGAGCACATCCCGCTGGGTGGTGGGGCGATGCTGGCCATCAACCACACCGGTTACCTCGACTTCATGCTGGCCGGTATCGGCCCCTACCTGCGCGGGGAGCGCCTGGTGCGCTTCATGGCGAAGAAGGAAGTCTTCGACATCCCGGTGCTGCGGTGGCTGCTGCGCAACATGGGACACGTCCCCGTGGACCGCTCGGCAGGAGCCGGGGCTATCGACGCCGCCGTTGACGCCCTGCGCGAAGGGGCGATCGTCGGTATCTTCCCCGAAGGCACGATTTCGCGCTCCTTCGAACTCGCAGACTTCAAGACGGGCGCCGTGCGCATCGCACGCCAAGCCGGAGTGCCGCTCATACCATGCGTGATCTGGGGCTCCCAACGCCTGTGGACCAAAGACCAGCCGAAACGGCTCGGGTGCTCCGGCATCCCGGTCATCATCCGCTACGGGGAGCCCGTTGCTCTCGACGGCACCGTCGAAGAAGTAACGGGTAGGCTCAAGGCAGCGATGGAAGTCCTGCTGGAGACCACCCGCACCGAATACGACACCCGCTTCGGCCCATTCGAGCCCGGCGAGCCATGGATGCCGGCCTCGCTCGGTGGGAGCGCACCGACGCTTGAAGAAGCAGCCGAAATTCGCCGAAAAGAACGCGAGGCAAAGAAAGGGAAATAACATGAACGCCCCTAGCCTGATCATCAGTGACATTGATGGCACATTCCTCAACTCCTACGGGCGGGTGACGCCGCGCCTGTTGGAGGTCGTCGCGCGGGCTGTGCGCGGCGGAACCAAATTCGGGCTGGCCACCGGGCGCCCCCACCGCTGGCTGCTGCCTGTGCTCGAGCAGCTGCCGTTCGAGCCGGTCTGCGTGGCCGCCAACGGCGCCGTCATCTACGACCCCGAGCACGACGAAGTGATCAAGTCTTTCGCGCTGTCCCCGGAGAGTATGGAGGAGACGGTGGGGGTCGTCGAAAAGGTGATGGGGGAGGCCGGCGTGACGGTGGGCTACGGGGTGGAGCGGCTGAGCCAAAGCGCGCTCGATCCGGAGGAAGAGTGCTTCCTGATTACGCCGGAGTACAACCCTGACGCCTGGGACGCCCGCTTCGGCGTCGTCCACGTCGAGGAGCTGCTCGCGGAGCCAGCCGCGAAGCTGCTGGTTCGCTGCCCCGACCTGATGGCGGAGGAGATGTTCGACATGATCGCACCCGAGATCGACCAGGACATCGCGCACGTCACCTACTCGATGGAGGAAGGGCTGCTCGAGTTTTCGCGCCCGGGCGTGACCAAGGCGGCCGGCGTGTCCTACCTGGCAGCACAGTACGGGATCGACCCGGCCCAGGTGGTGGCGTTCGGCGACATGCAAAACGATGTTGAGATGCTGGCGTGGGCCGGCATGGGCGTCGCTATGGAGAACGCGACCGAAGCGGTGAAAGACGCCGCTGATATTGTGACCGCGTCGAATGACGAAGACGGCGTGGCGAAGGTATTGGAGCACTGGTTTTAACTCATGACGTTGCTGGCGGCTATTGATCAAGGCACAACATCAACCCGGTTCGTAGTCGCCACTACGGGCGGCGAGGTGATCGCGCAGGCGCAGTTCGAGCACCGGCAGATCCTGCCGCGCGAGGGCTGGGTCGAGCACGACCCACTGGAAATCTGGCGCAACACGCGCCGAGCCATGAGCGACGCCGTGGCCAGCGCAGATATCGACGAGGCTGCCATCGCCACGCTTGGGCTGACCAACCAGCGGGAAACCGCCGTCATCTGGGAACGGGCAACCGGTAAACCCATCTACAACGCCATCGTGTGGCAAGACACCCGCACTGCCTACGACGGCGACGCCACCGAGTTCCACTCCAAGACCGGGCTGCTGCGCAACTCGTATCCGGCCGGACCGAAATGGGCCTGGATCCTCGACCACGTCGACGGCGCCCGCGCACGCGCCGCCCGCGGCGAACTGCTCGCCGGGACCATGGACACCTGGCTGATCTGGAACCTCACCGGCGGGCAACGCGACCCGGGCAGCGCGCTGCACGTCACCGACGTGACCAACGCTAGCCGCACACTCTTGATGGACCTGGAAACCCTCCAGTGGGACCCCGCCCTGTGCGAAGCCATCGGCGTGCCGCCCGAAATCCTGCCGGAGATCCGCCCTTCCGTCGGCGACTTTGGCCAGGTTCGCAACCAAGGCCCACTGGCCAACGTGCCGATCTGCGGCGTGCTCGGCGACCAACAGTCGGCGCTCTTCGGTCAGGGCGGCCTCGAGGAGGGCGCCGCGAAGATGACCTACGGCACAGGCCTGTTCATGCTGCTCAACACCGGCACCACGCCCACCTTCAGTGAGACCGGCATGCTCAGCACCGTCGCCTACCAGCGCGCCGGGCAACCCGCCGTCTACGCCCTGGAGGGCTCCGTCGCGGTGGGTGGTTCCCTCATCCAGTGGTTGCGCGACCAGCTGGGGATCCTACGCACCGCCGCCGAATCCGAACAGCTCGCAAGCGAGGTCCCGGACAGCGGTGGCGTCGTCATCGTGCCCGCGTTCTCCGGGCTGTTCGCGCCGCGCTGGCGCCCGGACGCCCGCGGTGTGATCACCGGCCTGACCCGCTTCGTGGACCGCCGCCACATCGCGCGCGCCGCCCTCGAAGCAACATGCCTGCAGACCCGCGAGGTCGTCGAAGCGATGGGCGTCGAGCTGCGCGAACTACGCGTTGACGGCGGCATGACCTCCAACGACCTCCTCATGCAGATGCAGGCCGACATCCTGGGCACCCGCGTCGTGCGCCCCGGCAACATCGAAACCACGGTCATGGGCGCAGCGTCGGCGGCGGGGATAGGTGCCGGGCTTCTCGACGCCCCACTCTCCCTCGGCACGCCCACAACCTGGGAAGATACGGCAAACGCGGCGACTCGCGAAGTGCTTGTCGCCGCGTGGGAAGATGCGGTGCGCCGTTCCTATAACCTTGCTTAGGTCTTAGCCGGAGCTAGCCAGGGCTAGTGCACACCGATGTTGATGGTGTTGGTGTGCTGGTTGTACGTGATGTCGCCGCCCTGGAAGTCGACGCGGAAGAGGCCGTCGCCAATCGGGTGCTCGGAGTTGACCGGCAAGCCGAGCGGGCCGGCGTCGAGACCTTGCTGCAGCCAGGCGTTCGCGATCTTCGTGAACATCGTGAACGCTTCGCCCTTCGCGTTGCGCACGGCGATGCCGTTCTGGAAGAACCCGAAGTCGTTACCACCCACGCCACCGACGCCGCCGAGGAGCGCGCCGAGCGTCGGCTCAAACTGCTTCCATACTTCAGCCAGGTCGTTCTGGCCGGCGAACTTCAGCATCGGCCCGATGTACGGGGTGATCTTCTGCAGCGTCAGCCCCGGTGCGATCTCTACACCTGCGAGGTTCTTGAAACCCTCTGGCAGCAAATCGTTCGCCTTCGCGTACAGGAAGATCAGGCCAGCCAGCGTGCCGACGGCCGCTGCGATCGCCACCGCATCACCCGCAGCAATGCGCGACAGGGAAATGTTGTCGGAGGAACCAGAGTTGGTCACCTGGGTTGTGGTGCCGTCAGGGTTCGTGACGGTGCCCTCATTCTTCTTTGAAGAGCCGAGCCGCTCGAGCAGGTCACCAACCGTGGTGTCGGTGACAGGGCCCGTGTAGTCACCCGGTGGTGTGAACCCAGCGTTGTTGCGCAGCGAACGGTACTTCGTGTTCGCAATCGTGCGAACCGTGTTCATCCGGTCGTAGAGGTTCTGGCCCGGGCACTCGTTGTAGTGGAAGTCCCGGTGTGCGTTAATGTTTGGGAACATCCCGCCCTGGCCAGCGCGATACTTGCTGCCCTTGAAATCGAAGTCAGCGTAGTGGTAGCTCGATCCCATCGGGTCAAACCCGGCAACGGCGGCCTTCCAACCGATGATGTCGCCCAGCGCCTGCAGCGACGCCTGCGTCGGCACTGCGGTCTGGTAATTGCCCAGCACCGACACACCCCAGGTGTTCTGGTTGAAGCCACCCACGTGCGCGCCCTGGACCGCGCGGTCCAGCCCGCCGTAACGGCCTTCGTAAATGTTGCCGTACTTATCTACCAAGGCGTTGTAGCCCACATCGCCCCAGCCCAGGGTGTAGGTGTGGTAGTTCCAGATGCCACGCACAATGCCCGGCGCCTGCGCCTCGGTGTAATTGTTCGAGCCGGCGGTGTGGTGGACCGTCGCGGCAGTCACCGGCTCGGTGTAGGTCGGGGTGCTGTTCTTGCCCGCACCCCACTGTGCGCGCGTGATCACCTTCGGCATGCCGTAGGTGTAGGAGTCCACGACTGGTTTGATGTTGCCGTTGACGGTGCCGGTGCCGCCGTCGATAAACACGGCCTGGATGTCGGTGGCCGCGTTCGGAGCAGTCGAGTCCTTACGGCCGTTCTCCAGGAGATCAACGTTGCCCGTGGAGACCTGGATACGCTTCGTCGGCTCGACGAAGATCGGCTCGGTACCGAACGTGTCCGTGCCGGGTGCAGCGTCGAGCGGATCCATCTCGAACCACTCCGTCCACGTGCCGTCGGCACGCTGAGCGCGAACAAACGCCGCGATGTCGCGGTCGCCCTTCCATGTCAGGCCGAACAAGTTGAACTCACGGTCGCGGGTGAACTCCTTGACCACGCGGCGCTCTTCGGCCTCCCCGCCCTGGGTGCGCACCGCCGCGTCATCCACGGTGATATTCGCGCCTGTGGCGAAGGACTCGCTGGCGTTATAGACGTCCATCTGCGCCGGTGCCGCCGACTGGACCTGGACAATGTGGTTGCCGCCGAACGCCCCGGCGACAACGAGGGCCACGGACACCACCGCAGCCATCAGAGGGCGCATCCTGGAGGATTGCCCATTCAGGCGCTTCCGCTGTTGCACGTTTCAACTCCTGTGGCTATAGGGATAAAGGTTACTCTAGTGAAGTCTAGTGTAAGTTAAAGTCTCAAGTGAGTCTTGAGACTCGGCGTGTCGTGCGGAGGGGCGTCGAAAAGAAATGTGACAAAATGGCCGTATGACTTACGACCTCATTGTTGTTGGATCCGGATTCTTCGGCCTCACCGTGGCAGAGCAAGCAGCCAGCGAACTAGGCAAGCGAGTGCTCGTGGTGGAGAAGCGCAACCACATCGGCGGCAACGCCTACTCCGAAAAGGAGCCGGAAACCGGCATTGAGGTGCACAAATACGGCGCGCACCTGTTCCACACCTCGAACGAGCGCGTGTGGGAATACGTCAACCGTTTCACCTCGTTTACGGATTACCAGCACCGCGTCTTCGCGATGCACGACGGCACCGCCTACCAATTCCCGATGGGCTTGGGCCTGATCAACCAGTTCTTCGGCAAGTACTACTCGCCGGACGAAGCCCGCAAGCTGATCGAGGAGCAGCGCGAGGGCCGCGACCCCGCTGAGGCTACGAACCTGGAAGAGCGTGGCATCGCGCTGATCGGTAAGCCGCTGTACGAGGCGTTCGTGAAGCACTACACCGCCAAGCAGTGGCAAACCGACCCCACCGAACTGCCGCCGGAAATCATCTCCCGCCTGCCAGTTCGCTACACCTTCAACAACCGCTACTTCAACGACAAGTACGAAGGCCTGCCCGTCGACGGCTACGCCGCCTGGCTCGAAAGGATGGCCGACCACGAACTTATCGACGTCCGCCTCGACACCGACTGGTTCGACATCCGCGACGAATTCGAAGGGATCCCCGTGGTCTACACCGGGCCACTCGACCGCTACTTCGACTACGCCGAAGGCCACCTCGGCTGGCGCACCCTAGACTTCGAGCAGGAAGTACTAGACACCGGCGACTTCCAGGGCACATCGGTAATGAACTACAACGACGCCGACGTCCCCTACACCCGCATCCACGAGTTCCGCCACTTCCACCCGGAGCGCTCCGAGTACCCAACCGACAAGACCGTGATTGTGAAGGAGTACTCCCGCTTCGCCACCGACGACGACGAAGTCTACTACCCAATCAACACCCCCGAAGACCGCGCCAAACTGCTGAAATACCGCGAACTCGCCGCCGAGGAATCCCGCAAGAACGGTGTCTTGTTCGGCGGCCGCCTGGGCACCTACCAGTACCTGGACATGCACATGGCTATTGGCGCCGCGCTCTCACTATTCGACAACCACTTGCGCCCGCACTTCGAGGACGGCGAGCCACTGGACCAGAAGCGCGGGCACTAGGGGTTCGTTGGGTTTTGGGGTCTGTTTTGTATGGCTCTTAAGAGGCCAGTGACAAAAGACGCAACCTCTGGCGGCTAGCCCTTTTCTGACCTGCATGTTTGAATGTCTAGAGCAAAGGTGGTTGGGTCTTTTGTCACTCGGGTCGGCTAGGGTGGTGCCAAATTCACACGTGAACTTCGCACGACCAGGGGCAACGTTTTAGTGGTCAACCGAAATCCAGGGATTTGGTGCCGCTTAGCTCCGCTCGGCTCTATACAGTGACAAATCACGCAGCTAGCAAAATGTAGCCCTTTTCTGACCTGCGACTATGGATATCTGCACCAAATGGGTGTGCGTCTTTTGTCACTCGCCGCAAGCCCTGCGCACCTTTTTCCTGCCTGGAAAATCCACAACCTGGGCAAATGCGCCGGGCCGCGCGCGAACGCTCTGTGTCAAGTGGTTGTGGTCCGGAATCATGGTTAACAATGCATCATCAATGCACGCGGCATCGGCGCTGTCTTAGTTGTTGTGCGGATAATTGTGACTTTCTCAGGCAACCCAATCGGTGTTTTCGGTCGCGCGGTAATTACCCCATCAGCAAGGGCTTGCTCGACGGCACTTCGCCGGTTGGCCTCCATCTGTTGCCACGTGCCGTCTAGCACGCTTTGCGGTGTGTACCCATTAATCCCACTGTGGGGCCGGTGGTTATACAACGTTGTAAACTCATCAACCCAGGCCGCTGCATGTTTAATGCTGGCAAAAGCCCTCGGGTAGTAGGCCATACCTTTCATGGTGTGAAACAACGACTCCATATGCGGATTATCGTTACTAATCGACGGCCTGCTGAAGGAGCGTTTGACCTGGTGGGCATCAAAAAGTCTGCCAAGGCTGCGACTGGTCATCGCTGCCCCGTTATCGGAGTGCACCGTGTCGACATCAGGGTGTGCGGCAAAGATTTCTTCAAACATATGTCGTGCCACGCGGGAATCTTCGTGGTGGGCAACAACTGCGCCGACAACAGCACGGGAATACAGATCGATTGCGGTATGGCAGGCGTAGTACTGGTTTGTGTACTTGCCTGGAAGATAGGTGATATCCCAGCACAGCACTTGACCTGGCCGGTGTGCTTCAACATGTGGGGGCTGGTTGTGCCCGCGTGCACGCCGCGGGCGTGTTCTGCGTGTGCCGTGGCGTTGTGATAAGAGTTTGCCGTGTGCTTTGGCGACCCGGTAGAAGCTACGCAAGCTGGCGATATAGCACCCATTGTTCAATGCGTGGTAGAAGACATCATCCACACTCGAATACGGATTAGCATCCAACAAGGCCAAAATGTCGTTGACTTGCGCATCGGTTAAGCGTTTGATGTTGCGTTTGTGATGCGGGATCGGATCTTGCTTCTTCGGGCGGGGATTGTCCTGGTAATACCGCCTGGAACGCGCCACGCCTAACACGTTGCAGGCTTTCCTCATTGAGTGCGCTATGCGCGGCCGCGAT
>NZ_MLCR01000014.1:0-27618 GCF_001875735.1 Corynebacterium sp. NML120713
CAAGCAGGTGCGACAGACGTCATACTAGATATCAAGCGACTTCTCCTATCCCCTGGGAACACATCAATCTTACCGGAGAATATCGTTGGCCAAAGCCTTAGCGTAGGATTTCGCCCTCTCCCGCAAAGATGTTCATGGTCTCCCCGATCACTGCCCGGAAATGGGCAGGCCGCTACCGGGAAGAGGGTGAGTTTGGGATGCAGGATCGCTCCAGCAAGCCGCACCGGATCCCAGGCAGGACGCCCGAGCATGTCAAGAAGAAGATCATCAACCTGCGCTGGCGGCTTCGACTGGGGCCAGCCCAGATCGCTGCGCGACTTGGTCTCTCGACGTCGACTGTTCACGCGGTCCTCGTCCGTTGCCGCGTGAACCGCCTCTCGCATATCGATCGTGTCACTGGCGAGCCATTGCGGCGATATGAGCATCCTCATCCGGGATCGTTGATTCATGTCGATGTCACGAAGTTCGGCAACATCCCCGACGGCGGTGGACATCGTTACGTAGGTCGGCAGCAAGGCGCACGGAACAAGCTCGCGACTCCGGGATTACCACGAGGAAAAGATCACAAGCCGCGCACCGGGACGGCGTTCGTTCACACAGTCATCGATGACCACTCCCGCGTCGCATACGCAGAAATCTGGTCGGATGAGCAGGCGAGCACAGCGGTGGGAGTTCTCGAACGCGCCGTGGCCTGGTTCGCCGAACGAGGCGTGACCGTCGAGCGAGTCCTATCCGACAACGGGTCGGCATACAGATCCCACGCATGGAGGGACTTCTGCGCTCGGCTCGGCATCCGACACAAGCGGACACGCCCCTACCGGCCGCAGACGAACGGGAAGATCGAGCGATTCCACCGCACGCTCGGGGACGGCTGGGCCTATGCCAGGTTTTACGGTTCAGAGGCCGAACGACGCCTGGCGCTGCCCGGCTGGCTCCACTTCTACAACCACCACCGACACCACTCTGCGATTGGCGGCGTACCCTTCGACCGACTCAACAACGTCCCTGGACATCACAGCTAGATATATGCTTCCGGAGCATATACTTTCCGGAAACCTACAGGTCAATCCGTGAAAATCCGCGATTCCGGACACACTTTTTGACCCTTAACCCAATATTTGCTAGATCTTCCAGAATGATGCCACCGCCGCGCAGAATGAAGACGTACAGCTGGTTCGTCCCGCCCGCGCCGCCAGCGGACGATCCGGCGCGGCTCCACCCAGCACGCTGGAGCAGCGGGAACCGTGTGGTCAGGGACATGGTAGGCGCATACCCGGGCGTGCTAGTGCTGCACATTCTGAGCTACCTCATCGGCTCCGGCATCTCCGCGTTTGTGCCGGTGGTGGTGGGCATGATCGTGGACGGCCTGGTGGGGGAAGAAAAGTTCAACGCATGGTGGCTCTTCGCAGTATTGGTCGGCATCTTCATCATCCAGTTCATCGGCGAGGCCACCGGCGACGGCCTGGCCACAGCCTCGGTGCGCCGCGTGACCCACAACGCGCAGCAGCACCTGTCCTCGGGCGTGCTGCGCCGCGGGGCGGGAGCGATGAGCCCCGGCACGGTGCTCAACACCATCGACGCGGACGCGAACACCGTCGGTCGATACCGCGAGCTGCTGTCGTTTCCGCTGATGGCCATCGGCTACGCGGTCTGCGCGATGGTGGCGATGTGGTCGGTCTCCCCGTGGATCTCACTGGCCATCCCGGCCAGCGCGCTGATCATCGCTCTGTTCGCCGCGTGGACCGCGGGGCCGGTGACGCGGGTGTCGTTGAAGCGCCGCGCCGCGGAGGCGGATGTCGCTGGCTTGGCCACGGATGCGTCGCAAGGCATTCGCACCGTCAAAGGCCTAGGCGCGGGTGCAACCGTGGCAACACGTTTTCACGCCGAAACGGCGAAGGCGAAGCGCTTGATGCTCACGCACCTGCGTGTGGAGGTGTGGCTCGGTTTCGCCAGGTTCTGCGTGGCGTGGCTGTGCAACCTTGGCATCGTGGGCTTGAGCGCGTGGATGACGCTGCGCGGGGAGATCACCCCGGGGCAGCTGACATCCGTGGCACTGTTGGTGCAGCCTGCGTTGACCATGGCGGGCTTAGCGTTCGGCGACCTGGCCAGCGGGTGGGGCAGGGCCGTGGCGAGCGGTCAACGCATCGAGCAGCTGCACCACGCGGGCGACGACACCGCGGGGCCCGAGCTAACAGACACACCGGTCCCAGGCGCGGGGCTGTGGATTCTCGAGCCGGCGGAGCGTTCCTACGCCACCGCCGCCGCGTGGGCGCAGCGCGCAGACGTGCTGTTCCCGCCGCACACCGTCAACGTGTTTGAGGGCACCATCGCAGACAACGTGAACCCGCGCGGGGATGTGCCGGAGGACGTCGTCAAGCAGGCGCTCGCCGCCGCCCACTGCCAAGACATCCTCCGCAGGCTCGGCGGTATCAACGAAGCAGGCGAGTTGCCGGACGCACCGCTGGGCGAGGCCGGCCTGAATCTCTCCGGCGGGCAGCGGCAGCGCGTCGCGCTTGCTAGGGCGCTCGCCGCCGACTCGGACGTGCTCATCCTGGACGACCCGACCACTGGCCTCGATTCCGTGACACAGGCGGACGTCGTGGCAGCCGTCGCCGCGCTCAGAGCAGACAAAACCACCGTGGTCATCACCGGAAACGCCGCGTGGCAGCACGCTGGAACCGAATTGGAGGTGGCGTAGATGGCGCCCGATTACGCACGCACAGACGCGGTCGCACCCGCAAGTGTGAAGGAGACCTTCGCGTACCTCTCGGCGCTGCCCAACGCGCTGGACAGACGCTGGTGGGCGGGTCTGCTGCTCATCCAGGCGCTCATCGTCGCCGTGTACACCACGCAGTCGAACCTGTTCGGGCGCAGCGTCGACCCGCTCACCGGAGGCGAGGTGCCGCTACTGGGCACCGGCACCCGCGCCTTTGTGTGGACTGTTGGACTGGCGTTGGCCTGCATGCTCGTCGAGATGTTCCTGCGCGCCCTCGGTAACTACGTGGTGGGCCTCAAGGTCGCCCGCGCGTCCATCGACTTGCGCCGTCGCTGCCTCGACGCGATCCTGCGCGCACCTGTGCCGCGGGTGATGGAGCTCGGCACCGGCAACGTGATCACACGCATGACCAAGGACATCGACGACGTCGTCCAAACCATCACCGCCATCGGCTCGCGCGTGCTCACCGCCGTGTTCGTCTTTCCGATCACGTTTATCGGGCTTTTGCTTATCGACGTCCGCTTCGCCTTGATCCTGCTTTTGATCTGCATCTGCACGTACCCGTTCGCCCGCGCGGTGGTCCGCGCCATCCCGGATGCCTCCAACGCGGTGAGCGTGGCGGAGGCGCGTCGCAACGCGGTGCTGCTGGATACCGTCCGGGGCCTGCCCACGCTGCGCGCCTTCGACTTGGAGCGCTGGGCGTTGGCACGGATGCGGCGGACCTCGTGGGGCGCGGTGGAGGCGGAGATGGACCGTGTGCCCTGGTTCATCCGGCTCACAGGCATCGGCCAGGTCGCTTTCGCCGCGTGGGTGCTGCTCACGCTTGGCGTCGGCGCGTGGCTCGCGTCGGCCGGAGTTGTCACCCCGGGCCAGGCGAGCGCTGCGGTGTTCATGGTCATCCGCGCAGAGGTCATGGTGTTCAACGCGCTGTTCTTCGTCGGCGAGTTGCAGGGCGCTGCCACCGCCGTGGGTCGCGCGGTGAGCTTGGCCAAGCTCGCGGACGGACGCGACGCCACGGCCGTGCCGGCGGACCTTGCTGCACTCGTGGATGTGGAGGTGGACCACGTCTCGTTCGCCTACCCGGGCGGCGCCAACGTGCTGGAAGACCTCTCTGTCACGCTCGAGGCCGGAACAACCACCGCGCTGGTGGGCACTTCGGGCGCCGGCAAGTCCACGCTCGCCGCGCTCATTGCGGGGCTGGTGGAGCCCACGTCTGGGTGCATCCGGGTAGGCGCAGTAGATACCTCGCAGGTCAGCGACACGTGGACCGCCAAGAACGTCACCCTGCTCACCCAGGACGTCCACCTGTTCGCCGGCACCCTGCGCGAGGACCTCTCGATGGCCGCACAGGATGCGACCGACGCGGACCTGCTGCGGGCGCTGGCAAGTGTCGGGCTCGACCCTGAAGGCACCCAGTTCGCGCGCCTGTTCCCGAAGGGGCTGGACACCGCCGTCGGCGCAGGCGCGGAGGACATACCCCCGGAGGTGGAGCAGCAGCTCGCGCTCGCACGCGTGGCGCTGTCGGGCCCGAAGGTGCTCATCCTGGACGAGGCCACAGCGGAAGCCGGCAGCGACGCCACGAACGCGCTGGAGGACGCCGCCGCGCGGATCACCGCAGACACCACGGCACTGGTGGTGGCGCACCGCCTAGACCAGGCGGCGGCCGCGGACCGGATCCTGGTCATGGACGCCGGGCGCATCATCGAGGACGGCACCCACACCGAACTCGTCGCCGCCGACGGGAGATACGCGCAACTGTTCGCTGCGTGGAGTGGCGGCGGTCACTAACTCTCCGGTAGGAATGGGGACATGACTGCAAATTATGTTTCCGACCGTTTCCCCGGCCCCGACCCGTACGCCGCGCTGGCGGACGTGCCGTCCTTCGACATCACGTCCGAGGACATCGTCGACGGCGAGCGCCTCGCCGACTCGCTGGCCGGCGACAATGCCACTAGCCCGCAGCTGTCCTGGTCCGGCGCCCCGGAGGGCACCAAGACGTACGCTGTGACCTGCTTCGACCCGGACGCGCCGACCGCCTCCGGGTTCTGGCACTGGTCCGCGTTCAACATCCCGGCTGACGTCACCGAGCTGCCCGCCGGCGCGGGCGCGAAGGACGACCTCGGCGTTGGCGCTGTGGTGCTCACCGGCGACAGCGGCGTCAAGGGCTACTACGGCGCGAACCCGCCGGCCGGCCACGGCCCGCACCGCTACCTGTTCGCCGTCCACGCGGTGGACACGGAGCTTCCCGCGGACGAGATTGCCAACCCCACCCAGCTCGGCTTCAACCTGAACTTCCACTCGCTCGGCCGGGCAATCATCTGGGGCTGGTACGAAAACCAGTAAGATTCGCCGAATGGTTCCAGTGCAACTCCGCGTCGGCGGCGCGTTCATGGGCATCGCACTCGTGCTCGTGCTCTACGCCGTGCTGGCGCTGCTTCGAGGCGACGCCGCGTTCCCCGTCACCCCGCAGGTGCTCTCCATCATCGTGGCGGTCGCCATCGTCGGCGCCTTCGCCACCTACAACACCAAGCAGGAAGGCTCACGCACCCAGGTCGGCGCGCTAATCGTGGCCGTGGTGCTCATCGGGCTCGGCTTCATCGCGCCCCGACACCGAGCTGATGGCCACCACGCCGTTCTGGCTGATCGGCTGGGCGCTCGCCGCCGGCCTCTGCGCGGTGGTGCTGCGCCGCAGCGCAGCCGGACACGCTTAGAGCGCCTTCCACTCCAGCCCGCTGCCCACGGCCTGCTCGATCGAGTCCAGGCCGTGGGCTTTGATCTGCGCGGCGATCCCGCGGTGGATGCCGCGGATCCAGCCCAACCCGCCGTAGATGAACGGGGTGTAGCCCTGCAGCAGGCTCGCGCCCGCGGTGATGCGCTCCCACGCCTGCTCGGGCGTGGAGATGCCGCCGACGCTGACGAGCACCAGCTTGTCGCCGACTCGCTCGTGGAGGCGCTTGAGCACCTCAAGCGAGCGGTTCTCCAACGGGGCTCCGCTGATGCCGCCCGCGCCCATCTTCTCCACCTTGGAGGCGGGTGTTTTCAGCCCGGAGCGGGAAATGGTCGTGTTGGTGGCCACAATGCCGGCCAATTCCAGCTCGACGGCGAGGTCAGCCACGGCGTCGATGTCTTCGTCGGAAAGATCCGGCGCGATCTTCACCAGCACCGGGGTGGTGGTGGATTTCTTCACCACTTCCAGGATCGGGCGGAGTTCCTCCACCGCCTGCAGGTCGCGCAGGCCCGGCGTGTTGGGGGAGGAGACATTGACCACCAGGTAGTCCGCAAGCTGACCCAGAAGCGTCGAGGTGGCGCGGTAGTCCGCCACGGCATCTTCGGAGGTCTTGTTCTTACCGATGTTGATGCCCACCACGTCGCGGGAGCGCCGCGCGCGGAGGTTGTCGGCGACCACGAGCGCGCCCTTGTTGTTGAAACCCATCCGGTTCAAAATCGCCTTGTCCTCCGGCAGGCGGAACAGCCGCGGCGTGGGGTTGCCCGGCTGGGACTTCGGGGTCACGGTGCCCATCTCAGCGTAGCCGAAGCCGATCGCGCCCCAGGAGTCGATCGCCTCGGCGTTCTTGTCAAAGCCGGCCGCCAGCCCCAGCGGGGCGGGGAAGTCCACGCCGAAAACGGTTTGGCGCAGCACCGGGTCGTGCACGCGCACGGCCTTTTCCATCACGCGGTTGACCGGGGTGGCCAGGTGCAGCGTCTGCAACGCGCCGCTGATGATGCCGTGGATGCGCTCCGGCGGCAGCAGGAACATGAGCTTGAGTGCGCGGTCGTAGAGCGTCATGGGTTTTTCTCCTAGTTGCTCTCGGTTTGGTCGGCGGGGGAGACGATCTGGATGCCGTCGCCGGATGCGGAGGCGGCGACCACGGTGCCGTCGTCAAGCGTAATGATGCTCTGGGCATCTGCGACGGTGGCGAAGTGCTTGCGCTTCACCGGAATGCCCTGGGAGATGTCGTAGCCGGTGGCGGTGTTGCTGGCCAGCGAGCTGACCCAGGCGAGGCGCTGCGCGGGGTCCCACGCGGCATCCCAGGGTCCTTCCGGCACCGGCGCGGACTGCTGGAGGCGGATGATGCCGTCGGTGGTGTAGACGTGGAGCTGACTACCGGTGGAATCCGCGGCCAGCACCAGGCCGTGCTCGCCGCCGCGCACCTTGCCCACTCCCAGGCCGACGCGCAGGGTGCCGCCTTGGCGCGAGCCGTTCCAGTCGATGTCCTGGATGGTGGTGTCGAAGCGGTTGGTTCGCACCACGGAGTCGCGCTGGCCGTCCACCTGCACCGCTTGGAGCTGATCGGTCTCGCGTGCGACGTCGATGGTGTCTTTCAGCTCTCCGCCGTCGAAGACCCACACCTTGCGCTCAGTGTCGCTGCCTGCGAGCACCTCGCCTGTCGACGCCACCGTGGCCACCGTGACCGGCTTATCCGTGGCGATAGTCTCCTCCCGGTCGCCGAAGAGCTTGATCTCGCCCGCGCAGGCAAGCGCGAAGGTGCCGGCGTTGGCGGATGCCTCGCCGCAGGATTGGTCCAGCTCGTGGCGGGCGGCCTTGCCTTGCTGGATCTCCTCGAGCGTGCCGATCGTCAGCGCGTTTTCCGTGCGGACGCCGATGCGGCCGTTCGTGACGTCCACATCGCTCACTGGCTCGAAGTCCACCACCGCGCCCGCCGGGTCCGACGACTGCGGGGACTGCACAGGCTTAGCGCTGCCCATGTTCGCAGCGGCCTCACCGCCAGCTTCCTCGATCTTGGCGGAAGGAGACGCGCCGCAGGCGCTCAGCGCCAGGGCAGCCGAGACGGCACCGGAAACTGCGGCAAAGCGGAGGCGGGAACTGGGGGCAAACAAACGAGCATTCACAAGGTCAAAGCCTAGCAACGCGCCCGTCGCGCACCGCGATGGCTAAGTAGGCGGGGTAGTGTCTTTCGCCATGACTGATCCCGCCACCACAATGTCCTGGGTTCAGGTGATCGTCCTGTCCATTGTCCAGGGCCTCACCGAGTTTCTGCCCGTGTCTTCCTCGGGCCACCTGCGCATCGTCTCCCAACTATTTTGGGGCGAAGACGCCGGCGCCAGCTTCACCGCTGTGATCCAGCTGGGCACGGAGCTGGCCGTGCTGGTGTTCTTCGCCAAAGACATCTGGCGCATCCTCACCGCCTGGTTCGCCGGCCTCGCGGACAAGTCCAAGCGGAACTTCGACTACCGCATGGGCTGGATGGTCATCGCCGGCACCATCCCGGTCGGTCTTGCGGGCGTTTTACTCAAAGACCTCATCCGCGAGAACTTCCGCAACCTCTGGATCACCGCCACAGTGCTGATCCTGTTCTCACTGGTGTTCATCCTGGCCGAGCGCCGCGGCAAAAAGACCCGCGGCTTCGAGGAACTGACTATGAAGGACGCGGTTGTGATGGGCCTGTGGCAGTGCCTGGCGCTCATCCCGGGTGTGTCGCGCTCCGGCGGCACCATCTCCGGCGGCCTGTTCCTCAATCTGGACCGCGAAGTGGCCACCCGTTTCTCCTTCCTGCTGGCCATCCCGGCAGTGCTTGCCTCCGGGCTGTTTTCCCTGCCGGACGCCTTCGACCCCCAGGCAGGCCAGGCGGCAAGCGGGCTGCAGCTGCTCGTCGGCTCCGGCATCGGGTTTGTGGTCGGCTACATCTCCATTGCCTGGCTGCTGAAGTTCGTGTCCAACCACTCGTTCGCGTGGTTCGCCGCCTACCGCATTCCGCTGGGCCTTCTCGTGATGGCGCTGCTCGGCACTGGCGTGATGGCCGCCTAGTTGTAGGGTTGTCCGCATGCATGCATGGCCCGACCCGTCCGTACCCGCAGTCGCTGGCACCCCGGTGCCGCTGAAGCTCTTCGACACCGCCGATCAGCGCGTCAAGGAAGTAGACACCACCCCGGATGCGAACGGGGAGGTGGGGATGTACGTCTGCGGCATCACCCCGTACGACTCCACCCACCTCGGCCACGCCGCGACCTACCTCACCTTCGACCTGGCGCAGCGCCAGCTGCTCGCCAACGGCCACAAGGTCCACTACGTGCAGAACATCACCGACGTGGACGACCCGCTGTTCGAGCGCGCAGAGCGCGACGGCGTGGACTGGCGCGAACTCGGCACCAGCCAGATCAACTTGTTCCGCAGCGACATGGAGATCCTGTCCGTGATCCCGCCGTGCGACTACATCGGCGCGATGGAGTCAGTCGACGAGGTGATCGCAATGGTGCAGCAGCTTCTCGACGCCGGCGCGGCCTACGAGCTCGACCAGGGCGACATCTACGCTTCCATCGACGCCACCGAGCAGTTCGGCTACGAGTCCAACTTGGACCGCGCCACCATGGAGGAGTACTTCGCGGAACGTGGCGGCGACCCGGACCGCGAAGGCAAGCGCGACCCGCTGGACGCGCTGGTGTGGCGCGGCCACCGCGAGGGCGAGCCCGCCTGGGACTCGCCGTTCGGCCCGGGCCGGCCGGGCTGGCACGTCGAGTGCTCCGCGATTGCCACCAACCGCCTGGGCAGCCACTTCGCCATCCAGGGCGGCGGATCTGACCTGGCATTTCCGCACCACGAGTTCTCCGCGGCCCACGCTGAGGCCGCGCTAAAGGTCGAGCGCATGGCCGGGCACTACGTCCACGCCGGCATGATCGCCCTCGACGGTGTGAAGATGTCCAAGTCCCTGGGCAACCTCGTGTTCGTGCACAAGCTCTCGGAGGCGGGCCACGACCCGTCGGCGATCCGCCTGGCTGTCTTTGCGGGCCACTACCGCGAGGACCGGGACTTCTCCGACGCGATCCTGGCCGAGGCCGAGGAACGCCTTACGCGTTGGCGCGAGCAGCTCGCCGGCGAGGTTTCTGAGGCGGAGGCGACGGAAGTCGTCGATAAGCTTCGCGCGATTCTTGCGGACGATCTGAACACCCCGGAGGCACTTTCGCTTCTCGACGGCGCAGCCGGCGACTGCAACCAGATCATCGCCACCGCCCTCGACGGGCTGCTCGGGGTGCGCATTTAGCGCGCCTCACGCACAATGGGCCCATGAGCGCAGCTGCGGACAACTCGATTCGGGCCCAGTTTCAGCCCGAGGTAGACGAATTCATCGACGACCTGAACACCTTCGCCACCGGTTCCTACCTGCAGGACGAGGACAAGGACCTGTGGGAAGAGCCTTTCGACCCGGCGGTGCTGCCGGATTTGAAGAAGCGGCTTGAGATGTTCCTTGACGCCCTCGATCTGCTTGGCGACGACCCTGAGGGCGACGCGCTGGTGAAGGTCGTGGCGCCGTTCTACGAGAACCTCGAGGAGTTCAACGAAAAGCACGCCAACGCGGTGCTTGAACCGGAGGAGAAGGCCGACATCGAGACCTTGGTGTTCCGTGCGGCGGCCGCCACCGGCGCCACGGACGAGGCTCTCAACGAGCTTCCGGAACTTGAGTAGGCCGAAGGCCGTCCTCTGGGACATGGACGGCACCCTCATCGACACCGAACCGCTGTGGGGTAAGGCCACCTTCGAGCTCGGCGAGCTGCTAGGCCGCCCGCTCACCCCGGAGGTGCGCGCTAGAACCATCGGCGGCAGCTTCCCCAACACCTTGAGCGTGGTGGCCGAGTGGGCGGGCTACGAGCTTAAAGACGGCGACCTGGAGCGTTACCGCACCTGGATGTTCGACGAGTGCCAAAGGACGCAATTCGCAAAACGAGCATTTGTATTCCCGCAGGCCAAAAAAGGGCTAGAATTATTGCGTTGCGTCTTTTGGCACTCGCTCCTTTGTATGTGCACCACATTCCCGGATTTGGGGTGGGGTCGGTGCGTTTCCCCAGGTTGTCTAAGGCGGGCAACTTTTTCGCTTGGTCAAACCGGTGACCTGGGTATGAAGGGAAATCGAGTCCAGCAAGGGTTCGCCTATAAGATGGCCTGGTAACGTGCCGCGGCTTGGTGGCACCAACAATCGAGAAGCGACAGTGAGGACGTAAACACCGTGGCGAAGATGCTGTTTCGGCTTGGGCGCTGGTCATTTCTGCATAAGTGGAAGGTGATCGTGGCGTGGCTGTTGCTGCTCGGCGCCACGGCGGCGGGGGCGTTTTCGCTGATGAAGCCGTTTACGTCGGAGTTTCCGATCTCGGGGACGCCCGGCATCGAAGCACTCGAGGACATGGAGCGGCACTTCCCGGGTGAAGGGAACGTGGCGACGGCGCCCGGGGTGAATTTGGTGTTTGCGGCGCCGGAGGGGCGTCGATTAGATGAGCCGGAGTTCATGGCGGGGATGGACGCGACGGTCGGCTACATCGAGGAGCACCTGGAGGGGCTGACGGGGACGGACAGGTTTGGCAACCCGGTGAATGTGAACCGGGAGCTGGGGGAGATGATCGTCGGGCAGATGACGCAGATGGGCCTGCCTGAGGAGCAGGCGAAGCAGGACGCGTACTACCTGCGGATGGTGTCGGACGATGGCCGGATTGGGTACACCACGTTCGAGTTTGGCGCGGAGTCTTCGATGTCGGTGTCGGAGGAAGAGCGCGCCGTGGTGAATGAGGCGCTGGAGATCGGCCGGGAGGCTGGCCTGCAGGTTGAGGCCGGTGGTGCCGGGTTCGGGGATCCGATCCAGATTAAGACGACGTCGGAAATGGTGGGGCTCGCGGTGGCGTTTGTGGTGCTGATTGTGACGTTTGGGTCCTTGGTGGCGTCGACAATGCCGATTGTGAGCGCTGTTGTGGGGGTGGGCATTGGTGTGCTGGCGGTGCTGATCACGACGCATTGGGTGGAGCTCAACGAGGTCACGCCGGTGCTGGCGGTGATGATCGGCCTGGCTGTCGGTATTGACTACGCGCTGTTCATCCTGTCGCGGTACAGGCAGGAGCGGCAGACGCTGGACGCGCCGGAGGCGGCGGGCCTGGCGGTGGGCACGGCCGGTTCTTCGGTGGTGTTCGCGGGGACGACGGTGTTCACGGCGCTGGTGGCGCTGTCCCTGGCCGGGATTGAGTTTTTGACGTGGATGGGCTTGGCGGCTGCGCTGACGGTGCTCATCGCGGTGCTGGTGGCGTTGACGCTGCTCCCGGCGCTGTTGGGCGTGTGGGGTGAGCGTTCCTTTGGTGGGAAGTTGCCGTGGTTCGCGGGCAACCCTGGCCCGGGTAAGCGGCCTGGCCGCGACTTGTCGGCGAAGTCGGTGGGCCGGTCCTGGGTGAACGTGGTGCGCAGGTTCCCGGTGCTGGTGATGACGGTGGTCGTGCTGGGGCTGGGTGCGCTGGCGTCACCCTTGCTGCAGCTGGAGATGGCGTTGCCGTCGGATACGACGTCGAACTTGGACACGACGCAGCGCAAGTCGGCGGACCTGATGGCGGAGGGCTTCGGCCCGGGGGTCAACGCGCCGTTCCTCCTGGTTGTCGACGCCACCTCCGTCAACCCGGACGCGGAGATGCTGCAGCCGTACATGGCGATGATGCCGGACGAGGCTGGCGGGCGCGCGCAGAAGGCGGCGCTGGCGTCGTTTATGTATGCGGTGCAGGAGGCCAACAGCGTCAACGGGATCGAGCACGCGCAGCTGGTAGGCGCGAACGAGGACCTGACGGCGGCCCGGATCCTGGCCACCCCGAAGGGCGGTCCGGAGGAGGAGTACACGCTGGAGGTGGCGCATGCGCTGCGCGCGAACAATGTCCAGGTGGAGGATGCGACGGGGACGTCGATAGGCCTGACGGGCCTTACCGCTGTGCAGATGGACATCACGGAGGAGCTTGAGGCGGCGATGCCGCTCTACCTCGCGATCGTGGTTGGGCTGGCGATCATCCTGCTGATCCTGGTGTTCCGCTCCATCCTGGTGCCGGTGGTGGCGGGCCTTGGCTTCCTGCTGTCGGTCGGTGCGGCGTTCGGTATGACGGTGGGCCTGTTCCAGCTCGGCTGGGGTGGACTTGTGAACACCCCCGGCCCAATCCTGTCGTTTATGCCGATCTTCCTGATCGGCGTCACGTTTGGCCTGGCCATGGACTACCAGGTCTTCCTGGTCACCCGCATCCGCGAGCGCTACCTGAAGCTGCGCCGCGCCGGCGACCCGGAGGCGGAAATCAAGGCGGTGCGCGAGTCCACCGTCGAGGGCTTCGTGCAGGGCGCGCGCGTGGTCACGGCCGCAGCAGTCATCATGATTGCGGTGTTCGTGGCGTTCATCGACCAGCCGTTGCCATTCATCCAAATCTTTGGCTTTACGCTCGGCGCCGCCGTATTTTTCGACGCCTTCTTCGTCCGCATGGCGCTCGTCCCCGCTACGATGTTCATCCTGGGCCGTTCCACCTGGTGGATGCCGAAGTGGCTGGACAAGGTGCTGCCGGAAGTTGACGTGGAGGGCACCGAACTCGAAGCCGAATTCCACCCCGAATCACTGGAGCACGCATGACCGACGACCTTTCCTTCGACCTGAACACCACCCTGTATGACGCGCCGGGTAAGCATGGGCGCACGGGTGTGATCCATACGCCGCACGGCCCGATCCAGACCCCCGCGTTCATCCCGGTGGCCACGAAGGCCACGGTGAAGACGCTCACCCCGGAGCAGATCCACCAGACCGGTGCGCAGGCGATCCTGTCCAACGCCTACCACCTGTACCTTCAGCCGGGTCCCGACATCGTCGATGAGGCCGGGGGCGTCGCCGCCTTCGAGAATTGGGACGGCCCGACCTACACGGACTCGGGTGGCTTCCAGGTGATGAGCCTGGGCGTCGGCTTCAAGAAGGTCTTGGCCATGGACACCGCCGGGCTCACCGACAAAGACATCCGGGCCGAGAAGCGTAAGCGCATGGCGATGGTCGACGAAGACGGCGTCGACTTCAAGTCTGTCATCGACGGTTCCAAGCACCGCTTCACCCCCGAGGTGAGCATGCAGATCCAACACCAGCTCGGCGCCGACATCATGTTCGCCTTCGACGAGCTCACCACCCTCGTGGATACCCGCGACTACCAGGAGCGTTCCGTGGAGCGCACCCACCGCTGGGCGAAGCGCTGCCTCGACGAGCACCACCGCCTCACCGAGGCGCGCACGCACCGCCCGAAGCAGTCACTGTGGGGCGTGGTGCAGGGCGCCCAGTACGAAGATTTACGACGCCACGCCACCCGCGGACTGCTCGACCTCGACCGGGAGGCGCGCGAGGCCGGCCGACGCGGCTTCGGCGGGTTCGGCATCGGCGGCGCCCTTGAGAAGGAAAACCTCGGCACCATCGTCGGCTGGGTCACTGACGAGCTGCCCGTGGACAAGCCGCGCCACCTGCTGGGCATCTCCGAGCCGGACGACATCTTCACCGCCGTCGAAGCCGGCGCCGACACGTTCGACTGCGTCGCGCCGACGCGGCTTGGTCGCCGCGGTGGCGTCTATACGCTGGACGGACGCATGAACCTGATGAACGCCCGGTTCAAGCGGGACTTCTCCGGCGTCGACGAGGAGTTCGGCGGCTACGTCTCCGAGAACTACTCGCGCGCCTACATCCACCACCTGCTCAAGGCCAAGGAGTTCTTGGCGGGGACGCTGTGCACCATGCACAACCTGGAGTTCATGATCCGCCTGGTGGACAACATCCGCCACGCCATCGATGCCGGGGAGTACGAGGCGTTCCGCGACGAGTTTATGGGCAGGTACTACGCGGGGAAGTAGGTGTTTCTGGGGGCTAGAGGCTCTTATAGGCGTTAAGCTAGAGCGCATTTCGGGGGACAAGGGGGTATATTGTCTGATCAACTTTGGCGTGTCGAGGTTTTCGATGGTGGAAACTTTCATCGTTTTTACAAACGCCTGGATGAAGTGGAACGAGCAGTCACGGACGCAGCAGTCCAGTATGTCTTAGCGCCGCTGGGGATTCGCATCTGTGAAAGCGAATGGGGCAAAAGCCTTGGTAGGGGGCTGTTTGAACTTCGAATAAGAAGAAGCATCGACACAATTCTTCGCGAGCATGGGCCCTCGGGAGCAGCTGATCGGGTGCCAAAACGTTGGTGGAAGAAACGCGTATTGATCCGTGTCTACTGCACTTTTCACGGCGATAAGATCGTTCTGTTGCTGGGTGGGTACAACAAACTGCGTGCGCCAAGTAGCAAGCAAGAACAGAAGGAGATTCGAGCTGCAAGGGCTGCGTTGGAGCAGTGGAAGCGTGACCAACCCTCTTGATCTTATGTGCTGTAACACATAAGATCAGGGGTATTGAATCAGCAGATGAAAGGTGTGGGAATGGGGACTACAGCATTTGAAGAATTCGTAAAACCGTATCGGGAAGCAGCTTCACCAGCTGCTGAGATCGTGCGAGATGCTGCTGCTCGTGCGTTTGCTTCCGAGATTGCAGACCGAAGGGCAGTGGGTGCTGCCCTGATGGCAGCGAGGAAAGAACGTGACGCAACGCAGCAAGAGGTTGCAGATTCCGCTGGGATCCAGCAAGCCGAGTTGAGCCGCATTGAAAACGGGCTTGGTAACCCGACTGTTGACACTTTGCTCAAAGTGCTTGCGGCCCTTGATCTCAGATTGGTGTTCGAGCCAGCTCCTAGCGCTGGCTCTGGGCGTTAGCTTCGCAGCTCCGCATGCAGTTCCTGCTCGCGGCGGCGTACCCACGCGATGGTCGGGTACGTGATCGGGAGTAGGACGACTTCGAGCAGGGTCTTCCATAGGAAGCCCACGACGACGTAGTTGATGAACTGACCCGGCGTTTCGATGCCGATGACCGCCGCTGCGATGGCGCAGAACAGGAGGGTATCGGCGAACTCGCCGACGATGGTGGAGCCGATGAGGCGTGCCCACAGGCGGTCGTGTCCGAACCGGTCTTTCATTTTCTGCAACACCCACGCGTTGAGCAGCTGGCCTGCGATGTAGCCGGCCAGGGACGCCATGACGATGCGCGGCATGAGGCCGAGGATCGTCGAGAAGGGTTCTTGCATGTCGTAGAAGTCGGCGCCGGGGAGCCAGATGGCGATGTAGAAGGACACGACGGCCAGGATGGCGATGCCGAATCCGGTGAAGATCGCCCGGCGGGCGGCTTTGAATCCGTAGACTTCGGCGAGCACGTCGCCGAGGACGTATGCAAGTGGGAAGAGGAAAAAGGCGCCGTCGGTGATGAATGGTCCGAGGGCGACTCCCTTCTGTGCTGTGATGTTGGAAATGAGGAAGACGGCGCAGAACACAGATACCAGTACAGGGTAAAGCGATCGCGCAAAAGTTTCTTGGTTTGTCACGGCTACATATCCTATACACATGAATGCTGGACGGTATGCACCTTCTCCGAGTGGGGATCTCCATTTTGGCAATCTGCGGACGGCGCTGCTGGCGTGGTTGTTCGCGCGTCGGAGTGGGCGGCGTTTTTGGTTGCGGGTGGAGGATGTTGATTCGGAGCGTTCGTCGGAGGCGGCGGGGCGTCGTCAAATAGAGGACTTGTTGGCGCTGGGCCTTGATTTTGATCCGCCGGTGGTGTGGCAGTCGCAGCGTTCGGCGTTGTATGAGGCGGCGTTGTCGCAGCTCCCGGTGTATGAGTGCTACTGCACGCGCCGCGAGATTCGGGAGGCGGCGAGTGCGCCGCATGCGCAGCCTGGGATGTACCCGGGCACGTGCAGGGATTTGAGCGAGGAGCAGCGAGCTTTTCGACGCCACCAGCTTTCGCAGCAGGGCCGCATGCCTGCCCTTCGCCTGCGTGCTGATGTGCGGGAGTGGACGGTTCGTGACTTCTTTGCCGGGGAGGTGACCGGGCCTGTCGATGACGTGGTGGTGCGCCGCGGTGGCAACCTTACGCAGGCGCAGGCGGGGGACTGGGCGTATAACTTGGCGGTGGTCGTCGACGACGTGGACCAGGGGGTTGACCAGGTGGTTCGTGGGGATGATTTGTTGATGTCGGCGCCCGCGCAGGCGTACATGACGCACTTGTTGGGCGGGCAGGAACCCGAGTATGTGCACGTGCCGCTGGTGCTCAACGCGGAGGGCAAGCGGCTGGCGAAGCGCGACGGGGCGGTGACGTTTGCGGAGATGTCGCAGCGCATTGGGGTGGATGGCGTGGTGCGGGCGCTGGCGGAATCGATTGGGTGCGCAGGCGCTGGGACGGCGCAGGAGATCCTTGAGCGCTTTGACCCTGAGAAGCTCTCAGCGGATCCTTTCGTCTGGACAAATACACCCGAGCGGGGGTAACCGCTGGTTGAATAACATGCATGTGATGCAAATATTTTGACGACAACTGTGCAGGTCCGGGCGTTTGCTGAAAATAAACTGTCAAAAGTACTTGAAACTTCTTAAAAACCGTTCATGATGAATGGATAGCACAAATAACACACAGTTGCCTTTGAGGGGAGTTTCAGAATGCGAAATCGTAGAATGTCAGCCACTGTGGTGGCGCTGGCGCTGGGGGCGTCCGCGCTCGTGGTGCCACAGGTGGACGCGCAGAGCGCCGAAGAGAACCGATGCCACGACGTGCTGAGCGCGAACACCTTGTTCCCGCACCAGCACGTTGGTGCCGTGACTACGCCGAACGAGGGCTCGTTTGAGACGGGCACCCGCGTTGTCAACGAGCAGGGCCAGGTTGAGGTGTACTACTGGGTCAGCCTCCACGGCGACGGCGAGCACGCTGTGGACTCGATGGTTTCCGAGCTGCGCATGAACCAGACCGGCATCTCTGATTTCGAGGAGACCTTCACCCTTTCGGCGGTGTCTGTAGGGGAGACTATCCCAGGAGCGGTGCGTTCCGGCGAGGGTAGCACCACCAATATGGACCTGAAGGTCACCGGCACCGCGCACGTTGAGCCGGTCGAGCTGCACCTTTCGGAAGGCTCCCCGGTGGTGTCCGCGAAGGTCACCCTCGAGGACGTGAAGGACATCAAGGAAGGCGAGACACGCACGTTCGCGTGGGTCGCCCGAAGCGTAGGCAACGGCTACGAGAACTTCCCGAACCGCCTGGGCTTCGAAGCCCGCAACATCGCCGAGGTTGACCTGCTGCCGGTCCCGGCAGAGAACGCGCAGTGCTTCCCGCTGCAGGCGGCTCAGGACGAGGTGCCGGTTGTCACCGCGAACGGCAAGGAGTTTGCGACGAACATCCAGGTCACCAACGGTGCTGGAGAAGATTACGCTCGTGTGATTGCTGTCGTGACGCGAAACGGTAAGGCTGTCGAGGGCGCGAATGCGCGCGTCGATAAGGATGGCCGCGTGCATGTCACCCTGCCTGTCGGCGGGACCGGCGAAATCGACAACGAGAAGCCGGAGGTACTCCAGGTTGAGGTATACGCCACCCCGCGCGACGGCTCCGACCAGCTCAACCTGCAGAAGTACAAGGACAACGCCAAGATCGGCGAAACGTTCCAGCTCAAGACCCAGCAGTGGGCCCCAAGCTACGGCAACGAGAAGACCTCCCCGGGCAAGACGGCAACCGTCGCGCTGAAGCCGGGCAGCCCGAAGTACCCTGACGGCACCACCTTCGAGGTCGTCGGCGCTACCCCAAGCAGCGAGGCCCGCCCATGGGACGTCACTCTGGAAGAGGGCAGCAACGCGCTCAAGGTCACCGCGCCGATGAGCGCGCGCCTGGAAGATACCGTGACCGTGCAGGTCAAGGCCACCTACCCAGACGGATCCCACGACGTGCTGGAGTCCGTGGTCGGCGTTGACACGACCCTGGCACAGGAGCACACCCCTGGCTACGACGTGGTGATCACCCGCCCATCCGTCACAGTGACGCTGCCGCAGGTCCGTGACCAGGAGCTGCCGGCCGACACGACCTTCAAGATCGCCCCTGACCAGCAGCTCGGTGATTGGACGGTGGGCGTCGATAAGCGCACCGGCGAGATCACCGCAACGCCGCCGGCGAACGCCCGCGACGGCGAAACGAAGACCATCAACGTTGAGGTGACCTTCCCAGACGGCTCCACCAAGGTCGTACCGGGCACCGTCATCGTCAGCGCGCCGCCGCAGGCACAGAACCCGGACGCGTACTACCTGGCGGAAACCACCCGCCCAGGTGTCGAGGTCACCGTGGACGCCCCAGAGTTCAGCGCTGATGCGCCGAAGGGCACCACGTTCACCATCCACGGCGCCTACGAGGCGCCGAAGGGCTGGGAGGTCACCGTCGGCAAGGACGGCTCCGTCACCGCCACCCCGCCTGCCGATGCCAAGCCAGGCGACCGCATTGTCGTGCCTGTCCAGATCACCTACCCGGATGGTTCCTCGATCACTCGCCCAGCAGTCGTCGTAGTTGTCGACGACGCCCCCAAGGGCACCAACGACGTCCAGTTCCCACCGAAGCCGACCAAGCCGGGCACCGTCGTAGTTGTCACCCCGAAGGGTGGCACCGAGGGCTCCACCTACGTTGTCGAGCAGAAGGACATCCCTGAAGGCTGGACCATCAACATTGACGAGAACACCGGTGTCGCGCACGTCACCCCACCAGCAGACGCCAAGCCAGGCGACTTCGGCGTGATTAACGTGCAGGTCACCGACCCGAACGGCAACACCATCACGCGCCCAATCGTCGTGACCGTCATCGACGACCCGGCCGCACCCGTCGACCCGAACCCGGCCACCCCGTCCGCCCCCGACCAGAACTACGCCCCGAAGCAGACCAAGCCGAACCAGACCGTGACCGTCAACCCGACGCCACGCGCGCCGGGCGGCACCGCCTTCGTAATCTCGCCTGAGTACAAGGCGCCGAAGGGCTGGAAGGTCACCGTCGGCGAGGACGGCTCCGTCACCGCCACCCCGCCTGCCGACGCCAAGTCCGGCGACTACACCGTCGTCCCAGTCGACATCACCTACCCAGGCGGCCAGAAGGTAACCCGCCCAGCAACCATCCTGGTTGTTGACGACGCCGACACCCCCGAAGGCCAGCCACCAGTCGACTACAACCCTGGCCGTACCAAGGGCGGCGTCACCGTTGTCGTGCCGCCAAGCACGCAGCCTGACGGCGCGACCTTCAAGATCGTCGACGGCTGGAAGGCGCCGGAAGGCTGGAGCGTCACCATCAACGACGGCGGCTCAGTCTCCGTCACGCCACCTGCCGACGCCAAACCAGGCGACCAGATCGTCGTCCCAGTAGAGGTCACCTACCCAGGCGGCAAGACCGTCACCCGCCCGGCGGTTGTAACTGTCAGTGACGACACCCCGTCGACCTCGGGCGGCAACACCCCTCCGACCATTGAGGTCAAACCGGGCACATCGCACGTTGAGGTCCACGTGCCAGGTGCCAACATCGGCGACCTCAAACTCCCCGACGGCTGGACCGCTCAGCGCGAGGGCGACAAGGTCATCATCGTCCCGCCAGCTGAGCGAACCCCGGACCCCAAGGGCTTCGACATCACGATCCCAGGCCGCGAAGGCGACGTCACCGTCCACGTCGTTGTCCAGGGTGAAGACCAGCCGAAGACCCCAGGCAAGAGCTCGACCGATGACCTGCAGCGCTGCTTCGCCGACATGTCCTCCCACGGCGGGCCACTCCTGTGGCTCATCCCGCTCGGGTTGGCAGTCGCCGTCGGCGCGCCACTCATCGCCGCAATGGGCCCAGAGATCAGCGCCTCCGCACGCCGCGTCTCCGAGCAGATGAACATCCCGAACCCGTTCGGCAACTTCGGCGACAACCGACCTGACTTCCTGAAGCAGCTCGACGTTGAAGCCGCCCGCCTGAACGCCAAGTTCGGCCCGCAGGCCACCGAAGCCCTCGGCGCCATCGCAGCGGTCACGCTCGGCATTGGTGCCCTGGCCGGCCTGCTCTCCCTGTGTGCCCCAGGCGAGAACGGCGCAGCCAACAAGATCCAGCAGAGCTCCAACGAGGGCTCCTCGCTCGGCGACTTCCTCGGCCGGAAGCCATCGACCACGGCACCTGCCACGACCTCGGCTGAGCCGACCACCCCTAAGGAGAAGTAGCTCCTCTGTATAAAACCCCGCGACCTGCGAGTTGGGTCGCGGGGTTTTGTCGTGCTGGACCCGCGCACCAAATTCCCTCATACGGTCGGTGCGACCTGGGGAAATGCCTTGGCGACTTTTCAAAATGCCGGATTTTGGTGCGCAACTACCCTCCTCGCGCACCACATTCCTGGGTTTCGCGGGACGGATTGGAAAAGTCAAGGTCACTGGCAGCCGGTGGGGGAATTTGGTGTCTCCGTGCGTGGTGCAAGTGCCAAAGGACGCAGTTTTTGTTGGGAGAGGGGGTAAAAGCCCAGGTCGTGAAAAGTGGGTTGCGTCCTTTGGCACTCGGGCGATGGGTAGTGCACCACATTCCCTCACGAAGCGAGCGCGACCTGGGGAAATGCTCGGGCACCACTCCGAAAAACAGGGAATGTGGTGCACAGCAAGCCCAATGCAAATATAAAAACAGCGCACCCGGCGAAAACTTCAACCGGATGCGCTGTCAAAAAGCGCGGAGGATGTGGGATTTGAACCCACGAGGGTCGTGAAACCCGCACGCGTTCCAGGCGTGTGACATAGGCCGCTAGTCGAATCCTCCTAGTTGCGACACATCATGCGTCGAGGGACTACTTTAACCCATCCCCCCAGGTTCCGACAAAACGCCTGCGCAGTCAATGTTTTGCAACGCCTAAAGCTTCAGGCTAGAGTGTTCTGCAGGATCTCACGCGGTGCTCATCTCGTGAACTCCCCCAGGGCGGGAACGCAGCAAGGGTAAGCGGGCGCTGGCAGGTGCGTGAGGTCCCCTTTTTTATGGGGTAAAACTGGGGAAAAACCGTCGCGCGGGGTGGGGTGTCGCTAGTACGATGATGGGTCGTTAGTAGATACGCCGACGTACTCGAATAGGATACCAAGACATTGAACACCCCGTTGAAAGAACTAGATGCTGAGCAGCTTGCAAGCCTGGCTGCTGAGTTGCGTGAGCAGTACAAGCAGCTGGAGGAGACCAACATGGCGTTGGATCTCACGAGGGGGAAGCCCTCGGCGCGCCAGTTGGACTTGGCGGACGATCTGTTGGCACTGCCGGGTGTGGGGAATCACCGTGATGCGTCGGGTGTGGACGTGCGTAATTACGGCGGCCTGACGGGCATTTTGCAGTTGCGTGAGTTGTGGGCCGAGGCGCTCGGTATTGACCCGAAGCTGTTGGTGGCGGGAGACTCGTCGTCGCTAAATATTATGTTTGACCTGGTGTCCTGGGCGTACACGTTTGGGACGAATGATTCGCCGCGGCCGTGGGCGGATGAGCAGCGCGAGCACGCGATTAAGTGGCTGTGCCCAGTGCCCGGCTATGACCGCCACTTCACGATTACGGAGCGCTTCGGCTTCGAAATGATCACCGTCCCGCTGCTGGAGGACGGCCCCGACATGGACGTCGTGGAGGAGCTGGTGAAGGACCCTGCTGTGAAGGGCATGTGGTGCGTGCCGGTGTTTTCCAACCCGACGGGCGCGGTGTACTCGCAGGCGACCATCGAGCGTCTGGCGGCGATGGAGACGGCCGCGCCGGACTTCCGCGTTGTGTGGGACAACGCGTACGCGGTACACACGCTGACGGATACGTTCCCGGTGAACGCGGACGTGCTTGCGCTGTCGGCGAAGGCGGGTAACCCGAACCGGTTCTGGTACATGTCGTCGACGTCGAAGATTACGCACGCGGGTTCGGGCGTGGCGTTCTTTGCCTCCTCGCAGGAGAACTTGGAGTGGTACGAGTCGATCGCGAATGTGCGAGGCATCGGCCCGAACAAGGTGAACCAGCTGGCGCACGCGATGTACTTCAAGGACGCGAATGGCGTGCGTGAGGTGATGCGGAAGCACGCGGAATCGCTGGCACCGAAGTTTGAGGCTGTGCTTGAGGTGCTGGAGAACCGGCTCGGGGGCACGGGCGTGGCGACCTGGTCGAAGCCGAGGGGCGGCTACTTCATCTCCCTGGACGTGATGGACGGGACCGCGACTCGCGTGTGGGAGTTGGCGAAGCAGGCCGGCATTAGCCTGACGAAGGCGGGGTCGGCGTTCCCGAAGGGGGAGGACCCGAACGACCGCAATATTCGCCTAGCGCCGTCGATGCCGCCACTGGAGGATGTCACGCGGGCGATGGACGGCGTGGCCACGTGCGTGTTGCTCGCGGCGGTGGAGAAGCTCGGCGCATGACGGGCGACGACCTCGCTGCCTGGCTGGCCTCGGTGTTTCCGGGGATGCAGCTTTCGCTTGTCGACGCCCGCGCCGTCGCCACCGCGGAACTGAACGGTGCGAACGTGGCGGTTACCGCCGGGTTCAGCGGTACTGACATGGGGCTGGTGGCGCTTGATGATGGCGGCCCCGAAGTTGTGTGCGAGGTGATGGCGGTGGGGGACGTCGACAAGCAGGTGCTTGCTGAGGCCGTCGTGGACGCGACCCGCGAGCTTGAGCGCCTTGGAGTGCCGGGGCAGCCTGGCGTGCTGCTCGAGGGGCTGCTGGCGGACGCGCCGGGCACCGTGCGGCATGGGCTACTGCGGGAGCCGGAGGTTTTCGCGCAGGGCACCCCGCTGGTGCGAGAACCGGGCCGGATTACGCTGCTTCTGGAGCTGATTGCGCTGACGGATGAGGAGTTCGGGATCGCCTCCGAGCAGGGCTATCCGGTGCTGGAGCGGCGTCTGCGCAGGCGTGGCGTGGATGTGAAAGATTGGTGCCGGGAAGAGGGCTGATCGTCTACACTTGGCGCCGTGGCTCTGTACCGGAAATATCGTCCTGCAACGTTTGGTGAGCTGGTTGGGCAAGACCAGGTGACTGTGCCGTTATCGAACGCTCTCGACAACGGGCGTATCAGCCATGCGTACCTGTTTTCGGGGCCGCGGGGGTGCGGTAAGACGTCCTCGGCGCGCATCCTGGCGCGCTCGTTGAACTGCGTTGAGGGGCCGACGTCCACTCCGTGCGGCAAGTGCGCGTCCTGCGTGTCGCTGGCGCCGGGTGGCACCGGGAACCTGGACGTGATGGAGCTCGACGCCGCCTCCCACGGCGGTGTCGACGACATGCGTGAGCTGCGCGAACGTGCCATGTTCGCGCCTGCGGAGTCCCGCTACCGCGTCTTCATCATCGACGAGGCGCACATGATTTCGCCCTCCGGCAACAACGCCCTGCTCAAGATTGTGGAGGAGCCGCCAGAGCACCTCATCTTCATCTTTGCGACGACGGAGCCGGAAAAGATTCTTGGCACGATCCGTTCGCGTACCCACAATTACCCGTTCCGCCTGCTGACCCCGCAGGCGATGCGCCACCTGTTGGAAAACATTGTGGCGGAGGAGGGGGCGCACGTCGATGAGAACGTGTACCCGCTGGTCATCCGCGCTGGAGGCGGGTCGCCGCGCGACACGCTGTCGGTGTTGGACCAGCTGCTGGCGGGCGCCGGCCCGGACGGCCTGACCTACGAGATGGCGCTGCCGCTGCTCGGGGTCACGGACCTCACGCTTCTCGACGCCGCCATCGACGCCCTCGCCACCAAGGACGCCGCGGCGATGTTCCACACCATCGACAAGGTGATCGAGTCCGGCCACGAGCCGCGCCGTTTCGCCCTCGACCTGCTGGACCGGCTGCGTGACCTGCTGCTCATCGTCACCGTGCCGGATGCCTTCGGCGAAGGGCTTGTCGACGCCCCCGTCGACCGCGCCGAAATACTCCGCGCCGAAGCGCAACAGTTCCATCCGTCGACGCTGGCCGCGCTCGCGACCGAGGTGAACGACCGGATCGGTGACCTCCGCGGCGCGACGTCCCCGCGCCTGTTGTTGGAAGTGATGATGGCGCACCTGCTCACGATGGGCGACCGCCCGCCGGTCTCCTCGGCTACCGCAGCTGCACCGGCGCCTGCTGCCCCTGTGCAGGCGGCCCAGCCTGCCCAGTCGGCCCCGTCGCAGGCTCCTTCGCAGGGTGGGGGAGCCGCGGCCGCTGCGGCTGCTGCGGCCAGGATCGCGGAGCGCCGAAAGGCGCAGAGCGCGCCAAAGTCTGAGCCCAAGCCCGAGCCTGCAGCGAAGCCTGAGCCCAAGCCAGTGCCGCAGCCACCCGCGGAACCCGCAACGCCGCCGAAGCCGGAACCAACCCCGGCACCGAAGCCAGAGCCAGCACCTGCGGAAGACCTCCTCGAACGCGTGCAGCGTGACTGGATGAAGCTGCGCCAAGCTGTGGGCAAGCGCAACCAGGTCGCCGAAATCATGCTTGCCGAAGCCAAACCGCTCTCCCTCGACAACGAAGACGGCCAGCCCACACTGCTCATCGGACACAACACGGGTGCCCTCGCGGAGCGCCTCAACGCCGACAACAACAACGGGGACATCGTCGCGGTGTTCTCCGAAGCGCTTGGCACCAAGGTTGCCGTGCGCTGTGTGGTGGGCACGAAAGGGGCGAAGGGGGCGTCGAAAAGTGAAGCAACCCCAAAACCCACAGCACAGCAGCCCACTGACTGGCGGGCGATAGCGAAGGCCGCCGGGCAGCGCAGCGCGCAACAGGAGCGCCGCGAGCGCGAGGAAGTCCCGCCGCCGCCCGAACCATTCCACGAAGACGCCGGATGGGAGCCGCCTCCGCCGCCGCCCGAGCCCTACAGCCAAGAGGATGAAGAGCGCGACATGGTCGACCAGGCCGAGGCCGAGTCGGCGACCTTCGACCGTCGTGACGCCACCGAAGTTGCCATGGACCTGCTTGCCAGCGAACTTGGAGCCAAGCCCTTGTAAGCATTCAGGAATCACCGGGTACACTGGTGAGCAAATTAGACAAAATCACTGACACGAAAGGGTGTTACACACCATGACCCAGCCAAATATGCCTCAGGACATGCAGGAACTCATCCGCCAGGCAGCCGAGGTGCAGCAGGCGCTGCAGCAGGCACAGCAGGAGCTGCTCAGCACCACCGTCACCGGCACCGCTGGCGGCGGCCTGGTCACCGTCGTCATGACCGGTGGCGCAGAGATCACCGACCTGCAGATCAAGCCGGAGGCTGTTGACGCCGACGACGTCGAGACGCTGCAGGACCTCATCCTCGCCGCATACCGCGACGCCCACAACAAGGCCGGCGAGCTGGCACAGGAGAAGATCGGCCCACTGACCGGCGGCGCAATGCCACAGGAGGCTCCTGGTGGTCAGCAGCCTGCACCTGGTGAGATTCCGTTCGGCGGCATCATCTAAACCCACCCGCTTGAACGCCTGGCACTTCGCCAGGCGTTTTGTGTTGTAAAGGACCCCCATGTTCGAAGGACCGCTCCAAGACCTTATCGACGAGCTCTCGCGCCTCCCCGGCGTCGGACCCAAGTCTGCGCAACGGATCGCCTTCCACCTCCTCCAAACCGAGGCCGAAGATATCGACCGGCTCCGCGCCGCCCTCGCCGGCGTCCGCGACGGCGTGACGTTCTGTCGCATCTGCAACAACGTCTCCCGCGAAACGGTCTGCCGCATCTGCGCCGACTCCGGCCGCAAAAAAGACCTCATCTGCGTCGTCGAAGACGCCAAAGATATCCAGGTCATCGAGCGGACCGGTGAGTTCAACGGCCGCTACCACGTGCTCGGTGGGGCACTGGACCCACTTGCGAACGTGGGCCCCAAGGACCTCGCCGTCACGCCCCTGCTGAAGCGCATCGGCGGCGTCCTTCCCGACCTCGACGGCGACGACGCCCCCCAAATCACCGAAGTCATCCTCGCCACCGACCCCGACACCGAAGGCGAAGCCACCGCCTCCTACCTGGCCCGCCTGCTCAAGGACTTCCCAGATCTGACCGTCTCCCGCCTGGCCTCCGGCATGCCGCTCGGCGGCGACCTCGAGTTCGTCGACGAGCTCACCCTCTCCCGCGCGCTCTCCGGGCGGCTCACGTTGTAGGAGGTGCTGTGCACCAAATTCCCTCACTGACCCTAGGTGGCAGGCTGGTTGTGGGCCAGAACCCGAAGGAGGTCCGCACCCATGTCCCCACACGATATTCCCCCGCTGATCCCCAAGCCACCAGAGAAGGATTGGGCCGATTACAACACCGACCCCGACCCCGGCAGGACTCGTAAACGTCGGCGTGCAAGCATGCTTTCTGCACGCGATGTGCTGGCGTTGCCGACTGTCACCCTTGCACCCGGTGCCACGCTTTCCGATAGTGAGTTGGTCATGCCGGATGCTGCGGCAGTCGTGTTTATCCCCAACACTGAATGCTCATGTACGGTAAAGAAGCAAGCAACCGAAAACAATAGATAGACCGCCAGCACTACACTATTCCGAACCAAAGACCAAAAGATAAGCATTTTGAGAAAATCTAAACTTTTGGATTTTCCTACAATGCCGACTACGGCGGAATCCCTCCCACTCCTTATATATTTCTTTCTGTATACATTGAATTTGTATTTAGTAAAATGCAGACAACACCACGGATCGGCTTTTGGCTGGACAATTCCAACCAAACACCGCAGCAGACAGTAGAAACCATTCTGAACGTTAGGAAGCCGGTATGATTGTTACATATAAGGGGAAGAAAAATTTCTTTTAGATACTTGTTTTCCTAAAACTGATGTGATATAATAATTCAATTCCAGAAAAGGAGTAAAAAATATGCGGCAAGGTATTCTTAAATAAAACTATAATCAAATAGTGGGAACAAAGGATTATGATAGTCCCTTTTGTAGGGGCTTAGTTTTTTGTACCCAATTTAAGAATACTTTTGCCTTATCAATTTTGACATATCCCCAAAAACAGCACTCACAAACAGGTGTATGCTGTATATGTGTATGTCCGCAAATTATCATCCCCAGTCGTAAAAGTATTTTACTGCTGGGGATTTTTATGCCCTTCGGGGCAGTAAAGGGAGGACAATCACATGAAAATAAGGGTTAAGCGACAAAATGTGTGCTTTTCTCGGCGTGTCGACTTAAGTGACAAAATGTGTGCTTTTTCAGGGGTTGGGATGGGTGGGTTGTGGGGTGTTGTGCTGGGGCTATGAGCGTCCTGCCCAGCCGTGTCGGATGGCCCAGGAGGGGTTGAAGTCGGTGTCGATGCCGGTGTCGTAGACTTTCGGCCGGCCGTCGGGTGAGTTGGCTTGGTCGCGTTCACGCATGTGTGCCT
>NZ_MLCR01000027.1:0-24079 GCF_001875735.1 Corynebacterium sp. NML120713
CACGACATATGTTTGAAGAAATCTTTGCCGCACACCCTGATGTCGACACGGTGCACTCCGATAACGGGGCAGCGATGACCAGTCGCAGCCTTGGCAAACTCTTCGATGCCCACCAGGTCAAACGCTCGTTCAGTAGACCATCGATTAGCAACGATAATCCGCATATGGAGTCGTTGTTTCACACCATGAAAGGTATGGCCTACTACCCGAAGGCCTTTGCCAGCATCAAACATGCAGCAGGCTGGGTTGATGAGTTTACAACGTTGTATAACCAACGGCCCCACAGTGGGATTAATGGCTACACACCGCAAAGCGTGCTAGACGGCACATGGCAAAAGCTGGAGGCCAACCGGCGAAGTGCCGTCGAGCAAGCACTTGCTGATGGGGTAATTACCGCGCGACCGAAAACACCGATTGGGTTGCCTGAGAAAGTCACGATTATCCGCACAACAACTAAGACAGCGCCGATACCACGTGCATTGATGATGCATTGTTAACCATGAATCTGGCCCACAACCACTTGACACAGAGCGTTCGGTTTTGGAAACGGCTGTTTTCCCAGGTCGTGAATTTTCGGGTGCGTCCTTTGGCACTGGCTCCGCTGGCGAAAGGGTTTCTGGCAATTAGCTGTGCACCAGAACCCGGGTTTTTGGCGGGGCGGGAGGGCAAAAGGCCAGGTCGCTGATTGCGCGAGGTGGAATTTGGTGCACCCGGCGCCCTCACGCCGAAAGATATAGAAAGAGATAGAAAGATATCGAAACAAATCGCTGACCTGCACAAATAACATTTCAGCGGGGCTTCCAGGCTCCCTATATCTTTCCGATATCTTTCAACTTCCAAAATTGGCTCTGAAAAGAATTACCTGGGGAATGTACAATCTGCCACATGGTCACGGAATCAGCTTGGGACGCGCTCCCCTCGTATGTTCGTTTAGCGCTGGAGGCGATTCATGATGGGGCGACGGCGGACTCGCAAGAGTCGCTGATTTTGGAGTTCAAGGAGGATCCCACTGCTCGTGAGGGGAAGGGCGGGAGGGCGAAGCTCGTCGAGAAGCTGTTGAATGAGGCTATTTGTATGGCCAACAGCGAGGCGGCGACGGGACACATTGTTGTCGGCGTTGCGGACCGGACTCCTGGCGCGGGCGCATTCACTGGCACTGAGCTGGGCGAGGAGGACATTGCCCGGCGGATCTTCAATGGCACGAAGCCGAACATGAATGTGCAGGTGACAGCGGTGCATGCGTGGGGTGCTCGGCTTGTAGTGATTCACGTGCCGGAAGCTCGTGCGCTGTACACGCGGGGTGATGGTGCGGCGAAAAGGCGGACGGCGGACTCGCAGTTCTCGTGCCAGCCGATGACAGAGGAGCTACGCCGGGCGATTGATGCGGCACGGCGAGACCCTGACTATTCGAACGATCCGGCCGACATCACCGTCGATGACCTGGAGCTTCCTGTCGTTGAGGAGGCGCGGAGGATGCTGCGGGAGCATCGTCGGTCGCGGGGCTCGGACGCGGCGGTCCCGCAGACCACCACCGGCCTACTTCGGGAACTCGGACTCATGCGTGACGACGGCCAACTCAAGCGCGCAGCCGAAATCCTGCTTGCCCAGCCAAAACCGACAGACGTGATGGTCCGCCACCTGTGGCGCAGCATCCCCGGGCAGGAGCCTCAGGCCACGCTCATTTCGGACCCTCTGCTGCTGGCGTTGCCGCGTTTGCGCCGGCTGATTGCGGAAAATGGTGATCGCGAAATTGAGCGCGTGCAGTTTGAGGATGGTGAGGAAGTCGCCATCAGTAGGTTCCCGTCGCAAGCAGTCGATGAGGCCGTCTCCAACGCGTTCATTCACCGCGACTGGCACCTGCCCGGCCCGGTCGTGGTCGAGCAAACGAACCGCACGCTCAAGATCACTTCTCCGGGACCTCTCCCACCAGGAGTAACGGTTGATACATTATTATCGACGCCCTCAGTGCCACGGAACAACCGGCTCATGGCGGCGATGCGGACCCTTGGCCTCGCCGAGGAAAGCTCGCGCGGTTTCGACCGCATGTGGGCCACCATGATCCGCACCGGCCGCAGCGCCCCGGAGGTAACCGCCACCGAGGCAAATGTGCAGGTGGTTCTGGCAGCGCAGCAGCCAGATACCAACTTCATCAAGGGCTTGCGGAAGCTTTCGGAGCGTTTCGGCGAGGAGGTCGTCGATAGTGTTGCGGCGCTGATCGTACTCTGGCACCTGAACTCCGCGCCACTCATTACAGCAACAACGGCTGCACAGAAAACCCAGCTCAGCTCCCTCGAAGTACATGAGCTTATGGACGACCTCGTCGCCCGCAGCCTTCTCGACCCCGTCACCGACGCCGACGAGTGGACCCTCAGCGGTGAAGCCCGGAAACTCCTCAACCTGGGACAACCCGGCGACCTGGCCACCGTGAGCGTCCAGGAATGGATCGAGGCCAAACTCCACGACGGTGCCGCACTCCAATCCGCCGACATCGCCGACCAGACCGGTGTCAGCGTCGCCGAAGCAGGCCGGATCCTTCGACACTTGCGCAGCCTCGGGCGTGCAAAGATCGACCCGGATGGTCCCCCGCGCGGCCGCGGTACCCGTTGGATCCAGGCATAAAGAGATAGAAAGATATCGAAACAAATCGCTGACCTGCACAAATAACATTTCGGCAAAGCTTCCAGCCCCCGATATCTTTCCGATATCTTTCTGGCACGGAAATTGGCTCCGGAAAGAATTACCTGGGGGTTTTCCGCGTTCGTTTTTGAAAACATGTGTTTTCCCAGGTCGCAAATTTTCGGATGCGTCTTTTGTCACTGGCTCCGCTGACACAAGGGTTTCTGTCAGTTAGCTGTGCACCAGAACCCTGGTTTACGGCGGACCGTGCGGGTAAAAGGCCAGTTCGCAACCGGTCGGCAATGGAATTTGGTGCGGCACAGTCGAGGTGATCCTCCCGCGGTAGGTGCCGTACGCGACGTTGAAACCGCGTCGCAATCCGGGGCCGGTGGCGCGTGGCTAGGGTGCTAGGCGTCGGCAAGCATGTCGCGTACCAGGGGCACGACTTTCGTCCCGTAGAGCTCCACCGAACGCATGCGGGCAGCGTGGGGGATGTATCCAACGGTGGAGTACACCATGTCGTATCGGCCCAGGTCAAGCGTGCGAACCGTATTGGCGATCTTCACCGCCACCGTCTCCGGCGAACCCACCGTGAGCGCGCCGCGGCTGATCTCCGACTCGAAGCGGCTGCGGGTCAGCGGCGGCCACCCACGCGTCTTCCCGATGCGGTGCTGGGCCGCCGCGTACTCCTCAAAGATGAGTTCCTTGGCTTCCTCGTCAGTGTCGGCGACGAAGCCGGGGGAGTGCACGCCCACGGGGTGCGCGGTGGTTCCGAACTGCGCCGAGGCCTGCTTGTACAGATCCACGTACGGCTTGAACCGGACGGGTGCGCCGCCGATGATCGCGAGCATCAGGCCGAACCCGTACTTGGCGGTGCGCACGACGGACTCCGGCGAACCGCCGACGCCGACCCAGGTAGTCAGGCCATGTTCGGTTTTCGGGTAGAGGTCCGCGTTATTGAGCGCGGCTCGGGTCTGGCCGGACCAGGTCACCGGCTCCTCCTTCACCACCTCGGCCCACAGGCCGAGCTTCTCTTCGAAGAGCTGGTTGTAGTCCTCGAGGTTGTAGCCGAAGAGCGGGAAGGACTCGGTGAAAGATCCGCGCCCGAGGATCACCTCTGCGCGGCCGTTCGACAACGCGTCGAGGGTGGCAAACTGCTCGAAGACGCGGACAGGGTCGTCGGAGGACAACACCGTCACCCCGGACGCCAACTTGAGGCGTTGCGTGGCGGTGGCGATGCCCGCGAGCATCGTCGGTGGGGAAGAGATGGCGTAGTCGGGCCGGTGGTGTTCGCCGACGGTGAAGGCGTCGACACCTATGGCATCGGCGAGTTTTGCTTCCTCGAGTGTCGCGCGGATCGCCTCGGCGTGCGTGAACAGCGCGCCGTCCTCCTTGCGCGGGATGTCGCCGAACGTATCTAAGCCGAACTCAATAGCTGCGGTATCTACCGTGGTCATGCCTGCTCCTTGTTATTGATCAGTGTGCGTAGCGTGTGCACGTCAACATTCGCGCCGAACGCGAGATGCCCGGGCTGCAGCGCAACCCCGGCATCGAGGGAGTGCAGGGGCAGGGGATCGAACCCAAAGTCGCGGACGAGCCCCGCCACCTTTTCGACGTCCCCTTCGCCATCCCCCGCCACCGCAATCGCCTTGCCGGTCCTGGGACCCTCATCGAGATCGTGGTAGCCCATGTGGTTGAACGCCTTCACCACGCGGGATTGCGCCAGGTGGTCCTGCACCAGCCGCGACGAGTTCGCCTCCGCGAGCTCAGGGTGGTGGCCGTCCGTCTCCCACCAGTAATTCATCGCGTCGACGACCAGCGCTCCCGCCAGAGCGTCGGCGGGCAGTTGGCGGAAGTTTCGCAGCGGCAACGCAAGGATCACGACGTCAGCAACCTTAGCGACGTCCCCTGCGGTAGCAGTCGCAGCACCCGGTACGAGCGCGCGCACGATCAGGTCGATCGCCGCCGGATCGCCCGAACCAGCAAACGTGACCTCGTGGCCTGCGGCGATAGCGTGCCTGCCCAGGACGGTACCGAGCTTGCCCGCCCCGAGGATTCCGATATGCATCATTAACCCCTCTCATTTATGTGACGTGTCAACCACTTTAACGCGTCAGCGCTGAGAGTATTCCCGGGGCTCCGGCCGGTTTGGCCGAGCCGCAATCTGTTTCCGCAGGTCGGCGACCTCCGGCGAGGGAATTTGGCGCCTAGCAAAGTGAGACACATGCCAAAATACGCAACCCTATTTGGTCCGTTCATTTATAATTCCAGGTGAGAAAAGTGCTAGATATTACACGATGTCAGATTTGGCACTCTGCGAACTCCCTGTGCACCACAATCCCTGTTTTCGAGCGAGCCGCATGCCATTTCCCCAGGTCGCAGTTTTTCGTGATGGAATGTGGTGCGCGAAACGCCGACTGCACTCGCTACCTTAAAACGTAATCAATAACCGTTGCGAAATTCGGACAGCCCGAGCGCTCTAGCATTACGGCAGTTATCGGCCGGTCCGCCGCTTTGACGCCCTTTACCTTCTCCCAATAAGCCTCGTTTTCCTGCGCTACCCTCTTACAAAGCCCTGGGAACGCCTCAAAAATGTGGCAAAAGAAATCATCCGGAGTCAGCAAGTCAAACAGAAACTGCTGTGAGTCGACATAGTCAACGAGTCCCCTGTCGCTGGTGACGACGCACTGGACGTTGCCAGCCACGGCAGCGCTGAGAACGTGATGATCATGAATGTCCGCGTACCCATAATTACCAACAACAAAACCGGAGATTTCCCATTCCGCCAACGCACCGCGAATTCGCTTGAAGCGTTTTGAAATAGCACCCTCGGGAGCGTGTGGGTTATTTCTGCGCAAATGATACTGAGCTTCGGCGATAATATCCTCGGTCCACACTGGAAAGAATGGTGGCTCGACATCTTTATCCGAGCCCAGGAAGAGAAGGAAGCACCAGTCGGTGAGAGTGCGCGAGTACCAGACGTTAGCGTCAAAAAGGACTGGAATACTCACAGGCCTTCGATCTCATTATCGAGCTCTCGAATCGCATCGAACTCGTGACGTGCGCGCGCACGGCACCGCTGCAAGTATGCGACGACGTCTTCCCTGCGAAGCCGCGTGTGTGACCCGGCTTTGAAGTAATCGATTTCGCCTTCTCGAATCCGTTTCATCAGAGTCGGCCGAGAGATCCCGAGATACTCAGCGGCCTCAGTGGTGGTGAGTATCTCGGAGGGGCGGGAAAGCGCGACGCTCTCTCCGCGCGCGACCCTGGCCAAGATGGACTCGATAAATGAGGCTAATGCAGGTGGAAACGTACCGCGCACGGCATCATGAAACGTTTCGGGGTTAGCCACGACCTGGCTGGCCTGCTGCTCGACAGCTTGAGTGACCTCAATTGCCGGATTAGTTTTCGTTGTCACAGCGCTTCACCTCCAGAGGGTTTACACTTATAACTGTAACATCCACACCATAAACGTGCAACCCGCCGTACTACGCCACCATCTGCCAGACCGTGACACAAATGATCACGATGCCCAGGCCGAACACGAAGATGGCCTCAGGCTGCTTCGCGTAGTGGCGGAAGGCGGTCGCGTGGCGGAACAGGAGCATCGGCACGATGTAGACCAGCAGCGTAATGAAAATACCGCCGACGACCGAGATCAAATCAAGGATTGACGGGTTGAAGATGGCGACAGCGACCGTCGATACGAAGACGAAGATGTAGATGCCCGCGCGGACCGCACGCGGATTCCACTTCTCCGTCGCATTCGGCGCCACCGCGCGCAACAGGTACTGCGTGCCCTCCTCCGTGCCAAGCATGTGCCCAAAGTACGACGACGCAATCGCACACAGAGCGACCACCGGGGTCACCACCGCCATGAACGGGGCATTCGTCGTGTTGGCGAAGTAGGAGAGGACCGGAATGTTCTCCTCGCGCACGGCGGCCATGCCATCTGCGCCGAGGGCGAGGGTGCAGGACCAGACGAAGAACATCGTGAAGCTGACCAGGAGGGTGCAGGTGATCAACTCAATTTTCGACACCTCCTTCTCCGTACCGGCCACATCACCGTCATGCGACTTCTGCACATCCAACGCAGACTGCGACACCGCCGCCATATGCGAAAAGGAAAACACCAGCACAGGCAGCACAAACAGCATCGCCTTCCACAGCGGCACGTCCGACTTGTACGCCATGAAGCTCTCCAGATCCCAGTACGGAATCAGGTACAGAGAGACGGCAGCGAGCGCCACGATCAGCGGATACACCAGCAGATTCGCGAACCACAGCGTCGCCTTCTTGCCGAGGGCGTACGCGCCCGTCATCACGCCGACGCAAATCGTGGCCAGCAGCCAACGGTCCACGTGCGGGCCGCCCATCTGGTTCACGATGAAACTGTCCATCGTGTTCGTCACCGAAACGCCATAAATCAGCACGATGGGATAGATCGCCAGCCAGTACATCAGCGCCGTCGCCAGGCCGCGCTTCCTCCCGGCCAGGGAGGTGATGACCTGCAGCACGTCCAGGCCCTTCACCGGCGACGCCGACACAATCCTCGAATACATCCGGTGCGAGAAAAACACCATTGGTCCAACCAGGATCGTCGCGAGGAGGAGGGGCCAGAAGCCGAAGGAGCCGGCGTCGATAGGAAGGAAGAGGATTCCGGCGCCGACCGCGGTACCGAACAACGTAATCGCCCACGACCAGGTACTACCGTCCGGAGACGGGGCTCGGCGCGTACGGCGGATCTCGCGCTTGTCCGCCGGCGTGAGGTTCTCCAGCTCGAACTCGTCAGCGGCAACCTCCTGGTGCTCGCTGCTGAAAGGTACGGGGTCCGTGGCGCGCTCGCTCATGAAATCCTCTCTCGCTCGACAATAATGTGACCCCACACACCTTAGCCGATGAATGAAATTGAGCTAACTTATCGACGGCCAGCTGCGCGGAGGCTTGGGCGGAAGGTGTCGAAAACTGTCCTTAGCGATTTTGTGAACAGAATTGCGCCTGGGCTACCAGTGAGCACGACGAGCCCGAAGCACCCGCCTCAGATCCCTGGCCCGGCGTGGATCAAAATCACAGTCCCGGATGAGGTGCTCGGCCAGATCCGCCGTGGCGGCAAGGGCTTCGTCGGCGACTTTGCGAACAACCGGCTCAGGCAACCCAATATCCTCCGCGAAGGCGAGGAACTTCTTGTAACTCAACCCAGACGTCGAGTCGCGAACGGGGAGCGCAAGGGAAGTATCGCCGTAGGGGACGGTGCTCGGGATGTCATACACCGGGGCGAGCTCGAAGCCTCTACCCGAATCCATTACGGACACATTCTTCGCATGCAGATCCCCATTGCCCGACAGCCACGCAAACGCCAACTGCTGCGCCAACCCGCGCGCCGCAACCAACGGAGCAGCAACAACGCCAAGCACCGAGGCACACACATCCTCGTAGCTCACGTTGTATTTCTCACTCGGGTAGATGCCCAGCAATTGCGCAGCATCTTCGACGGGACGTTTGTGGGGGAAGTGGCCGTCGAAACGCGAGACGGCCAAGCCTGACCTGCCTGAAGCATCGTGAACCACCTGGGCCTCCACCACGCGGCCCCGCGCCGAAGGCATTGTGCGATACGCCGCCAAGCAGGTATTTTCATTCTCGACGACCCCCGGAAACTCCGGTGGCGTAATCTTCAAAACCGCGTCGCCCCGCACCGGAAGTGCAAGCGTGCGTGCCGACGCCTTCTCCTGCACCCCCGCCAACGCATTCGCATCAAAACCGGTCGACGGATCCAACAGGTCAGCGAAATCGCCATGCCCATCCCGCACGTTCACCAGCGGTGCGACCTCGGACGGCGGCTGACCCCACGGCAGCACCCGCACATTACCAACCGTGTTGCCGCCAACGGCGAGCAGCATCGCCAGCTCATCATCCAACGACGCCTTCACGCTCCTGCGCAACGCGCTCAGACGACGCCCCTCCGGCAACAGCCCCGTAAAAAACGGGGGCAGCGCCCCCGACGAAGTCTCCACCACTTTGCCGAACGGCAACGTCGTCGCGACTATAGCGCCACCCGACTCCGCGTACCCATCAACGTAACTAAACGTATTGACGCCACCCCGACTCACAATCTGCCCCGCAAGCACATCATTCACCCACACACCAGCGGCCGGGACTTGGGTTGGTGCTTGAATCATCGGGTTTTGGATCATCGCAGCGCCTCCGGAACGTGCTGCACCGCCACCACATCCAAGCCAAGCACCGCCAGCACGGCTTCAACCTTATCCAGGCGAACCGAGCGTTTTCCCTGCTCAAACTCTCGAATGAACCGTTCCGACACCATCGACAGGTCGGCCACGTCCGCCTGTGTCAGGCGCATGGCACGGCGTTGCTCGCGAGCCTGCTCGCCGAGACTGCGGGGCGTGGGGGACATGGGGGGCCTTTCGGTGTTGTGATTCTGGAGGGGTTTCGGCCTTTTGGAGTTTCGGCACGATCATGCCGTTTTGGAGTGTAGTTTGCAGTTCTGGCGTGCGCAAGAGGCGTTTTCGGCACGATCGTGCCGGTTTGGGGCGCTGGTAGCGTGGTGGGTTCACACTGTTTTCGCGCCGGTTTCGCGCTGGTTTCGTTCCCGTCGACCTGCTCCGGTCGACCAATGCAGGTCACGGCGTTTTCGGCTATTTTGGGGCGTTTTTACCGATTTTGCGCTGACCTGGGTTGGTCGACCGTAAGAGGTCGACGGGAGCAGTTTAGGGGGCAGAGGGGGCGGGGCGTCGGTAAATGAACTCGTGGTCGCGGTGATTGCCGACCTTGAAGAAGTACTCGCCAGCCTTGGAGAAGCCGTAGCGGTGATAGAAACGCTGCGCACCAAAGTTCTGTGACCACACGCCGAGCCACGCGGTACGCGGGCCGATCCAGTCGAGGACCAGCTCGATGAGGGTGGAGCCGAGGCCGGACTGTTGGTGGTCGGCAAGGAGGTAGAGGCGTTTGAGCTCGCGGTCTTCGGGGAGGACGTCGGGGTGGGGGAGGCTGCAGGGCCCAGCGAGGGCGTAGCCCACGAGGGCGCCGTTGTCCTCGACGAGCCAGGTGGCGTGGTCGGGGTCGGCGAGGAGAGTTTTGTGTTTCTGCAGGTTGTAGGCCTCGTTGAGGAAGGCTGCGAGGTCGGCGGGGTCGTAGAGGTGGCCGAAGGTCTGCGTGAACGTGGCGATAGACAGTTCGACGAGGGCTTCGGCGTCGTCGGGCCTGGCGCGGCGGATCGTAGGCATGGGGACAGGATAGGGGAAGGGACAGGCGTCACGAGCGGAGTCGAGAATTTGTGAACAGAATTGCAGATGGGAGTAATCCGGGCTTAAGGGACATTAGGGCACAGCGGAAGACGTTTGGTGGAACAGTGGGGCGTCGATAAGCAAGAGTCCCTGCGGTACCGTGGGCTGCGTGACTGATGCACTTGCGCCCAAGCCTGAAGACCTCTCGATCGACGCGCCGTCGGAGCTGCGCGAGCAGGGCTACGACCCGGTGGCTGTGGGCAAGACTTCGTGATCTAGGAGGATTATGCGAATTTACACACTCGGGTTTTCACACAAGAGCGCGGAGGAGTTCTTCGACATTCTGCGCGAGTCCGGCGTGCGGCGCGTGGTGGATATTCGCCGCTCGAACACGAATCAGCTCGCTGGGTTTACCAAGAAGGACGACCTGCGCTACTTCCTGCGGTTCATCCTGGACATGCCGTACACGCATGAGCTGGCTCTCGCGCCGTCGGCGGATCTGATGCACGCGTACCGGCATGACGAGGTTGGCTTCGATGAGTTTTCGAAACAGCTGCGCAAGGAATACGACGCTGGGGAGGTTTCGTCGCTCGATCGGTCACTTTTTGACGACGCCGTGCTGCTTTGCTCCGAAGCAGACCCCTCCACCTGCCATCGGTTAGTTGCCGCCGAGTACCTCGCCGAAGTTTGGGACGACGTGGAGATCGTGCACCTTTAAGATTGTGTTTGGGCTTAGCTGTCTTGCTCGCCGTGGCGTTCGCCCGTAAGCATGCTGAGCAGCAAAATGTTACCCTGCGACAGGGCATCATCCGGACAGTAGACCGCGTGCGGCACGTACGCGCGCAGGTGGACAACTTCTCCCTGCTTGAGCGGGAAACGCTCGCCGCCGCACTCGAACTCGAGGGACCCGTTGAGGCACTGCACGGTGATCGGGTGGGCCGCCTTGTGATCCGGCAGCGTCTGGCCAGGGCAGAAGTTAAAGACGATGAGGTTCGCGCCGTCGCCCTGTAGCAGTCGCTTGACGCCCGGTCGCGCGTTGTCCGGCCTTGGGGCGACGGCGTTGATCGTCTGGATGCAGGTGGCGTGATCGGTCGAGTCTGCCGAGGCGGCAGCACCAAACACTTCGGGGCGGTTGACAGGTAGGTCGTCTTTTGGCTGAGACATCGTTGATCCAATCTGTGGGGTATCGGGGTGGTGGCGTCTGGGCGTTTACGCACCATGTTATCGGCTCAGTCCGCAGCGTGTGGCGTACGCAGGATGACTCGTTAGCGGGGCTGACGTTTGGTCAGTGGGTGCATCTTCTCCCCAAGCCTCATGCGGGAGAACGCAATGCTCGCGTAATTCTTTGGAATGAGGCGCTTGAACCGAACCTCTCGCCCTATGGCCGAAGCGCCAGTAATCGCAGGCGTTTCCAAAGCCAGGCGCTTGCGGTCAAAGAACTACGCAACCGAGCTACTCATCGACGCCCGCTAGTCAAAATTGAGTCAACACGACCCACCGTAGGTGATGATGGGGCCGAATCGCCCCAACTGCACTGCGATCGACCAGATTCTGCGGCGCATGCCAACGACGACATTCACCCCACCCCAAGTCATGCTGCCCACCGAAGCGATGGGCGACTCCGGCGAATTCACCGGGCGGTGGATCGTTGGCCTCACTATGTTGCATGCCGCGATTATCGACGGCACGCTCGCCCAGTGGGTGCGGAGGCTGGAGGCCTCCTGAAGTAGTTGCCTCCAGCGGAGTCGGGATTTTGTGAACAGAATTGCAGCGGGGAGTAATGGGGTTGAGGCACTACACAGTCGCTGCTCAATTCAGTTCACTAGTATCCCGTTTCCGGTTGTGGCAGGGCAGGGGGTTAGCGGTTCCGGTTCAGGAAACGCTCCGCGGCACTGCTGCCCTCAATAGCGGTGAAGGCTTTGCCAGGCTCGGAGGAGCACCAGTCGTAAAGGATGGCGGAGGCAGCAGCTAAACCGAAGATCACTGCGGCGACCGTGCCGATACGCTGTACGTTCGGGTCAGAAGCAATCTCCTGGAACCTCCGGTTCGCTTTCTCTAATTGGGCGCGGAGGGCGGCGGAGGGGTCGTCGTTACGCGGAGTGCGACCATTGCGACCGCGATCTGGCGAATCCTGCTGGAACGCTGCCTGAATATCCGCATTGATGCGTGCGAGCTGCTCATTCAGTGCACCGGCGTACGGACGGGCGAGCTCACCGCCAACCGCCGCAAGCACACCAACCGGCACCAGGTAGAACAGCGGGGACGCGATCGCGTTGGCAAAGCAATGCTCAGCGACCTTGCCCGGCGCGGTCGGGGTCGACGTTGCGGGGACGGTCGGGGTGGGCTCCTGCGGGTCCACCGGGGTGGCCGGGGTCGTGGTGACCGTGGTCGTGACGGTCTCGGTGGCCTTTTCGGTCGCTGTGGTGGTCGCCGTAGTGGTCTCGGTGGCTGTGGACGTTACGGTAGTCGGGGTGGTCTCCTTGGTGGTCACCGTGGTTGTTTCGGTGGTCGGCTCAGGGACCTTCTTCGTAACGGTGGTCGGGGTGATCTCCTTGGTGGTCACCGTGGCGGTTTCGGTGGTCGGCTCAGGGGCCTTCTCCGTCGTCGTCGCGGTCTCAGTCACCGTCGTTGGAGAGCAATCGCAGTCCGCCGTCGTCGTCGCCGTGGTGGTTGCGGTGGTAGTCGCCGTCGTAGTTGCCGTCGTAGTTACGGTGGGCGTTGGCGTCTCGGCAGGCGAGGTCGGGGCTTCCGGCGCTGAGATTTGGATCTCGGCGGTCTCACGCTTGATTGGGTTCATGATGACGCCGCCGACGTAGCTGCTATAAATATCCGACGGGTACACCTCCGTCATCGAACAATGACGCTGGTTATCGTATACGGGCTGCTCGATGACTACGCGGCTACCGCTAGGAAGGAACACCTGCCCAAGCGTTTTGTTCAGGTCGGCGCGATTGGGGTTCAATCCCCAGTCGTAAGTTTGCTGCCAAGTCGTGTTTTTATACTGCTCATTGCGCTGCTCCAACGTTCTCGGGTCCGTCAACCGTCCCTCAGCGTTGAACTCACCAGCTTTGCCGGTGACCTTCTTGCCGTCGGCGTCAAAAATGGTAATGGTGGCGTCGCCAAGCTGAACATTGGTTGGGTCGGTGACGCCGAGGAAAAGCTCAGTAAGCCAGGCGCCGTATTCACCAGCATGGAGTTCGTATTCCGTCTTGGCAATCCAGGTGCACTTGCCGTCAACTACCTGAGGCGAAACGGTACGCTTACCCGGGACAGCGTCGAAAGAGAACTCCGGATTAATCAGTGCTTGGGCAGCGCCAGAAAACTTCAAAGTCTCGCCCGCCGGAGCATCTTTCGTTGCCTTTACGGGGGCGGTGACCTGGAAGTTGCCCTTCTCGCCCATAGCGCCGCGAAGGTCTACTTCGTACGAACCTGATGGGAGTTCATTAAACCCCTGAGTCCCCAAAGACTGGCCGTTGATGTTTACTCCTGCGCGGTCGGCAAGCTCGATGCCGTCCGGCAGTGTTACCTCAACAGTGAAGCCTTGAATGTTGGATTGACCAGGTTGAGCAGCTGCGTCCCCAGCAGGAAACGGCGCCTCCGCTGTTCCCGAAATCGTTACATTAAACGTGTCGCCAGCTTTGACCCCGTCCGTCTTATCCGTTTCGACGTTCACGTCCACAGCCGGAATCTTCGCCGGGTTAGTCACATCGGGGCTCGGCTCCATTCCCGTCGTGTCTTGCTTCTCCACGTACGCGCCCGCCACCGGGCCACCCACCGCAGTAATTGACCCGCACGCAATAGCGATGGCACCACACATCGCAACTAGTTTCTTCCGGTTCATACTCAATTTCTCCACAAATCTGTACAACGCCGAACACAGGCGACTTACACGGATAACCATATCGTTTTGCACCCGGTTTTAATAGCGTTTTAATTATCGACGCCCCTCCGCACCCCGGGTTCCCAGTGCGCTCCGCGTGCTACTTCGGTCTCGTCGACCAATGCTGGTCACGGGGTTTTCGGCCGGTTCCGGGCCCCTGGGCCGATTTCGCAATTCGGCGCTTGGCCAATCGGTGGCAGTGTTTGCCCGGGTTGGTCGACCAGAGGAGGTTGAGCGGAGCGAATTTTAGGCGAGCAATGATGACGGCCGAAGTGCTACAACCTAACATCTTGCGACCGCACTCGGACCCACGTCACGCTCGGACCGCTCCCCAGCCGCAGGCAAGCTCGATGGGGACGGATCCGAGGCCGGACTGCTGGCATTCGAGGGGTGGATCGGCGAATCGGAGACATGAGGGCAGAAGGGGATTAGGCAGTGGGTGGGGGATGTGCTTCACGCACGGAGTCGGGAATTCGTGAACAGAATTGCAGATGGAGAGTAATGGGGGTAGAGAGGTCGTGGCCGGGGCAGGTTGGGAAGGTCATCCTCGACCACCCCCGCGCATGCGGGGAAGACAATCGAACCCCCGCGCCGTGACCATCCCGGCTGGGACCACCCCCGCGCATGCGGGGAAGACGCTCCGACACAAAGTACGGCTTGCCTGATTCGGGGACCACCCCCCACGCATGGAGGGAAGACACCTCGCAGCTGATCAAGGCCACCATAACCAAGGGATCACTCCCGCGCATGCGGGGAAGACATTTGGCCGGACGTTTCACGCCCGTTGGACTCGGGACCCCCCGCGTATGCGGGGAAGACGTGATCAAGGGTTGCGGCTGTTGCAGCTTGTTGGGACCACCCCCGCGTATGCGGGGAAGACCTGCGCTGCACCCTCCTGGATTGCACGCCCACGGGACCACCCCCGCGTATGCGGGGGAGACTGGCCGGGCACGCTGTTCTCCGATGACGTTGGCGGACCACCCCCGCGTATGAGGGGAAGACCTTACCCGTCTGCGTGTGGAGGGGGCGCAGTGCGGACCACCCCCGCGTATGCGGGGAAGACCAAGACGACTACGACGCGACCGTCATCGATGAGGGACCACCCCCGCGTATGCGGGGAAGACGCTTGCGCGTCTGTTTTGCGCTTAAAGCCCTGCGGACCACCCCCGCGCATGCGGGGAAGACATCTCGCCTGCGGTGGCGAGAACATTGCTTTGGGGACCACCCCCGCGCATGCGGGGAAGACTTCGCCTCGGCCAGTGCGGTATCCGCGTCTACCGGACCACCCCCGCGCATGCGGGGAAGACGCCACCAAACAGCCCGCCTACCGCGTCTGATAGGGACCACCCCCGCGCATGCGGGGAAGACGTCGTTGTCGTACAAGCCGGGGTGTGGAAAACCGGACCACCCCCGCGCATGCGGGGAAGACGTCGTTGTCGTACAAGCCGGGGTGTGGAAAACCGGACCACCCCCGCGCATGCGGGGAAGACGCCACAATGTTCGCCACCACCCCATGCCCCGCGGGACCACCCCCGCGCATGCGGGGAAGACCTCGGTTGGTTTGACATGTGCCCCCTTTGGTGGGGACCACCCCCGCGCATGCGGGGAAGACGTGATCTATCCGACTACTTCGCCTGGAACCAGGGGACCACCCCCGCGCATGCGGGGAAGACGATAGCGAGCTGTGCTGTAATCGGGTCCATTTAGGACCACCCCCGCGCATGCGGGGAAGACATTAGCGATAAGACCAATGAGGTTAAAAATTTCGGACCACCCCCGCGCATGCGGGGAAGACCGTTCATGATGTCTACCTACGGGCCATGGAACGGGACCACCCCCGCGCATGCGGGGAAGACAACGATGGGGGGAAACTTTATGGTGGCGTGGAGGGACCACCCCCGCGCATGCGGGGAAGACTGGGATGGGTCGTCGGCGCTGATGCGGCACATGGGACCACCCCCGCGCATGCGGGGAAGACCGATAATGTACTGGGTGGTGCGCTCCCAGTACGGGACCACCCCCGCGCATGCGGGGAAGACTTCCTTCATACAGTTCGAGTCCGCAAAGAGTGGGGACCACCCCCGCGCATGCGGGGAAGACGAGCGCTACCTACATCGTCGGTATGACGGTCCGGGACCACCCCCGCGCATGCGGGGAAGACAGAAGTCCGCAGCATCGTTGAGCATGTGAGCTAGGACCACCCCCGCGCATGCGGGGAAGACCTCAGTCTGGTGACCGCACGTTGCTTGATTTGGGGACCACCCCCGCGCATGCGGGGAAGACGCCGCCAGGTTCGATATGACGCAGTTGGATAAGGGACCACCCCCGCGCATGCGGGGAAGACGCCGCCAGGTTCGATATGACGCAGTTGGATAAGGGACCACCCCCGCGCATGCGGGGAAGACCCAATATCTGAGGCGGCAAACTCACGGAAGTCCGGACCACCCCCGCGCATGCGGGGAAGACGCTTACTGACCTGGAGTGATGTCACACCACCGACCATTTTAGATACGACTGCCCCGTCAGCAAGGCAGGAGCACTAGTAGTCTTAAACCGGAGCACAACCGTGACACTACGGGGATTAAGAACTGTCCATGATGGGCTCCCATACTTTGATTTGGCCAGATTGCCGGGTTGGCTGGTCGCGCCACTTGTAGATTGGCAAGGTCGAAATGGGACTCATGACGAAGTCTTGGATTTCTTCCAAAGTCGACCATTCGGTAGGCGCGGTCAGTGTCAATTGCCTATCGCGGACACCGGACCCGTTCTCGTCACCTGGCATGCCGAGTGCAACCATGCCCGCGATTGCCCAGGCCAGATGGTCTTCGGAGTATCGCCGATCCATGTCACCAGAGAAGCGATCGTCTGTGTTGACGTCGAGTCCTCCGGTCCCTTTGCCATCCACGAGGCCGATGGTGGGGTCGTAAAGTGATTGTGTTCGTTGAACGGGGTCATCGGTGACAATGGCAAAATACGGCTTTCCGTTCCCGTGGAAAATCGGGATTGAGAACAACCTCGACTCCCCATCGTCAGTGAAGGCATCGAAAAACAAAGGAGCGGCCTCCGGGCACTGTTCAAGCGCCGACTGCCGGTGTTGGAGGTACCACTTATTTCGCCCCTTCACTCGATCCTTTGCATCACTATCGCACAAAGTGCCATCCGGACTCTTGAAACCGGCCCCGACCTCTAGAGAAAAGGCCATCGAGTTATAGAGCTGCATGTCCCAAGAAGGATCAACTGTCGACGACAGTTCCACCTTGCCGTCGACCACCCTGAGTTTCGCCGAGGTATCGCCATTGCGGACGCAAGAAGCGAGCGCTCCGATGCCTGCGAGAAGCATCGTGAGGGAATACGGCCGTGGGCCTGTGAACACGTGCGTCACCGCGTACTCGGAGACATCGACGAGGGAATTGGGGTTGACATGGATGTTGAGGGACTCCCACGACTCGGCTAGTCCACTGCGTGGAGAGGCCGATGCTGCCCAATCCGCGCTCCGCAGCATCGTTTCGTAAAGGGCCACGCCCCAAGGTCCAAATTGTTCCTCGAGAAGTCGGTAGCGCAGTGAGTTCGTGTAGGTTGTGCCATCGTGCGGGCTCAGGCGCCGAGCCCAACCGTGGTGGGACAGGATCAGGTGGCGCACGAGTTCGTCCGCGAAAGAGTCACCACGAACCGCGGTCGCTGAAAGGACTTCGTGACGCCACGTCGTTTGACCGCGATCAAGCAACGACGGCATGACGCGACCGACCGGTTTCGCAACGGGTTCAGGCAGATAGTTGCCGAAACTGTGTTGGAATCCGGGGTCAACCTTGCCGGCGTCATGAAGGAGCCCGGCGCGAGAGACTGCTTCAACCATGTCGTCGGGAATACCGGAAAGCGTCGCGTATTGTTCGGCGAGCTGGGAAGTCTGCACGCTGTGGTCGGCAAGCGTGACGCGTTTGGGGGTGCGTCGCGCTGCAGCTGTGGAGTAGCGGACGCCAACGGCACGGCCGCTGAGCACAACGTCGAGGTTCTCAACGTCAACGTCGGAGAAGCGCTCCGCTATGCGTTGCAAGATGAGATCGGCTGGTTCGAGGCCAAGTTGCTCGGCAAGCATGAAGAGGTCTTGCTCATCGAGAAGCCCGATATCGAAGAAACCACGTCCCTGCTGAACACAGATCTGCATCGATTGGTCTTCCACCGGCGCTTGCAGCTTCGTAGAGAACCCCGTCTCTGGGGAGTAGCCTCCCTCGGACGCAGAGATAACCACTAGCGCATCCGGTTCCACCTGGCTGATGGACTCGGGCTGCACCCATTCTTCGCCAACACGAATACGACAGTTGATGGTGATACGCTGCGACTTCGGTTTGTCGCCACTCCTCGCCACAGTATCCGCGAACGCCGCATCCGATGACTTTCCAGAGAGAAACGCCTGCGCCTGCCCGATCGGAATAGCGATCGTTTCGTCGGGAAATACTTGCGCTTGGTCAAGTATCTCATCCAGGTTTTCACGCCACGCCAATGTGACACTAGCGCGGTCTGTCGCATCAGGTCCGAACGCCAACGCTTCCCACGGAACCTGCGCCGGAGGCCTGGTCGAAGTCAAACGAGGCAAGTACTCCTCCACCGAACAGGTACGAGGATCAGGTTCCCATGCCTCAGAGGGAACCACGAGCGTGCTTGCGTCTCCGATCAGACCGTCTTCTGCCTGTGCAAAGAGACTGTCACGCGATGCCTGCATCTGCTCGCGTCCATAAATGGATTTCGCGGCACCGTCAGGCTTTACCGGAATCACAACAGTGGACTCGCGCTGCTGGCGCAGGCCGGTACGATTCACACGCCCAAAGCGTTGCACTAGTGCAGGTAGCGACGGCAACTCCGTCACCAGTACCTCTGCATCAATGTCCACGCCGACCTCGACAGTCTGCGTTGCGACGATCACCGTGTCCGGAGTGAAATCATCCGGCAGTACCCGATCAATGGGTCGAACCGTCGAAGTCAGCAACACGACATTGGCAGAACTACGCTTCAGCTTCGTACGCAATTTCTTCGCCACATCAACAGCCCGCTTCACCGTATTCACTACGACCAAGACGCCATCGCTGTCTGGGTCTTGGGAGCGTGATTGAAATGCGGTTTCCGCAGCCGCTACCAGCTCGTCTACCGGCTTCGACGTCTCAACTAATCGGACCGGTTTCTTGATCCCCAACCGGGCCTTCGCCGCTGGAGACGGATCCTCGGCAAGAGAACCAATGAAGCAATCAGCTGACCTCAGGCTTTCAGGAATTGTCGCTCCGAGAACAACGGTCGAGCCTACGAGAGGCGAACGCGGGTACTGGCGTTGGAGTTGCTCCACCTCGCGCCACATTTTGACGGCGGCCGGGGCAAGGTGGGGTTCGTCGATAAGAATGAGGCGATCAACACCCGTAAGACCTGCATGCATGGACAGTGTGCGTGGGGAGACAGAGACGCCTCGGAACAGCGTGCGGGAAGCAAGCTGCGTTACCGTTGCCGTAATGATTTGTGCGCCCACCGGAGTAAGCCACTCACGTTCGGGGGCTTTGCCACCATGGAGCGACGTGACACGAAGCACCGGCCCCTTGTGATCTCGTGGAAGCAGCTGGCGTAGCGCGTCTCGTACCGGCGCAAGCTGCGGCTGTGTCTCGAGTCTGTTCGCGATAATGGCGCCGTGTGCAGCAGCACCATCCACTACTAAGCGGCGCTCAACTGTGAGGAAAATACGCAGCGGAAAATGGCGCGCACCTACGCCGTGCTCGGCAACGTCTTTTGCTAGCGCCCAGACGGCAATATCCAACGCCGAGGTCTTGCCGGCACCGGTTGGTGCAGCGACCTGCTCAGGCCAGCTCTTGCGCTCCCACACTTGCTGGGCGAGCTCATCTTGCCACTTGAACGGCGCGAATCCATGCACCGCCTCGTAGAACGAGGCAAATGTTGGGAAAGTGCTCATGATTGGGCCTCTTTCGCTCGATAATCGGGAAGACAGACTCCGGTGCCATGCTTAGGGTCCAGTAACAGCGGGCCGTGGACGACATCCGGGGTGCGCAAAACAAGATGCCAAGCGCGCTGCGTGGGTAACGTCGGAACATGCTGTTGCCCGGCGCGAACAGGCGCTGCAGACATCTCAAGGATTTCGGCATCGGGTACCGCGGCAAGAATCTGCTGGGTAGCGACCCACTTGTCAGGGTGGCCTATGAACGGAACCGCTGCCATCCAAACCTGCGCTGGGCGAAGCCAATAGCTCGGCTGCAGCGTGATCGCCCCTGTATTCTCGCCGAGTACTTCAGTATCGAATGACGGATCAAGAACGACTCCACCGGTGGTCACGACGCCTAGGCCTACCGCGGAGCCATCCAGGTAACGGTTGCCGGAACGGGTTAGAGGGAAGGCTGCGACGCCGCCTTCGCCACGAACCGACTTCGCGTACTTGAGCGCCTGCTCGAGGGGAAGTGGGCGTCGAAAAGCGAGGGGAACGAGCACACTGTCGTTGTTCGGAACCACTGCGGCGGGAGCATACGAAGCTGTCCGCACGCGGTGATCCACGGGAATGGTGACCCGTGCATCCTCACCGAACGTGGACGCGTAGCGATCATCGAGCCAGCTCAGAAAACCCGGTGAGAGCACACGGAGTTGCTTACCTCCCCGTGGCATCGGCGAGTAGAACTCATGCGAGTTCGCACACTCGCGGATCAAGTCAACCTTGGAGGTGCGGCCTGCGCTGATCACCACCAGGTCAGACTCGCGGCCGAAATACCCGACGTCGTTGGCGAGCTGCTGCACCAGCGCAAGCTGCTCATCGTTGATGTCGAGCTGCTCCCACACGAAGTACAGGTCCCCAGTGACCACAAAATGCCCACTGGAGCGCTTGCGAATCTTTCCACCGCGTTGCCTCATGATTCTCTGCGGACCTTCAAACACCTTTTGATTAGCTTTCTTACCGCCCGGGGTTGCGGTAATCGGCTGCATATACGTTTCTCCTGAGCCTCCTGCATACGCGGGCGGGACAACGATGAGCGGATCCGCCGCAGCGCATATCTCACTCAAAATCGCACGAGCATCTTCGACCTCCGGTAAGCGATGTGCCGCTGCAAGCAGCGCTGCGACCAACCTCGCTGGCGACGGCGGGAACACGACATGATCCTCGTGATGCCCCGAGTACATCCCCGCGACAAATTGAACGGAAAATGTCAGTGCCACTACTTCTTGCCTTTCTCAGACTTCTTCTTGCCTTTCTCAGACTTCGAAGCTTTGGACTCGTTCAGGATAGTCGTCGCTCGTGCAGCCAAAATGGCCTCCGGGTACTCGGTATAGATCGGCTCTGCGAAGCGCAGCTCCTCAGGCAGTCGGCCATATGCTGCCTGGAAACCAGCGATCGCTGCGTCCAAGTCAATGTCCCAATCCTCAGCAGTACCAGCAGCGGTGATGCGCTTGAATCCTGATGTCGACTGCACCGTGACCAGGTCACACCCTGAACGGAGGAAGTTGTCATCCTGCGTAACAAGCAACCCGAAGATTCCTAGCCAGGCCAGTACATCAGCAATCAGATGCGACGCTTCGCGGTTACCAGGCACCTTAAGGTGCCGCAGGTTGGTCAACGATACAGAGGACTGGCGCAGAATAGAACCGCACGAAAAGGCCTTTGTCGTCGGTGCGTTTGGTACAGGACCGAGACCGAACTCCGATGGGGATTGGTCGCCGCCTTCGCAAAGCTCCAGTGTCTTATCATCCCGCTGCAAATTCACTTCGGCCGAGATGCCGCCAAGTACGTCACCTTTCGTCGCGCCATACGCAATATCGTGCGCGTCATAGCCTGTCATCACCGACGAGAGCGAACGCGCCAGCTTGTGACGCCGCGGAGCGACCGACGACAGCCAGAACCCAAACAGCGCGGAGTTAGGGAAGTAGCGGAACAGCAAGTCTGCACGATCGGCTGAGGCGTTAGTGATGATCCTGTACACCTCGCTATCGCGATCTGCCCAGATCTGCTTGCCATCAATCTCGCTGTGCCTGATGTATGCATCCGCATGACGGTGAGAAGTCACCCACGTGCTCGCTTCAGCCTGGCGTAGGTCATTACGCAGCATTTCAGCGAGGAACTTCTCGTCATACGGTGCTGCATCCTTCTTCTTCAACGCCTTCGTTGCCACCTCGAGTAGCTTCTCGTCGCTGGTCTTTTCATGATCCAAGAAGATACCTGGCAGCTTTAGCCCCAAGAGATCCTCATTTTCGATGATCGCCGTTTCAATCCGCGTTGCCTCAGCACCAAGCGAATTCACAACAACCGACGGACGAAGCACGAGCGCACCAGAATCAGGGTCCTTCGCGAACTCGCGATAGCCCGATTCAGGAGTAGGTACTGGTTGCGCCTCAGAACGAGCAAATGCAGCCCCATCAGAGCTTCCAATGTAGGTCGGCGGTGCGATTGGTGCGCCACGACCAGCTGTGGGCACCATGTCCCCAACATATGTGATCGCCGCGTAGTTCTTTGAGAGGGAATCATGAGACATAAGAAGTAGTCCTTTCAGATAGTTCAAGTGGGTTTATGCGAGTGGCGAGAGCCGCAAAAGGCCGCAGCCAAAGTTTTTCGACCTGCCGAAGCCCTCGCGATACGCCCTCAGCGCCAACTCAGCGTCCGCGACTGTGACTTCAGCAGCAATATCTGCAACCGGCACCGTACGTTTCCTGATCGGCAGCCGGTACGAGCGTGCAGCATCAAGACTGGCGACCGAGAAGCCGGCCCGCTCAAGTTTTTCCACCAACCATTGCTCGAGCTTTTCGTTCGGCACGGGGACACGTTTGCCATGGATTGCCGGCCGGTTCGGAAGGTTCCAGATTTCTTCCGGTACCCACGTAGCAGGGGTGTAAGTGGTTTCAACCGTTGTCTGGAGGAGATAGCGCTTTCCAGCCTGCGGTTCGGTGTGTTCTGCGGCCACCACCGAAATATCGGCTGTCTGCTTCAACGGGATGCAGGAACTGACGAGCATCTCAGTTGGTTTCGCCATCGTCCACAGCAGGTGTGCGGACTGTCGCGGGGATTGGTGATCAAGCACTCCATCAGGAAGCAGCGCCATCAAAAGGCGGTGGCCAGCGCCGTGGTCTGTCGCGATTTTGTCGGATACTTTCGACGGCAACGTGAGCACATACCGCGCGTATATAGGGTTTTCATTTGTCATAGACCCCAATATAAAAGACGGTCCGGACATTACTGGCGGGCTGTGGAATTCTTGTTCGAACAGTGGAAAGGAATGGGCGGTGAAATCCGTAGAGTCATCCGCATTCACCCTTCACGCCCCTCTCGCTACAGTACAATGACGCAGTTACATTCAAGCGGTTTCACTACATCAGGAAATTTATGATTCAGAGCCCTGACCAGTCTGTACCGGAGAGCGTAAGCCCAGAGAACCCCGGAATCTCCTTCGGGATGCACCTCTCCAACCATCAAGCGAAGTATTTCGCGCATGAGCTTGAGCGGAGTTATGCCAACGATCATGTCGGCAAGCTTGCAGGACTGCTTTTCGACGCCCAAGTGGAACCCAAACCTCACCAGATTGAGGCAGCACTATTCGCGCTGAAGGGCAACGCGACTAGGGGAGTCGTGTTGGCCGATGAGGTCGGCCTCGGTAAGACGATCGAGGCGGGCATCGTTATTACGCAGTACTGGGCGGAGCGTAAACGTCGCATCCTGATCGTTGCGCCTGCCAGTCTTCGGCAACAGTGGAAGCAGGAGCTGTACGAGAAGTTCTTGATCCCATCCGAGCTGCTCGATGCAAAGTCCAAGACCACGCTCCTGGCTAACAAGGCGCCTGGTCAGGTCTTGATTGCTTCCTACGAGTTTGTCCAGCAGAACAAGGCCGACCTGATGCGTCCGTGGGACTTAGTCGTTGCTGACGAGGCCCACCGTCTACGCAACTTTTATAAGGGCAGGAAGCATGCCAAAGTGGCGCATTCGGTCGGTGAGGTTTTTGATGGTGCAAGCAAGGTAGTGCTGCTCACAGCAACCCCATTACAGAACCGCCTTGAAGAGATCTACGGGCTTGTCTCGATTTTTGACCCGGAGTACTTCCGGTCTATCGACGTTTTCCGTGAGCGGTATGTGAAAACAGGAAGCACCGAATTCAGCCCAGATGACCTGGCGGAGCGCGTCGGCCAGTTGACGAAGCGCACCCTACGCCGAGATGCAGAGAAGTACATCCGGTTCACTAAGCGTGACCCGTTGACGGTGGGTTAAGCGACAAAATGTGTGCTTTTTTGGATATGGATTCCAGGTCCTGCCTGGGCCTACGGCGGGACAGTGCTCGTTGAATCGGGATTCCCTGCCGTAGACCGGAAGGTCCACCACTTCAGGCGT